>NZ_BADK01000047.1 GCF_000333595.1 Azospirillum sp. B506
CCGACATTTGCGCGACCTCGACGGGCCGGGCTGGCACCTCGACCGTGGCCGGTTCGACGACTGGCTGCGCCGGGTGGCGGTCTCCCGTGGCGCCGCCCTGCTGGTCCCGGCCCGGCCGCTGTCGGTGGACAGGACAGGGGAGGGCTGGCTGCTGGAGGTGGAGACCGCCGGCCGCCGCATTCCCGTCCGCGCCCGCCTGCTGGTCGATGCCGGCGGGCGCGGTTCGCCGCTGGCGAAGCGGTTCGGCGCCCGGCGAACGGTGTCGGACCGGCTGGTCTGCGGCTGGCTGCACGGGCGCGACGCCCCCGGCCGCCAATCCGGCCTGACCTGGATCGAGGCGGAACCGGACGGCTGGTGGTACAGCGCCCCGTTGCCCGCCGGGCGCCGGGTGGTCGCCTTCCACACCGACGCTGACCTCGATGCCGCGGCCGATGCCCGCGACGCCGGATCGCTGCTGCGCCGCCTGTCCAGCTGCACCGTTCTCGCCGACTCTTTGCGCGCCTGCGGCTTCGAACCGGACGGGCAGGGGGAGGGGCAAGGGGAGGGGCAAGGGGAGGGGAGGAGCGGTTTCTGCGCTGCCCACAGCAGCAGCCTGTCTCCCACCTGCGGCGACGGTTGGCTGGCGGTCGGCGACGCCGCGCTCGGCTTCGACCCGCTGTCGTCCCAGGGCATCTTCAACGCGCTCTACACCGGCCTTGCCGCCGCGGAAGCCGCCGACCGCCACCTGTCCGGCGATCCAGACGCGCTATCGGGCTATGCCGCCGGCCTCACGCCGATCCATGACGCCTACCGCGCCCATCTGCGCGCCTGGTACGGTCTGGAACGCCGCTGGCAAGATCGTCCCTTCTGGCGCCGACGCCTCTCAATCCCCTTCTCCCCGGGGTGAGAAGAAATGTGGGACGTCCCACATCACCACCCCTGACGTCCGCCCCCAAGCTCCCGCACCAGATCGACCAGCGCCCGCAGCCCCGGCGGCAGATGGCGCCGGCCTGAATAGTAAAGGCACAATCCGGGAAACGGCTGAGTCCACTCCTCCAGCACGCGCAGCAACCGCCCGGCGGCGATGTCGTCGGCAACGTGCCATTCCGCAAGATAGCCCACCCCCATCCCCGCCCGCACCGCGTCGAGCATCAGATCGGGATCGTCCAGGATCAGCGGCCCGCTGCCATCGATGGCAACCGTCTCGCCATGCCGCTCGAACTCCCAGCGATAGAGGGCGCCGCTCGGCAGGCGGCTGCGGATGCAGCGGTGCCCGGCAAGGTCGGCAGGGGTGGCCGGCAGGGACCGGCCGGCGAAATACCCCGGCGTGCCGACGACCGCAAAGCACAGCTCGGGGCCGAGCGGGATGGCGATCATGTCCTGCGGTACCTGGTCCGCAAGCCGGACCCCGGCGTCGAAGCCCTCCAGCACAATGTCGATCAGCTTCCCCTCGGTGACGATGTCCACCGTCATGTCGGGATAGCGGCGCAGATACTCCAGGATGACCGGCTTCATGATCATCCGCGCCGCACCGGCCGAGCTGTTGATGCGCAGCGTTCCCGCAGGTGCGGCACGATGGTCGGACAGCCGGTCGATGGCGGCCTGGATGTCGCGCAGGGCAGGGGCGGTGTCGACGACGAACTGCTCCCCCGCCCGGGTCAGCGCGACGCTGCGCGTCGTCCGGTGGAACAGCCGAACCCCCAGCCGCTCCTCCAACGCCGCGATGGCGTGGCTGAGCGCCGAGCGCGACATCCCCAACTCGGCAGCCGCGGCCCGGAAGCCGCGATGGCGGGCGACCGCCTGCACAGCCTCCAGTTCCGCCAGTCCCGTGAGTGACATTGTCCCGATCCGTTCACCGATTCATGCGGGATTGTCCACCTTATCACTCGGCAGCCCTTGTGCCACCTGAATGGCCAGCCGCCCTATGGCGCATTCGGGAGACCCGTCATGCAAGAGATCGACACCATCTATATCGACGGCGGCTTCGTCACCCCGCATGGGACGGAGCTGTTCGACCTGCACAACCCGGCGACCGGCGCCGTCACCGGCCGCGTGCGGCTTGCCGACGAGGAGGACGCACGGGCGGCCATCGCCGCCGCCAAGCGGGCCTTCCCCGCCTTCTCCCGGACCGGCAAGGCGGAGCGCATCGCCATGCTGCACCGGCTGGGCGATGCCGTCGCAGCCCGGCGCGACGATCTGCTCGACGCCGTGATCGATGAATATGGCGCCCCAGCCTCACGCGCCGCCTTCATGGTCGATTATCCGGTGAATTCCTTCCGTGAAGCCGCCGACCTGCTGGCCGACTATCCGTTCGTCCGGCGGATGGGCTCGGCCGACGTCAGCATGGAGCCGCTCGGCGTCGCCGGGCTGATCACGCCGTGGAACAGCAATGCCGGCTTCATCTGCGGCAAGCTCGCCACCGCCATCGCCGCCGGCTGCACCGCGGTGATCAAGCCCAGCGAGATGAGCGCCCGCCAGACACAGATCGTCACCGAGGCGCTGCATTCGGCGGGCCTGCCGCCCGGCCTGTTCAACATCGTGACCGGTCGCGGCGACCGGGTGGGGGCGGCGATCTCCAGCCATCCGGACGTTGCCAAGATCTCCTTCACCGGCTCCACCGCCACCGGCAAGGCGATCCTGCGCGCGGCGGCCGACACGCTGAAGCGGGTGACGCTGGAGTTGGGCGGCAAGTCGCCGACGATCATCCTCGACGACGCCGACCTGTCCCAGGCGATCCCGCTGGCGGTCAACGCCGCCTTCATGAACAGCGGTCAGGCCTGCATCGCCGGATCCCGCCTGCTGGCTCCGCGCAGCCGCCTCGCCGAGATCGAGGCGCTGGCCAAGACGGCGGTCGAGGCGGTGCAGGCCGGCGATCCGCGCGATCCGGCAACCGCCGTCGGCCCGATGGTCAGCCGGACCCAGTGGGACCGGGTGCAGCGTTACATCCGCATCGGAATGGAGGAGGGCGCCGTCCTGCTGGCCGGCGGCCCAGGCCGTCCGGACGGACAACCGGAGTTTTCCGGGGGCTGGTTCGTGCGCCCGACCCTGTTCACCGGCGTCCGCAACGACATGACCATCGCGCGGGAGGAGATTTTCGGCCCGGTCCTCTCCATCATCCCCTATGAGGATGAGGAGGAGGCGGTCGCCATCGCCAACGACACCGTCTACGGCCTGCAGGCCTATGTGCTGACGGCCGACACCGTCCGTGCCCGCCGCGTGGCGGAGCGCATCGTCGCCGGCCGCGTGCTGATCAACAGCCTGGCCCACGACCCGAAGGCACCCTTCGGCGGCTTCAAGCAATCCGGCATCGGCCGCGAATATGGCAGCTTCGGCCTCGACGCCTTCCTGGAGCCAAAGTCGCTGCTGGGGGAGGGCGTTTAGGCGCCCCCCTCCAGAATGGCGTCGATCTCCGCCCGCAGCCGCAGCAACCGGCCGCGGTTGTCGGGGTCGAGGAAGCGGCGCTGTTCCCGCACAACGGCGACGTCGCGCAGGATGCGTTTCACGCTGGCCTGCAAGGCCCGCACCGCCTCCTTCGCGTCCGGTTCGTGAGACGCATCCGGCGGCGGTGCGTCGTCCACGGCAGCGCCATTGGCATGCTCGCGCTTGGCCTGCCGCACCGCCTTCACGCTGGCGCCTTCCTTGGCGCGCTCCCACAGCCGGCCCTGCAGTTCGGCCGGAGCGGCGGCGATCTCGATCATCACGGAGCGGGAGACATTGGCGAACTGCGTCGCATACTCCTCCCGAATCTCCACCGGCAGGCCCATGATCGCCAGCAGCTTGGTCACGTCGGTGCGGTCGCGCCCGACCACAGCGGCCAGCTCGTCATGGGTATAACCGTGCTTGTCGATCAGCCGGGCCAGCGCCGCCGCATATTCCACCGCATTCAGGTCGACGCGCTGGACATTGTCGATCAGACCGATCTCGTCTGGATCGCCGGAGGTCAGGATGGCGAAGATCGTCTTGCGGTCCAGCATCTCGTGCGCGCGCACGCGGCGCTCGCCACCGATCAGCAGATACTCGCCCTGGGGCAGGGGGCGGACCAGGATGGGGTTCTGCAAGCCATGCCGCTCGATGGAGGAGGCGAGGCTGCGCAGCTCCGCCTCATCGAAATGGCGGCGGGGCTGGTCGGGGTTGCGGCGGACGTGGGCGAGGTCCAGTTCCACCACATGCGGGAAGCCGGCCGAGGTGCCGAACAGCCGGTCGCTGCCCACCGTCAACCCGCCGGCCACCACGCCGGCCGGCTCCGCCGCGCCGCCCAACAGCTCGCGGGTCTTGCGTTCGAACTTACGCGACATGCGGCATCTCCCGGTTCTGGGCATAGGCGCGGATCTGGCGCGCCACCTCGCGGAAGGTCTCGGCCCCCGGCGCCTTGGGATCGCCGGCCAGCGTGATCATGCCGGCCGCCGCCGCCTTGCCATAGACGGTGGCGCGCGGGATGGGATCGAAGACCGGCACCTGGCTGGCGTAGGATTCCATCAGCTCCTGCAAGGTCGCGCGGTCCTGGGTCAGCCGGTCGTTGTACATGGTCGGGATGATGCCGGCGATGCGCAGGCCTGGATTCACCCGGCGGCGGATGCGGCCGATGGTGTCGACCAGCCGCTTGACGCCCAGCAGGGCCAGCGCCTCCGTCTGCACCGGCACCACCACCAGCTCCGCCGCCGACAGCGCGTTGGCGGTCACCAGCCCCAGGTTGGGGGCGCAGTCCATCACCACGAAATCATAGGCGTGGCGCACCTCGTCCAGCTTCTCCCGCAGGATCAGCCCGCCGGTGGAATCCGCCGCCAGCTCCACATCGGCATCGGCCAGCGACAGCCCGGCCGGCGCCAGATCCAGCCCGCGCTCCGCCGTCGGCATGATGACCGAGGTCAGCGGCTCTTCCGAGCGCAGCACATAATAGAGTGTCTTGCGCTGCTGCTCCAAGGCGACGATGGCGGCGTTGCCGATGCCGACATGGACGGTGGCGTTGCTTTGGGAATCGCAGTCGATCAGCAGCACCCGCGCCCCGCCCTCGGTCAGGGCATAGGCGAGGTTGACGGCGGTGGCGGTCTTGCCGACACCGCCCTTCTGGTTGGCAACGGCAAGATAGGTGGCGGAACGCGGCCGTTCGTCCGCCTTGTGGCGGGTCAGGAAATCGACGAGCTGCTGCGGGATGCGTTCCGCCCCGCTTTCCCAGCGGCTGATCCGCGCCTTGGTATAGCTGCGGCCGAGCTGCCCGTTCAGCCATTCGGCGAACTGGGTCTGGTTCTCGCCGCGGCGCTCGCGCAACTGGCGCATCTCGTCGCCCCCGCCACCCATGGACAGCACTCCCGTCATTTCCCTTGGACTCCGCCCCCCGTCGGCGGTCGCGCGGAGTCTGAGCAAGTTGCCGGAACTTTGTCAATGGACCCTGTGCGGAGTTGCAACAACAAGCCGACCGATCGGTCAGCCTGGCTCAGGTCTGCCCAGCCGGTCCCGATGCTCTCCCGCCCGCACCTCGGTGAAGACGCGGCGGATTTCCGGGAAGCGCTCCTTCACCCGGCGCTCGATGCGGGCCAGCGCCTGTTCCACCTGTCCGGCGCTGACCTCGTCCCGCACATCCAGGCTGAGCGTGACGATCACCACCTTGGGGCCGAGATGGATGGTCAACACCTCGTTCACATGGTCGACCGCCTCCTCCTCCCGCACCAGCATCCGCACCCCATGCACCAGATCGGGTCGGGCGGACTCGCCGATCAGCAGGCTCTTGGTCTCATAGGCGAGGAAACCGGCGGTGGCGGCCAGCACCAGCCCGATCAGGACCGACCCGACACCATCATAGACGGGCTGGTCCAGCAACAGATCGGCCGACAGGCAGGTCGCGGCGATGATCAGACCGACCAGGGCGGCGGAATCCTCGAACAGAACGATGAAGACGGTCGGGTCCTTGCTGGCATGGACGGTCTCGAACAGGCCGGCCTCGCCGCGGTCGGCGTTGAAGGCGCGCAACGCCACCACCCAGCTGATCGCCTCCATCACAAAGGCGACGCCCAGCACGACGAAGTTGATCCAGGCCTGCTCCACCGGTTGCGGGTGCAGGATCTTCTCCACACCTTCATAGATGGAGACCACGGCACCGCCGGCGAAGATCACCAGCGCCACGACGAAGGTCCAGAAGTAAAGCTCGCGCGCGTAGCCGAAGGGGTGGCGCTCGTCGGGCGGCTTCCGCGACCGCTTCAGCCCGACCAGCATCAGCGCCTCGTTCCCGGTATCGACCAGGGAATGCACCGCCTCGCTCAGCATCGACGCGCTGCCGGTGATCAGCGCCGCGCCGAACTTGGTGACGGTGATCGCCAGATTGGCCGCGACGGCGGCGATGACGACCTTCCCCGACTCCTCGTCTCCGGCATCCCCGGCCGAAGCCAACTCCGGCGATACCGCCGCCGCGTCCCGCGCCATGTCGCCCCCCGAACCGGTCCGACCCTAGGGCAAGACAACTCCGCCACGGCCGGCCTGTTCCATGGCCGCCGGATTCCTGAACCTTGGTGACGCCCCGATGATCGCAGGACGGGAGGCAGGGCCGGTCGCGGCTTGAACTTTGGTGACGCTCCCAGCCGGATCGACTCGGCATGACTCCTGAACTTTGGTGACGCTCGCTGCGTCCAGGGTTTGAACTTTGGTGACGCGCCGCGTCCCGAATCGACTCGACGAGGCGTTTGAACTTTGGTGACGCCTGGGCTGTGCAGACTGGCGACGGATGGCGGGGAAAGCCTCCGGTTATCTCGACCGTTATTCCTGCAAAGATAAAAATGTCGCTGTATCAGTACCTTAATGAAGATTCTTCCTCTCCCGACCCTGGCGAGGAATGGGTGAGGGGGCAAAGCAGGAATCCCAAGCCACAAGATTGCTTGGATCAGCTCTCACCCTCCCCACTTTCGTGGATCCCCTCCCTCTCCCGGGGCTGGAGAAGGAATTTACCCCCTGGAATCCTTGAACTTTGGTGACGCTCCAACATCCTTGCCGCCCGACTCCAGCCCCGAATCGACCGGCCCGGCGTCACCAAGGTTCAAGCGAACAGCCATTCCGCCACCGCGATTCGTCCACAAGTCCCCGGTTATTCCCCATGAACTCTGGTGACGCCATCCTTGAACTGTGGTGACGCGACTCGGACTTATCCCCTGAACCTTGGTGACGAATCTAATAGTTGGTTCCAAATAGGTTCCAAATAGCCTGCGTCACCAAGGTTCAAATTGCCTTCAGCCCGATCCGGGGTGTTGTATCTGGCAGGTTCGGTCATCGGCCCGTCACAGGATGGTCACGGCGGCCAAGAGCCGGAGACGGGTTTGGAGAGGCGGGCATGGGCAGCATTCATCGTTTGATCGAGACTCACGGACGCGACGGCGCGCTGGCCCTCGTTTCGGACGAGGAACGGCCGCTGATCGACATCGCCGCCGCGGTCCAAGCCGCGGAAAACGGCAAGCTCGGCATAACCTATGCCGGATTCTGCCAGACGGCACTGCCCCACCGCCAGCTTCCCGACGACCAGCATTGGGAACGGCCCGGCCACAAGGTAAAACTGGTTATCCAACCCGGTGTGATCGAAGATCGCAATGGCGTCACCCGCCGAATCGGCGTTCCCTATGGCAGCCGTGCCCGCATGATTCTGCTTTATCTGCAGACCCGCGCCATCCAGACCGGGAATCCGGAGGTCGAACTGGGCGGATCCATGCATGATTGGCTGAAGCGCATGGACATTCCAATCTGCGGCAAGGCCTATCGCGACGTCGAAGATCAGGCGGCCCGCCTCTCCGCCTGCCATCTGACCTTCTTCACCGACGCCGACGGCGGACGGCGTCAGAGCAAGGAATCGATCGTCGCCGACGCCATCCAGCTGCGGCGGCCCGATGACCGCCAGGGAACCCTGTTCACCGAGACGGTGCGGCTGAGCGACAGCTTCTTCAAGGCCCTGCGCGAACACCCGGTTCCGGTGGCCGAAGAGGCGCTGAAGGCGATCAGCGGCAAGTCGATGGCGCTCGACGTCTATATCTGGCTGGCCTACCGCCTGCATTCGCTGGACAAGCCGACGCCGATCACCTGGGCAGCCCTGCACGGCCAGTTCGGTGCCGGCTATGCCCTGGTCCGCCAGTTCAAAACCAAGTTCATCCCGAACCTGAAATACGCCATGGCCGCCTATCCGGACGCGCGCGTCGAGGAAGCGGCCGAAGGGCTGATCCTCCACCCGTCCCGTCCGCCGATCAACGAGCGGGTGATGGCACGCATCGCCTGATGCATCCCCGAATCCGGCCGCTGAACTTTGGTGACTCCAACCTTTTCGATTCCTGAACTTTGGTGACGCTCCACCGGTAACGGCTACGGCACGGGTCGGGACGGTGGACGCGAAAAGCGCTCGACCGTCAGATCGACCAGAGCCCGCAACCGCGCCAGCCGGCGGAGATCCCGGTGGTAGCCGATCCAGACATCGCGTCCGGGTAGAGGTTCGCCAAGGTCGACGATCCGCAACCTGTCCAGCGCATCGCCGATCGGACGCGGCAGAACAGCCAGCCCGGCACCGAAGGCGGCCATGGCGGCCTGAACGTCGCGGTTGTTGCTGCGAAACGTGATGCGGGCGTTCGGAAGCATCTTCTGCAGCCACGCCACATCCGGCATGCCGCCGAAGGCAGCGTCCATGGTGACCAGCGCGCAGCCGGTGCCGTCGCCGGCAACTGGAATCCGACCCCCCTCGGTCCCGTAAAGCGCATAATCGATGCGAGTCAGCTTGCGCTGCACCACCTCCGGCTCATCGAAGGGACGGATGCGGAACACCAGGTCGGCCTCACGCCGGGACAGGCTCAGCAACCGTGATTCGGTCAGCAATTCCACCGTCACTCCGGGGTGACGGGTCGTGAACTCGTGGATGACCGGCGTCAGCATGTGAAGACCGAACCAGTCGGAGGACGACAGCCGCAGGCTGCCCTCCAGCCGTCCGCCTTGCCCAGCCAATTCGCGCTCCAGCGCAAGGCTTTCCTCCTCCATGCGCTCGGCATGGCGCAGCACGGCGGCCCCCTCGTCGGTCAGCACGAAGCCGTCTCCGGTCCGCTGGAACAGGGTATGGCCCACCGCCTGCTCCAGCGCGCGCAGACGGCGCCCCATGGTCGGCTGGCTCTGTCCGATCCGCCGTGCTGCCGCACCGAGCGTGCCCTCGCGGGCAATCGCCAGGAAAATCCGAAGGTCGCTCCACTCCATGCCGCATCATACAGAAATGAATGGAATGTGAACAGCATCGTTGTTTTTCAAACATCTGCGTTAGGGCCATCCTCTTACCCAGTCACCCCGATGCTTCCCCAACGAGGATCAAGGCCATGTCACAGACGCTGAACAACACGATGCGGGCGCTGGTGCTGGAGGCGTATGGCGCCCCGTTCCGGCTGACCGATGTCCCGCGGCCGGTGGCCGGTCCCGGCCAGGTGCTGGTCCGCATCGCCGCCAGCGGCGTCAATCCGCTGGACACCAAAATCCGCAGCGGTGCCGCGGCCCATGCGAAGCATCCGTTGCCCGCCATCCTCGGCATCGATCTGGCGGGCGAGATCGTCGCCGTCGGTCCCGGTGTCACCGCCTTCAAGCCCGGCGATCAGGTCTATGGCATGACCGGTGGCGTCGGCGGGCACCAGGGCTCGCTGGCGGAATACGCCGCCGTCCAGGCCGACCTGCTCGCGCACAAGCCGGCGAACCTGACGATGCGGGAGGCCGCGGCACTGCCGCTGATCACCATCACCGCCTGGGAAGGTCTGGTCGACCGCGCCGAAATCCAATCCGGCCAGACGGTCCTGGTCCAAGGCGGCGCCGGCGGCGTGGGCCATATCGCGGTCCAGATCGCCCGCGCCTTCGGTGCGACCGTCTGGGCCACGGTGTCGGCGGAGAAGAGGGCGGTCGTCGAGCAGCTGGGAGCCATCGCCATCGATTACCGGACAGAGACGGTCGAGGCCTATGTCGCCCGCCACACCAAGGGCCGCGGCTTCGATCTGGTCTATGACACCGCCGGCGGGCCGGTGCTCGACGCCTCGTTCCAGGCGGTGCGGCGTTTCGGCCATGTGGTCAGCTGCCTGGGCTGGGGGACGCATGCACTGGCGCCGCTTTCGTTCCGTGCGGCGACCTATTCGGGCGTCTTCACCCTTCTGCCCCTGCTGACGGGAGAGGGACTGGCGCATCACGGAGAAATCCTGCGCCACGCCACCGCCCTGGTCGAAGCCGGCAAGCTGCTGCCCCGTCTCGATCCACGGCGCTTCCCGCTGGACCGGATCGACGATGCGCACACCGCCGTGTCCGATGGCAGTGCCGACGGCAAGATCGTCGTCGACATTGCACCCTGAACGCACGAACCGCCGTCACCAGAGTTCAAACGCGCCGGCTGGCGACCGGGACGGCGAAGGGAGGCCGCCCCGGTCCTCGACCCGCTACGCCCGCCCGGCTGTCACGTCACGCAGGTAGCCACGCGGCAGGGCGTCGCCCAGCCCGTCGACTCCGGTCTGCACCGCACGCGCCAGGGCAGTGCGGGCCAGCACCACCAGCAGGTCGGTCTGGGTGATCATCCCCAGTACCCGGCGGTTCTGGTCGACGATCACCACGTCATGGGTCCGGCCGTCGGACAGCCGGCCGAGCAGGCGGAAGACCGGCGTGTCGGGAAGCTCGGTCGCCGCCGGCACCATCACGGAAGCGACCCGCGCCCCGTGATGGAGCGCGTCGCCATGCGACAGCTGCTCGTGCCCGACGATGCCGACCACCATGGTCTGCCCATCCACCACCGGCAGGGTGCGGAAGCCATGCTCCAGCAACCGGGCGCGGGCCAGCTGCGGGTGGGTGTCCGGCGTGACGGTGACGAGGTCGCGCGACATGATCTCCCGGCAGGTGATGTTGGCATGCAGCCGCTCCAGCGCGTGCAGCTCGGCATTGACCAGCAGGGCGCCGAGGTCGTCGCGGCTGACGTCCAGCGTCTCGGCCAGCGTGCGCAGCGCGACGTCCACGTCGCCCTGGGTCAGGCCGGGGCGCAGCTGCGGCGGCGGATCGCCGGTGCGGTGGCTGTTGACCGCCTTGTGCGGATAGCGGTGGCCGGACAGCCGGTGGAACATCAGCCCGGCGGTCAGCAGCAGGATGGAGTTCACCGCGACGGGGAAGAAGGCGAACTTGATGCCCATCTCGGTCACCGCCGGCCCACCCAGAACCGCGGTCAGCGCGGCGGCACCACCGGGCGGATGCAGGCAGCGGGTCAGCGACATGGTGGCGATGGCCAGCGCCACCGCGGCGGCTCCGGCCAGCATCGGGTCGGGGATGACGGCGGCGACCAGCACCCCGACGATGGCCGACAGCGTATTGCCGCCGACGATCGACCAGGGTTGGGCCAGCGGGCTGGCCGGCACGGCGAACAACAGAACCGCCGACGCCCCCATCGGTGCGACCAGCACCGGCGCGCTGGACATGAAGGCCAACATGTTGCGGCAGAGCAGCCCGGTCGCCGCGATGCCCAGCAGCGCGCCGCAGCAGGCGATCATGCGGTCGCGCAGCGTGGCGCCGGGCAGGATCGGCCGGAACATCATCTCACCCAACCCCGCCAAACGGTCCTGCAAGGCGGCAAGCTTTCCCCTGGTCATACGGTCCCCATCCCCGGTCTGAAAATCTGAACACCCAATTGGCACCTTGCCCATTCCGCCGGCAAAGTCGGGGCAGGCTAAAACCTCAACAGAACTTGAGGTCAAGCGGAAAAGCCGCCAGATTGGCGGGACGAAGGGGTGCAGGAAAGGGGAGGGGCCGGGATGTTGTCGCCGGAGGACTATGACAAGGAGCTGACGGTGGGGGAGGTGGCGCGGCGGTCCGGCGTGGCGGTCTCGACCATCCATTTCTACGAGGCGCAGGGGCTGATCAAGAGCTGGCGCAACCCCGGCAACCAGCGCCGCTTCTCCCGCGACGTGCTGCGGCGGGTGGCGGTGATCAAGGTGGCGCAGCGGCTGGGCATCTCGCTCGCCTCCATCGCCGACGCGCTGAACGCCCTGCCGGAGGACCGCACCCCGACCACCGCCGACTGGCGCCGCATGTCGGAGCGCTGGCGCGTGGAGCTGGACGACCGCATCGCCAAGCTGACCAAGCTGCGCGACAATCTGGACGGCTGCATCGGCTGCGGCTGTCTGTCGATCCGCGACTGCCCGCTGCGCAATCCATGGGACGAGCTTGGCGACGGCGGTGCCGGCCCGCGGCTGCTAGACCCCGCCTGATGCCTCCTGCCTGACAGCCCTGCAATCCCCGATGAAAATAAGTGATGCGGACGGCGCGGCGATGGTTCATGGAAACGGCCTTCGCAAGACCCATCCGTCGCCTCAGGGGATCCACAGGGTGATCGTCGTCAATCCGCTGCCAGAAAGCCGTTCCGCCGCACTCCTTCGCCGGCTGCCCATTCGCCGGTTGGCCGCCTGCCTGTTGCTCGCCGCCGCGGTCCTGCTCTCCCCCCCGGCTTTCGCGCTGACCCAGCCGGACACGGCGGCTCGGCAGGCCTATCTGGTCGATCTTTCCAGCGGCGCCGTGCTGCTGGACAAGAACGGGACGACCCGCATGGCGCCGTCCTCGATGACCAAGATGATGACGGCCTACCTGACCTACGATGCGCTGGTCCATGGCCGGACGACGCTCGACACCAGCTTCCCGGTCAGCCAGACCGCCTGGAAGATGGGCGGCTCGCGCATGTTCCTGAAGCTGGGCAGCACGGTGCGGGTGGAGGATCTGCTGCGCGGCCTGCTGATCGACAGCGGCAACGACGCCGCCGTGGCCCTTGCCGAAGGGCTGGCCGGCAGCGAATCCGCCTTCGCCTCGATGATGAACGCCAAGGCGCGCGCGCTGGGGATGGCCGACAGCCACTTCATGAACGCCAGCGGCTGGCCGGATCCGGAGCACTACACCACCGCCCGCGATCTGGCGATCCTCGCCGGCCACCTGATCCGCGACTTCCCGCAATTCTACCATTACGAGTCGGAGCGGAACTTCACCTGGAACGGCATCCGCCAGGGCAACCGCAATCCGCTGCTCTACCACCCCGTCAGCGTCGATGGCATCAAGACCGGCCACACCGAGGTCGGCGGCTATGGCCTGACCGCGTCGGGCGAGCGCAACGGCCGCCGTCTGGTGCTGGTGGTCAACGGCCTGCCCAGCCCGCAGGCCCGCAACGACGAGCCGACCCGGCTGCTCGACTGGGCCTGGAACAGCTTCAAGCTCTACCCCCTGCTGCACAAGGGCGAACTGGTCGAACAGGCGCCGGTGTGGATGGGGGCGGAGGACAGCGTGCCGGTCACGGTCGCCGACGACGTGACCGTGACCATGGCCCCGGCCGACCGCAACAGCCTGCACGTCGTCGCCACCCTGGCCGAGCCGCTGCCGAGCCCGGTCCATCGCGGCGACGTCGTCGGCCAGCTGCGCATCGACTATGACGGGGCCGTCCGCCGGACGGTCGATCTGGTCGCCGGCGCCGACGTTCCGGCCTCCAGCGGCTTGACCGCGCTCGGCCAGCGGCTGGGACATCTGCTGCCGTGAGTGTAATCTCCCTCTCCCCGCTTTCGGCGGACCGGAGGTCCGCCTGTCGCGTCAGCGCAAACGAAGTTTGCGCGTGAGCGGGGGAGAGGGGATTGGACTTTCCCCCGCTCAATCGACCTTCAGCGTGATGGTGCCCATGGTGCCGTAGCGGGCGACCGAGCGGCTGCCCGGCTCGACGAAGATTGTGCCGGTGCAGGATCCGGTGGTCACCACCTCGCCGGCATGCAGGCCGCCGAAGCTGCGGGCGCCGATATTGGCCATCCACACCAGCAGGCGGACCGGATCGCCGGCGCTGTTGCCGCCGACGACATCGACCTTGGTCTCGCCGTCGATCTCCAGCGTCACCGTTTCCTTGACCGGGTCGAGCGCGCGCCAATCGGCGATGGCCGGGCCGACGATCAGGGCGCCGTGGTTGAACTGGTCGGCCATGTGGCTCAACCGGTCCTGGCTGCCGAAACCGGCGAAGCGGGTGTCGACGATCTCCCAGGCCGGATGGACAGAGGCGACGGCATCAAGCACCTCTTCCCGGCTGTAGGGCTGCTCGCGCACCGGCAGGTCGCGGGCGAAGCGGTAGGCGATCTCCGCCTCCACCCCGATGACCTGGAACAGATTGGCCGGCAGGTGGTCGGTGCCCTCGAAGACGGTGGCGGCGTTGATCGGCGCGCGGAACGGCTCGGCGTCGGGCCTGGCGGCGCCGACCTTCCAGGCGGTGACGGGACCGAGGCGGCGGGCGACGGCGTCCTGGATCTCGTAGGCCTCCGCTTCGGTGGCGGGGCGGTTGTCCAGCCCGGTCAGCCACTGGCGGGTCTCGCGTGCCGCGATCAGGGCCTCGACGGTATCGGTCATGAGAAATCTCTGTTGTGAAGGGAAGAGGGAGGGGAACCGCAGGACTGGCGGACCACCAGCCGGCTCGGCAGGATGATCCGTTCGGGCGGGCCTTGCGGATCGGCGATTCGGCGCAGCAGCAGCCGGGCAGCGTCCTGCCCGATCTGCCTTGCTGAGGTGGCGACGGTGGTCAGCGCCGGCCGGCTGAGCGCCGCTTCCGGCACGTCGTCGAAGCCGGTGACGGCCAGATCGCGCCCGGCCCTGAGACCGCGCGCCTCCAACCCCAGCATCAGCCCGAGCGCCACCACGTCGTTGTAGCACAGGGCCGCCGTCGGCGGCTGCGGCCGATTCAGCAGATCATCAGCGATCTCAGCACCCGACCGCCGGGTCAGCGGGCAGCGCAGCACCAGATCGTCGGCCAGCCCGTGCCGCCGCATCGCCACGGTGAAGCCAGCATGGCGGGCGGCATAGGCGGAATGGTCCAAGATGCCGCCGACGAAGGCGATCCGCCGGTGACCCAGCGAAACGAGATGGTCGGTCACCGTTTCCATGCCGGCCTGATAATCCACCCCGGCATAATCCCGGCCCTGGTCGGAAACATCGCCATCCGAAACGAAGCGCAGGGCCTGCACGCAGGGCAGCCGCCAGCGGTCCAGCCGGTCGAGCAGCTCGCCCTGCGTGCCGGCGGCGGGGCAGAGGATCACCCCGTCGACATTGTGTTCCCGCATCCGCTGCAGGAAGCGGTCCTGGCGCTCCGGCTGCTCGGCGGTGTTGGCGATGAAGGCGACGAAGCCCTCGGTGTCCAGCACATCGTCCACCCCCGCCGTCAGCTCGGCATAGAAGGGGTTGTTCAGCTCGCAGACCAGCAGCCCGACCGTCTGGGTGCGGGCGGCGCGCAGGGTGGCGGCGCCGCGGTTGTAGATATAGCCGAGCGCCGCCATGGCGGCCTGGACCCGCTCCCGCGTTTCCGCCGCAACCAGCGGACTGCCGCGCAGCACCAGCGACACGGTCGAGCGCGACACCCCGGCTTGGCCGGCGACCTCCGTCAGGGTGACGGTTCCCGCCCTTCGACCATCGGGCTTGCTGCTATCGCGCGGCTTGGCCACGGCGGCGCTGCCTCACACCACGGCGGTCGGCAGCGGCCGGCCGGCGAAGAAGGCCTCCAGATTGTCCAGCACCAGCTGGCCCATCGCCTTCCGCGTCTCCACGGTGGCGCTGGCCTGATGGGGCTGGAGCACGACATTGTCGAGGCCGTAGAAGCCCTCCGGCACGTTCGGCTCGTCGGCGAAGACGTCCAGCCCGGCGCCGCCGATCCGGCCCTCGGTCAGGGCCGCCAGCAGCTCCGGTTCGTCCACCACGCTGCCGCGGGCGACATTGACCAGCAGCCCCTCCTGTCCCAGCGCGTCCAGCACGGCGCGGCCGACCATGTTGCGGGCGTCTGCCCCGGCCGAGGCGGCCACCACCAGAATGTCGCTCTCCCGCGCCAGATCGACCGGCGAGGCGACGAAGCGGTAGGACACGCCGTCGCGCGGCTTGCGGTTGGTATAGGCGATGCTCATGCCGAAGGCTTCGGCGCGCTTGGCGATGGCCTCGCCGATGCGGCCCAGGCCCAGAACCCCCAGCTTCTTGCCGCTGACCTTGCGGGCGAGCGGCAGCTTGCCCTTCGGCCATTGACCGGCGCGGACGAAGCGGTCGCCCACCATCATCCGGCGCGAGGCGGCGATCATCAGCCCGATGGCGAGATCGGCCACATCGTCGGTCAGCACGTCCGGGGTGTTGCTGACGCGCACGCCGCGGCCGCGGCAATGCTCCAGATCGACCGCGTCGGTGCCGACGCCGTTGATGGCGACGATCCCGAGATTGGGCAGGGCATCGACCACCGTGTTCTTCACGCCGGTGCCGCCGCCGGTGACGACGGCGCGCACCCGGTCGCCGACCTCGGCGATCAGCCGGTCGCGATCCGGGGCGACAGACAGGCGGTGGACGGTGTAGGCCGTGTCCAGACCCTGCTCAATGGCAGGCATCATCGGTTCGACCAGCAGGATTTCGGGCTTCATCTCAACTCGTCCTCGGCAATTCGTCTTTGATGGAACAGAGAATCCTCAATGGGCCAGGATCTGGCCGAGGAAGCTCCGCGTCCGCTCCGATTTCGGGGCGGTGAAGAATTCCTCCGGTGTGTTCTGCTCGACGATCTCGCCGCGGTCCATGAAGATCACGCGGTGGGCGACCGATTTGGCGAAGCCCATCTCGTGCGTCACGCACAGCATGGTCATGCCGTCCTCGGCCAGTCCGATCATGGTGTCCAGCACCTCCTTGACCATTTCGGGGTCCAGCGCTGAGGTCGGCTCGTCGAACAGCATCACCTTCGGGTTCATGCACAGCGACCGGGCAATGGCGACGCGCTGCTGCTGGCCGCCCGACAGCTGGCCCGGATATTTGTCGGCCTGTTCGGGGATGCGCACCCGCTCAAGATAGCGCATCGCAGTGGCCTTCGCCTCGGCCTTGCTGGTGCCGCGCACCTTCAACGGCGCCAACATGCAGTTCTCCAGCACGGTCAGGTGCGGGAACAGGTTGAAGCTCTGGAACACCATGCCGACCTCCCGCCGGACCAGGTCGAGCTGGCGGTGGTGCGGGCCGAGTTCGACGCCGTTGACGGTGATCCGGCCCTTCTGGTGGCGCTCCAGCTGATTGATGCAGCGGATCAGGGTCGATTTGCCCGAACCCGACGGGCCGCAGATGACGATGCGCTCGCCCCGGTGGACCTCCAGGTCGATGTCCTTCAGCACCTGGAAGCGATCGTACCATTTCTGGACGCCTTCCATGCGGATGACGACATCCGCGCTCATCGCAGGTGCTTTGCCGCCGCGCGTCGGCTCAGACGCCACTGCCATGGTCGTACCCTCCACCGGGGATTGCGCTTTGCCTGATTTACGACTTGCTGGCGGTGACCGCCGCCGGCAGGTCGGTGCCCAGCCACTTCTGGTGGATGGCGTTCAGCTCGCCATTCTTCTTGACGGTGTCAAGGAAGCCGTTGACCCAGCCCAGCAGCTTGTCCTGGCCCTGGCGCAATGCCACGCCCTGCACCTGGCTCTTCAGCACGAACTTCATCTCGTAATTGGCCTGCGGCGCCATCGTCTTGATCTGCTGCGCCACCACGTTGCTGACACCCAGCGCATCGACCTGACCGGACAGCAGGGCCTGCACGGCGCTGGCGTCGTCGTCGAAGCGCATGATGCGGGCATCCTTCGGCGCCACCGCGGTCAGCGACTGGTCTTGCGTGCTGGCGCGGGCGACGCCGACGCTCTTGCCCGACAGATCCTCGGCCTTCGCGACCGGCGACTTCTGCGGGGCGAGCAGCCCGATCTCGATGGCGGCATAGGGTTCGGAGAAGGCGACCTGTTTGGCCCGTTCCGGCGTGATGCCGAGCGAAGCGACCAGCACGTCGACCTTGCCGGTCAGCAGGTAGGGGATGCGGTTCGGCCCGGTCACCGGCACGATGTCCACCGGCACGCCCATATGCTTGGCCATCAGCTTGGCGACGTCGGCGTCATAGCCGTCCGGCTTGCCGTCGCTGCTGGTGATGCCGAAGGGCGGAAAATCGACCAGCATGCCGATGGTCAGCTTGCCCTTGCCCTTGATGTCCTCGACGCTCTGGGCGTTCGCCGTGGCGCTCAGGCCAACTGCGGCGGTCAGCAGGGCGCCGGCGACGACGAGGCGGCGGGTGGCGGTGAAGGCCATGGGTGTTTCCTCCGGATGTTTATTGAGGGTTCAACGGGATGGCGCGGCGTAGCGGGCTTCAAGACGCTGGCTCAGCAGCGACAGCGGCCAGCACAGCGCGAAATAGATCGCGGCGACGATGCCGAAGACTAGGAAGGGCTGGAAGGTGGCGTTGTTGACGATCTGGCCGGCGCGGGTCAGCTCGACGAAGCCGATGATGGCGGCCAGCGAGGTGCCCTTGATCACCTGCACCAGATAGCCGACGGTCGGCGGCACCGCGACCTTCACCGCCTGCGGCAGGATCACGTAGCGCATCAGCCCGGGATAGCGCAGGCCGAGAGACGAAGCCGCCTCCCACTGGCCGCGCGGCACCGACTGGATGCAGCCGCGCCAGATCTCGCCCAGGAAGGCACTGGTGTTCAGCGTCAGACCGACCGCCGCGGCGACCCAGGGACTCATGTCGATGCCGATCACGGTGGCGCCGAAGAAGACCAGGAACAACTGCATCAGCAGCGGCGTGCCCTGGAAGATCTGGATATAGCCGGTCGAGAGCCAACGCAGCGGCTTCACGTCCGAGGTGCGGCCCAGCGCCACGACCAGCCCGACGATGCCGCCGCCGATGAAGGCGATGACCGACAGCAGCAGCGTCCATTGCACGGCGCTGAGCAGGAACAGGAATTCGTTGTACCCGAAGGCGCGGATCATGGGATGGCCTCCTTCAGCGCCGATCGATGGTGTAGGCGAAGGCCAGCCGGTAGATGCCGGCGAACAGGGCCGAGAACATCAGCGCCAGCACCAGATAGATGCCGGTCACGACGATGTAGATCTCGAAACTGCGGAAGGTCTGCGACTGGATGTTGTTGGCGACCGAGGTCAGCTCGTCGGCGGAGATGGCGGACACCACGCTGGAACTCAGCATCAGCAGGATGAACTGGCTGGTCAGCGCCGGATAGACCGTGCGCAGCGCCGGCTTCAGGATGATGTGGCGGAACACCTGCAATGGCCTGAGGCCCAGCGCCAGCCCTGCTTCGATCTGGCCCTTGTGGATGGATTCGATGCCGGCGCGGATGATCTCGGTGGCATAGGCGCCGACATTGACGACCATCGCGATCAGCGCCGCCACGTCCGGCGACAGCCGGAGCCCGACGGTCGGCAACCCGAAGAAGATCAGGAAGATCTGCACCAGGAAGGGCGTGTTGCGGATGACCTCGATATAGGCGTTGATCAGCCAGCGCACCGGCTTCGGTCCGGAGGTCTTGCCCAGCGCGCAGAGGATGGCGATCACCAGACCGATGGCCATGGCGCCGAACGACAGCCTGACGGTCAACCAAGCCCCGTCCAGCAAATAGTCCCAGGACGCGAACACCGCGTCGAATTGAAAATCGTAGGTCACGGGCGTTCCTCCGCACCCGCGTCGCGCCGCCCCTCAGGGGCTTGGCGTCGCACGGATTGCCTTTGTCCGCTCAGGGGGCGTCGTCCGGGACAAGACGCCCGAACCGCGGGATGCTTCCCTGCACTCCAGCTGTTCGCCACGGTAATTGGATCGATCCAATAGCGCAATGGGAAATGAGAGGAGAAATGATAATTCGCATATCTGATATTTGAGGGCGCCCTGCGTGTGCGGAAACCTTCCGGCTGCATGCGGCGTTTCACCGGAACGCCGTCTGTGACAATCAGCCTTTGGGAGCCCGCATGATCGCAGCAGAAAGCGCCGGTGCCGTCAGCAGCCTCGTGCCCGCGCGGATGGACCGGCTGCCCTGGGCGCGCTTCCACTGGATGGTGGTGGTCGGGCTGGGTGTCAGCTGGATCCTCGACGGCATCGAGATCCAGCTGATCTCAGCCTCCGGCTATAAGGACAGCCTCGGCATGTCGAGCGCCGAGGTCGGGCTGGCGGGAACCATCTATCTGATCGGTCAGGTGGTGGGGGCGCTGGTCTTCGGCCGGCTGACCGACCGCTGGGGGCGGAAACGGCTGTTCATCGCCACGCTGGCGCTCTACCTGATCGCGTCCGGCATCGCCGGTTTCGCCTGGACGCCTTGGTTTCTCTATGTCTGGCGCTTTATCGCCGGGATGGGCATCGGCGGCGAATATGCCGCCGTCAACTCGGCCATCGACGAGCTGATCCCGGCGCGCTTCCGCGGCCGGGTCGACATCGCCGTCAACGGCACTTACTGGGCCGGCGCGATGATCGGCGCGGTCGGCAGCGTCTTCCTGCTCGACCATTCGCTGGTGCCGGAGAACATCGGCTGGCGCATCGCCTTCTTCATCGGCCCTCTCTTGGGCCTGATCATCATCCAGCTGCGCCGGCACATTCCGGAAAGCCCGCGCTGGA
>NZ_BADK01000046.1 GCF_000333595.1 Azospirillum sp. B506
GGATTTGCCGTGGCGAACCACAGGCCGATGCCGGTGGCAATGATGAACGCTCCGTCGGTCACGCCCGCCACCAGGAAGAACTTGGTCTGGAG
>NZ_BADK01000045.1 GCF_000333595.1 Azospirillum sp. B506
AGACGACGCCTTCGGCAACCACGGCATCGCGCTCTACAGCAGCCATCTGATGACGACGACCGGCTCCATCACGCTGAACGGGACGGGCGGCAACGGCATCTATCACGGCGACAATGTCGGCGTGCTGCTGTCCGACGGCACGCTGCAGACGTCCGGCGGCGCCGTCACCATCACCGGCACCGAAGGGCGCGGCGAAAGCTCCGAAGACAGCCACGCGATCTATATGGAGGGCACGTCGGGCATCGCCGTGGGGGGCAACGGGGCCATCGCCTTAAGAGGCGGCCAGGACTCCAGCCGCGACATCGTGCTGAGCGGCGCGACCATCTCCAATGACGGTGCGCCCATCACCGTGGAGTCCGCCGGCGACCTTCTGCTCGACGACGGCACCACCCTCAGGTCCGGCGGTGCCGTGACGCTCCGGGCCAGCTATGGGGTGTCTCTGACGGACAGCCACATCACGACCACCGGGTCGCCGGTGACGCTGAACAGCAACGGCAGCCTCTACCAGGGCGCCATTCAGCTGAGCGCCAGCAGCATCGCGACCTCGGGCGGCGACATCACGCTCGGCGGCGGCGACGATCCGGCGAACGGTCCGGCCAAAGCCGGCAATTCCGATCCCGCCGGCGTGCAGATCGAAGGCAGCACGCTCAGGTCCGACGGCGGCGCCATCTCCATCCGCGGGGAGGGCGCCAGCACCTACCATGACAGCGACGGCGTCCGGATCACCGGTGCCTCGACCATCGACTCCGGCACGGGCAAGCTTGCCATCCATGGCAAGGCGGTTGCCTGGGACGAGAGCCACAATGCCGGCGTGCTGATCGACGGCGACTTCGACGGCAGCCCGACCCTCCTCTCCAGCTCCACCGCCGCGGACGCCATCCGGATCGATGGCGATGCCACCGAGGCGGACGCCATGGAAGCCTGGGGCGTGATGATCAAGGGCACCGCGGAGATCCACTCGTCCGGCGGCGTCGTCATCGCCGGCAAGGCCGGTGCATCGGGTGCCCGGTACGAGGTGGCCGGCATCGGCCTGGATACGAAGCGGACGCAA
>NZ_BADK01000044.1 GCF_000333595.1 Azospirillum sp. B506
GGAGTCCACCCTGCATCCGTTGGTGCCGCTGTCCTGGCGCGAGGGGGTGGTGGAGGGTGCCGCCGACGGGGCGCTGAACGCGCTGAACGTCGCGGTGAACGCCACCCTGCGTGATTTCGCCGAAGACGACCCGGCGCTGTCCCACCTGACCGGGCCGGAAACCACGCTCGCCGTCAAGGCGCAGATCGATACCGGCAGCGGCCGGATCGGGCTGGAGACCTTGGCGTTGACCGCCGCGGCCGCAAGGGCCGAGGCGAAGGGAACCGTCGGCGGCTGGGGCCAGACCGCCGACCTGACGCTGAACGCCAATGCCGACGATCTTGCGCTGCTGTCCGGTCTGGCCGGCCGGCCGCTGGCGGGGGCGGTGGCGTTGAGCGGGCCGGTGAAGCGCGGGGCCGACGGGCTGCTGACCGCCGATCTGACCGGCAGTCTCGACCGGCTGTCCACCGGCACCCCGGCCGACGCGGTGCTGGGCGACAGGGCGGCACTGGCGCTTGCCGCCAGGATGGAGCCGGACGGGGCCATGCGGCTGACCGGCCTGACAGTCGATGGCCGCAACGGCAAGCTGACCGGCACCGCGACTCTGGTGGACAACAAGGTCGATGCCCGCAGCACCCTGACCGTGGCGAAGCTGGAGCCGCTTGGCGGTGCGCTCGGCACGCCGATGGCGGGGGCAGCGACGTTGGAGGCGACCGCGCGCGGACCGCTCGACGCCATCGAGGCGCAGGCGACGCTGAACGCCCGCGACCTCGTGGTGCAGGGCCGCCGCCTGGGCGCCACGGAGGTCAAGGCGACCGCCGCCGGCCTGCCGGCCACGCCGAACGGCACGCTCTCGGCGCGGACCAGCCTGGACAGGACGCCGCTGTCGGTCGACGGACGCTATGCCCTGCGCGAACAGACCTTGCGGCTCGACGGACTGACCATCGCCAACGGAGCCAACCGCATCACCGGACAGGCGCAGGTGGCACTCGATACGCTGCTGGCCACCGGCCGGCTGGAGGGCAGGCTGCCCAACCTGAACGGCCTGTCGGAACTGGCGGGGATGCCGCTGAGCGGCGGGGCGAGCTTCACCCTGGCGCTCGACGGCAAGGGTGGCAGGCAGGCGGCCAACCTGACCGCCGACGCCAACGACCTGCGGGTGGAAGGGCAAGGGCCGGAACGGAGCGGACCGCTGCTGAGTGCCCGCCGCCTGACCGTCAAGGCCGATGTCGCCGACACGCTCGGCACCCCCAGCGGCAAGGCGCGGGTGGAGATGACCGACGGCAATGCCGCCGGCACTGACCTGCGCAGCGTCACCGCGTCGGTCGACGGGTCGCTGGCGAAGGCCAGCTTCCAAGCCAATGCAGCGGGAGCGGGCGCCCAACCGGTCGCGCTGGATCTTGCCGGCGGCTTGGCACGGGAGGGCGAGGCGACCCGCATCCGGCTCGACCGCTTGCAGGCGCGCTATGCCGGGCAGGACGTGCGGATGACCGCTCCGGCGACCATCCTGCTCGCCGACCGCCGTTATGAGGTGAGGGAACTGCGGCTGTCCTCGGGCAACGCCCGGTTCGCTGCGGATCTCGGCCTGAACGGGGACCGCCTGAGCGGGGAATTGACCATCGACCGCCTGCCGCTGGCGTTGGCAAAGCTGGCCAGCCCGACACTGGCGCTGGATGGGGTTGCCGATGCGCGGGCGTCGCTCGGTGGCACGCTGCGAAACCCGCGCGCCGACGCCACCCTGCGGATCGCCGGACTGAAGGCGCAGCAGACCACGCAAGCGGGGTTGCCCGGCATCGACGCGACGCTGGACGCCCAATGGCGCGACCGCCGGCTGTCACTGAACAGCCGGATCGCCATGCCGAAGAATGCCGGCACGCTGACCGCCACCGCCGCCCTTCCGCTGGTGATGGACCCCACCAGCTATGCCGTCAGCGTTCCACCCAAGGGAGCGCTGGAGGCAGCGGTCAACGGCACGGTGGATCTGTCGCTGGCGAACGACCTGCTGTCCGCGTCGGGCGACCGGGCGCGCGGATCGCTGCGGTTGGATGTGCAGGCCGGCGGCGCGGTGGAAAAGCCGTCGCTCGGCGGATCGGTGGTGCTGGTGAACGGGCGTTATGAGAACCGCGCGTCGGGTGCCGTCATCACCAACATCGAGGCGCGGCTGGTCGGCGACGGCGACGTCTTTACCGTCCAGAGCTTCCGCGGCCGCACCCGCAATGGCGGTGCGATCAGCGCCAGCGGCGTCATCCGTCCGGGTGCGCCGGCCGACCGGCAGCTCGACATCGCGCTTCAGGCCGACAATGCCCGGCTGGTGGAGATCGATCTGGTGACGGCGGAGATCGGGGCCAACCTGACCTTGACCGGCGGCTTCACCAATGCCCGGCTTGCCGGGCCGGTGGACATCCGGCGCGCCGAGATCCAGGTTCCTGACCGCATGCCGGCCAATGTGGTCGATCTGAAGGTGACGGAAGTCGGCAAGGGCCGCCGCGCCCGCGGAACGACGCAGGTGTCCACCGCCGGCGGAACCCGCCGCGTTCCGCAGCCGGCCGAGAGCCCACCGGCCGCGACGCCCTTCGTTCTGGCGCTGGATATGACGGTGAACGCGCCGAACCAGATCTTCGTGCGTGGCCGCGGGCTGGACGCCGAGCTTGCCGGCAGCCTGCGCGTCAAGGGCACTGCCGCGGCGCCGGAGGTAACCGGCCGCTTCACCATCCTGAAGGGCAGCCTGAACCTGCTGGCCAAGAATTTCGAGTTCAAGCGCGGCATCTTCGACTTCGACGGCACCCAGCCCATCGATCCGAGGCTCGATTTGCTGGCGGAGGCGACGGCCAACGGCATCACCGCCGACGTCGTGGTCAGCGGTACCGCCCGCCAGCCTAAGATCGAACTGACCTCTCCCCAGGGACTGCCGCAGGATGAGGTGCTGGCCGGCGTGCTGTTCGGCAAGTCGGTTGGCGACCTGAGCGCGACGGAGGCGGTCCAGCTTGCCCAGTCGGCGGCGGCCCTGGCCGGCGTCGGTGGCGGTGGCGGCATCCTCGACAAGGTGCGCCGCGGCCTGGGCGTAGACCGGCTGGACTTCACCCAGGGCGAGAACGGCAAGGGCGGGGCGGTGCAGGCCGGCCGCTATGTCAGCGACCGCGTTTATGTCGGCGTCGAGCAAGGCATCGGCGCCAACCAGAGCAGGGCGAAGGTCGAGGTCGACATCACCAAGAACCTGAAGGGAACCGCCTCAGTCGGTGCGAACTCGGAGACGAAGTTCGGGGTGGTGTACGAGAAGGACTATTGAGGGGGGTGCCTTGGCAGGCTAACTCACCATCCCGCCACGATGCGCGAATGGGACGGTACCGGTACGATGCCGTCCACCGCCTGGGCGTCGAACCTCCGGGCGATGTCGGCTTCCAGGTCCCGGCGCTCTCCCACGGACAATGCGCCCAGCCGGTGGCCGAAGCTCATGTCGAGGGCCGCGCGCCAGAAGGGCTGGCCGGCAGGGGCCTTGCGGACCGGGGTCAGCTCGGTCTCCGACGTTTCCACAAAGCCGGCGGACCGCATCAGGGTGGAGAGCTGGCCCGGCTCGGCGAAGCGGAACAGCGGATCGAGGCTGCCGTCCTCTCCCAGATGGTCCGCCACCGCCGCGCCGATCTCCGCGAACAGACCGTTGCCGGCGCGTGGCCCCCACACCATGAAGGCGGCCTTGCCGCCGGGGCGCAGGACCCGCCGCACCTCGCGCAGGGCGGACTCCACGGTCGGCAAGAACATGATGCCGAAGCGGCAGGTCACGCCGTCGAATGCGCCGTCGGCAAAGGGCAGGGCGGTCATGTCGGCGGCGGTGAAGGCGGGCGCCGGCCCCTCGACGCTGCGGGCGCGGCGGATCGCACCGGCCATCATGCCGGGCACGAGGTCGCTGCCGACCACCAGACCGTCCTCCCCGGCGCGGCGGGCTGCGCTCAGGGCTGGCTCCCCCGCACCCGACGCAAGGTCGAGCAGCCGGTGGCCTTCCGTCAGGCCGGCGGCGTCGAGCAGCGGCCGGTTCAGCTTGTCGGCCAGATCGGCCATCGGATCGGCCCAACGGTCCCAGGCATCGGCACTGGCGGCCCAGCGGTCGCGCTCGCGGTCGGCATCGGGATGGGTGGTGTCCGGGGCGGCGGTGGCAGGGATTGCGGTACCGGGGATGCTGGTCGCGCTCAATGGAGAAGCCTCGCCGTGCCGGCCACGCGCTGGGCAGTGTCGGCATCGCTCAATCGTTCGCCCAATGCCGACAGTTCGTCGGACAGCTTGCGGTTGGCGTCGGTCAATTGTTGGATGCGGGTCTGCGCCGCCTGCTGCTGTTGGGACAGGGCAGCCACCGTCTCCGTCAGCTTGCGGATTTGCTGGGATTGCCGGGCTGCCGCCTCGTTCTGGCTGCGGCGGATCGATCCGACGGCCACCAGCACGACAAGGCTGATGGTCAGGCCGGCCGCGATGGCGACGATGCTGATCCCGGTGAACCAGTCCATGGGCGCAGAGCTTCCGCCCATTTCACCTGTTGGTCAAGCAGCCTGACAGTCGGCATATGCAACGGACCCGGCGCCATTGCCGGCGTCGGGTCCGTTGCGATCGGAAATGAACAGGAAGGGTCAGCCGACGGAGCCACTGACCGGACGTTCCACCTTCATGCGCAGTTCCTTCAGGTGATCGCCAAAGGCGCGCAGGACCGGCATGATCCGCTGGGTCTGGTCGGTGGTGACGTGGGCATCGGTCTTCAGCACGATGGTCGGCGCCTCGGCCATCAGGCGCTTGGCGCGCATCGGGCCGACCTTGTCGTCGAGGAACATGGCCATGCCCATCAGGATGCCCAGCGTCACGTCGTCCGGAGCCTTGGGCAGGGCCAGAACGTCATGAAGCTCGTTCAGCAGGGTGTAGGCGACGATGGAGGTGCGTTCGATGGTGTCGACGTCGGCGGCCATGGGCATCGGGCAGGTCCTCGGGAAACGTTCGGATGAAACGTTGCGGGTGAGACGCCGGCGGGTGACGCGGGAAGGCGTCCCGAAGGGCACCAGCGCTTGCGAAATCCGTCGTGTCCCGAGGGTAATCGTCATTTTATAACCAAAGTGTTAACCAAGTGCCGTCCGAGTCGCCCGAGTCGCATTTTTCCGAGTCGCAATCTCCCGTTCTCACCGCTTTCCGCCGCTGCGCGCCTTGGTCGAAAGCGACAGCTCGGCAACCTCCTCTCGCGCTGTGCTGACGAGGCCGGCGGACTGGACGACATCGCGGTTGAAGGGATGATAGGTCTGCGCGTAGACGCTGCGGATCTTGGTCACATAATCCTGCGTCTCGCGGTAGGGCGGGATGCCCTTGTATTGCAGCACCGCTCCCTCGCCGGCGTTGTAGCCGGCCAGCGCATAGGCGACGTTGCCGTCGAAATAGGCCAGAAGCCAGCGCAGATACTTCATGCCGCCGCGCAGGTTCTGTTCCGCGTCGAAGGGGTTGGAGACGCCGAAGCGCTCCGCCGTCTCGGGGATCAGCTGCATCAGCCCCTGGGCGTTCTTGTTCGAGACGACATCGACGCGGTAACCGGATTCGACCGCGATGACCGCAAGCACCAGGTCCGGATCGAGGCCATAGCCGGGCGCCATCTTCTGCACCATGGCGCGGATTTCCGCCGGCGGCTTGCGGATGATGCCCCAGCGCAGGTTTGGCGGTTCGCAGCGGTCGGGTGTCTTCACCGTTCCGCCGACCGCGCCGACCAGCCGCTCCGCCTGTTCGTTGCCGAGGGAGGCCGCCTTGCGCAGCCAGGCGCGGCCGAGGTCGGCATCCTTGGACACACCGCCCAGACCGGCCATGTGCATGCGTCCGGCCATCAGGGCGGCGTCGGCATAATCCTGGCGGGCGGCCCGGCAATAGAGCGATAAGGCGAGCCGGATGTCGGCCTTCACCCCGTCGGCGCGTTCGTAATGCTGCGCCAATTCGTATTGGGCGCGGGAACTGCCCTTGTTGGCCAGGGCCTCCAGCGCAGCGACGGTTTTTTCGGCGATGCCCGCGCTGGCCGGAGACGATGTCAGTAGACCGGGCAGCAGTGCTGCCGCCGCAAGCGCCGCCATACATGTTTTGCTGGTTCTGTGACGGAAAATGCGCCTTGAAGCTGCTGGGACGCGTGACGCGGACGGTGTACCGCAAAGGTTCGTGTGGCCTTCCACCGGACCCCCCTGTATGATTTTATTCGAGCTTTTGGAGACCATCAAAAGGTCGGAAGCAAAGCTTTCAGGGAGGACGCGGCTGCACCCCACTGGCCGTGTGCCAAGCATGGCGGCATAAGCCGAAGCGGAATTCCGGCTGCCGGAGAATACATCGCCATCACTGGTCGATGTGGCGCTGCCAATAAAAAATACATAGGCCGATCGACTGGTGCCGGTCGGTCTTTTTCTTTTCACGTTGGTCATGCGTCCTCCAATCGAGTTGGAGAAATAACCAACGACCATGTTTTAAGCCAATGCCCGAACGGTGATTGCGCTGGGATAGCCGGGGTACTCTAGGGGTTAATTGTCTCCATTGTATGACCCACTAGCCTTTTTCCCAACTGGCAGCTCCTTTGTGCGCTCATTACGTACGGATCGGGCCAGATAATCGGCTGAAAAATACGTCGGCCTCGGACGGTGGAGTTTCTCCTCGAAACTCTTCGCCTTCCGGGGCCGTCGTGCCGGAGGCCCCGGCCACGCTGTACGCACCAAGGATGCGGCCGGCGCGGTCGTGGCGAACGGCATTGAAGGAGGCATCGTTTCACCGATGGCGAACCACGTCGCGACCACTTTGAGCCACCGATTGCGCGCCCCGGTCCCGGCCGAGCCGGTGCCTTTCGGCGCCGAAGCCGTTGGCCGGACCCGTTCGGACCGCCTGCCGACGTACCTTGACCAGACCACCGCCGATGCCGGGATGGAGACCCATTTGACTGTCGATGCGGAGGCCAGAAGGGCCGAAGCCAGCACCGAGACCGGCGAAACCCAGGCCGATGTCGGTTCCGACGTTGCCGTCCGGGCCGATGTTGAGGACGAGTACCGCCCAGATCCCAACGCCCCGCCCGACCCTGCGGTGATCCGGCAGATCGAGGAGGAGATCCCGCGTCTGCGCCGTTTCGCCCGTGCCATGGTGCGCGATGCCACGCTGGCCGACGATCTGGTGCAGGAGTGCCTTGAACGCGCGTTGTCGCGCTTGCATCTGTGGCGGCCCGGCACCAACCTCCGGGCGTGGCTGTTCACCATCCTGCGCAACCTGCACATCAACGGCGTGCGTCGCCGCCAGCCGGTGGTCGACATCGATGCCGAGGCTCAGGCCGCCATCGGTGCCGCACCGGGATCTCAGTTCGTGCGGATGGAACTGCGCGATCTGCGCCGGGCCCTCGCCCTGTTGCCGAACGAGCAGCGGGAGGTGGTTCTGCTGATCGGGCTGGAAGGAATCTCCTACAACGAGGCGGCCGACATCCTGGGCATTTCCATCGGCACCGTGAAGTCGCGCCTGTCGCGCGGCCGTCGTGCGCTGCGGCTGCTGATGGAAGGGAAGAACCCGTCGGACGATATCGACGCCTGAGGATTTTGGCGCCTGACGATCTTTGCGGGGTGCCCGGTCGCCGGGTGCCCCGTTTTCATGTGATCGGGTGGCAGTCCCGGGCAAAAAGAACGGCGGCGCCCGCGGGGGACGCCGCCGGAGGCGGGGACGATCGAAGCGACATCCGGGATCGCCGGCCCTGACGTCACCTCAGGGAGGAGAGAGTGCTGCATCGTCGGGAGACGATGCGATCAACCGGCCGATGCCGCGATGGTTCCATCCTGCCGGAGGAGCTGGCCGGAGGAACTGGCGGACCTGCGGACCGGCCGGCTTGCCTGCCTACCGTCGCCGGACCAGCCCCATGATGAGGCTGATGGCGAACAGGACCAGGAAGAGGAAGAACAGGATTTGCGCGATGCCGGAGCTGGCCGACGCGATTCCGCCGAACCCCAATGCGCCGGCAATCAGCGCGATGACGAAGAAAACCAGAGCCCAATAGAGCATCATACCCTCCCTCGCTCGGCCGAATAGTCGCCAGGACTGCCGGCGTCACGCATGAGAAAAGTCGTGGCCGCACCCGCCGTCCCGTCGTCTTCGTCTTCCAGCCTCTGCCTGGCAAAGCAAACGGGGCCAAGATGACGATAAGCACAGCCGGTGCGGCGGCATTCGATGATCAGAACAACGCTGTGGGTATGATGTTCCCGGTTCCCGACCGGCTGCGGTATCGGCACGCCGCAGGGCTGGTGCGGACTGGCATTTATGCAACAATGGGGCTTCCCGTGCGTTTCCGCTTCCAGAGAGGTCCGGCATCCGCCGGCCAGAGGGGACGATAGCGAACGAGGATCCCATGAAAACCGGATTGTTCCTGGCGGCAATGGCCGCCTCCATTGCGATGGTCCCGGCGGCCATGGCGCAGCAGGCCCAGTCCTCACAGGGCTATTCGACCTATTCGGGGAGCACGGGCGGCGATGCCTCCGGACTGACGGGTTCGACCGGAGGAGCCGCCTCTGATCTCGCCGGGCGACGCGGCCGGGGGCAGAAGACGGTCGAACTTCAGCAGACGACGCTGCTGAACCAGCTCAGCGCCGCCGGTTATGTTTCGGTGCGCGACTTCCACAAGGAGGGGGACCGCTATGTGGCCAATGCCATGACCCCGCAGGGCCAATGGACGACGGTGGTGCTCGACCCGCGCAATGCATCGACCAACGCGGCCCCGACCCCGGCCACAAAGCCGATCCGCTGAGTTAGTTGAGCAGTCGCGACCATGTGCCGGTGAGGCGGCCGACGCCTCCCGGCACGCGGAGATCGTAGAGCGGCAGCGGTTGCTGCAGTCGCTGCCCGGCATCGCGTCCCAGGGTGCGTACCGCCGTTTCCACCGTGCCGCCGACCGGCAGCCATCCCGATGCGGCAATCGGCACCACCAGCGCCAAGCCCCAGTCCATACGCCCGCCGAAGCGGCTTTGCGCTCCGTCCGGCCCTTCGGTCCAGGTGGCGTGGGCGGTCAGGCCGATGCCGCCGTCGAACCGGCGCATCATCTCCACCGTGCCGCCCCAGTCGCCGCCGAGATAACGGCCCAGCCGAAGCGCAGTCGTCGTGTCGGCGCCGGGAGAGTCCCAATAAATGCTGGCATGGCCGGTTCCGCGGGCATCGCTGCGGTCGATCCCGAACAGACCCTCCGGCCGCCGCTTCCACACCTGATTGAGGTCGAGGCCCAGTGCCCAGCGGGCCGCGAACGGCTGGAGCAAAGCCTCCGCCCCGATGCCCGCATACATCTCCTCCAGATGGCCGGCAGACAGCCGCGTGGTCACGCCATCCATCGGCCGGGCGAGCCACGCCGCATAGGCATGGTCGAGCGACAGCGGGCGACTGGCATATCGGGGCAGGTCGCTGCGAACCGGCTGGGCCGCCGGCAGGGCGTTGGTGTCCAGCAGGTCCAGGTTGCTGGAGGCATTGACGCGCAGCCCGCCGCCCAGGACCAGCCCGCGCAACGGTTCCGCCCGCAGCATCACATCGGTGTGTGTGCGTTGAGCCACCGCTGTCCCCAACTCGGACAGATCGACGCTGGCGACCAGCCGCGTCGACAGATCGAGACGTGGGCGCCAGTCTGGTGGCGGCTCGACCGCAGGGGCGAGTTCGGTGGTGCGCCAGATCTCCTCGGCGCTGCCGCGGTGGTTGGCGGCCCGCTCCAGGTCGCGGCGCTGCATGCTGACGGCGGCCGTATCCAGCCCGGCGGCGCCGGTGACGATCTGCAGCCGCTCGACTTGGGGTGGGGCAAGGTCGGCCAGCAGGCGGGCGGCATCGCCGACCTCGCGCGCCAGCGGCAGGCGGGCGCCGCCGGCCGGATCGAGCCACAATGTTGCCGTCTCGCCGTCGATCCGGGCCGAGCGGACGGGCAGTCCGCGGCTGCGGGCCACCAGAGCAATGGCGTCGGCAGACAGAGCCGATCCGGCGGAGGGGCGCGGACCGATGTCGGGGGGAGGGTGATCCGGTCCGTCGGCATCCTCCGCGGGATCAAAGCGGACCGACAGGCGCAGCATCAGCCGCTTCCCCTGCTCATAGGCCGCCCCCAGATCGGCCCAGGAGGCCGGACGCCAGGACAGGCCGATATTGTAGCGACTGCCGGGATCGAAGTCCGGTTCATCCTGCCGCTGGGCGCGGAACCGGTCGCCTGAGGATTCCAGTTTCAGACTCAGCCCCTCGACCGGCGTGTGCCACTCGGCCCCGCCGAACAGAGCCACGCGGTCTCCGCTGAACCATGCCTTCGGGCCGCGTGTCGTTGGCCAGGCGGATGGATCGCGGTCCCGGCGGAACCTGCCGCCCAGGACGCCGAACGGATTGCGCAGATGCCCGGCCTCTCCCAGCGTCCCCCAACCCATGCCGAGCGTCAGGTCCAGATCCCACCAACGGCGTGACAGGGCGATGTACTCACCGGCGAAGCGTCCCTTGCCCGGCAGGTCCAGTCCCGATCCGCTGACGTCGCGTCCGCCGACCACGATCGCCGGCCCGTGTTCGTCCTCCCGCCGCAGGCGGAGCTTGAGGTCGAGGCCGGGTTCGCTGAGGCCGTAATAGCCGGGATAGGCGCTGTTGCGCGCGGTGACCTCCAGCCAGGGAAGCGGCTGGGCGGAGATCGTGTAGTGGCGGTGCAGGTCGCCGAGCGCAGTCAATCCACCGCTCATCGAACCGTCGGACGCCATCCGCGCGGTCGGCATCTGCAACAGCCCGACCCCACCCCAGTCTGACAGGCTGACATGCGCCTCGCTGGCGAGCGCTGGAGCGGAAAACACCGCAAGAAGGATGGTTAGGACGGTCGTGCGCACGCCATGATCGCGAAGGGCCGGGATCGATATCCGATCCTTCGCGAGTCATGCATATGGATGCAACTGAAAAGCTGCTGCGGTGTCCGATTACGGAGCTTCGACCACCTCGAAGTCGTGGGTGATGGTGGCGGTCTGGCCCAGCATGATGGAGGCGGAGCAGTATTTCTCCGCCGACAGGGCGATGGCGCGCTCCACCTTGGCCGGGTCCAGCTTGCGGCCGGTCACGGTGAAATGGACATGTATCTTGGTGAAGACCTTCGGGTCGGTGTCCGCCCGCTCCGCCTCGATGGCGGCGATGCAGTCGGTGATCTGCTGGCGGCCTTTTTCCAGGATCATCACCACATCGAAGCAGGTGCAGCCGCCCATGCCGATCAGCAGCATTTCCATCGGGCGGATGCCGGCGTTGCGGCCGCCGGCTTCGACGGCGCCATCCATCACCACGGCATGGCCACTGCCGGATTCGCCGACGAACATCTTGCCGTCCACCCAGGTGACGCGCGCCTTCATGACCATTTCCTTCGTTCACTGTTGATCGTGAGTGTCCGCGCGAAGCTAGGCGCCACGGCGGATCGGCGCAAGGGGGCGCTGCATCTCCAATGTCGGACTTGTCCAACGGCGCCGGTGCGCCCAGAGTCCGGTGCGTTGCGCGACGCACAATCAGATGGCGAGACTCACCAGCATGCCGCACGGCCATTCCCACGGCGGTTCCCTTCACACAGATCATGGCCATGCGGGGCATGATCATTCTGCACACGACCATGCCGACCACAGCCATGCCGGCCATCACCATCACGGGCCGGTGCGCTACGACCGTTCCTTCGCGCTGGGTGCACTGCTGAACATCGGCTTCGTGGTGGTGGAGGCGGTTTACGGGTTGATCGCCAACTCCACCGCCCTGATCGCCGATGCCGGGCACAATCTCAGCGATGTGATGGGGCTGCTGCTGGCCTGGGG
>NZ_BADK01000043.1 GCF_000333595.1 Azospirillum sp. B506
ACAGGCCTATCCCGACTTCAGCGAGCCGCTGCGCGTCGGCGCCGGGCTGGGCTTGCGCTATTACACCGACTTCGGCCCGCTGCGGGTCGATGTCGGCGTTCCGCTGAACCCCGCCAGCGGCGATGCACGCTGGCAGCTGTATCTCAGCCTGGGGCAGGCGTTCTGATGGCGCAATTTCGTCCCAATCCTTCGGGACGATGACCGTTTAATGCGGTTGGGACACGAGTGGCTGGTGAAAGGGCATGGTGTGACGGCGGTTCGCTTCCTTCTGGTCGGTCTGACGATCCTTGCCGGCCTGCTGGCCGGTCCGCAGCCCGCTCGGGCCTTCTCGCTGTTTGCTGGCGACACCGCCCGCGAATGGCTGATCGAGAAGATCGAGGGGGCCGTCGAATCGCCCGACATGCACCTGAAGCTCGGCGCCATCGACGGCAGCATCCCGACCGATTTCACCATTGCCACCGTCACGCTGGCCGACAGCCAGGGCGTCTGGCTGACCATCGACCGTCTGCATGTGGTGATGTCTCCGTCCGCCCTGTTCATGCGCAGCGCGAGGATCGATGCGCTGGAGGCGGCGTCGGTCGTGGTGACCCGTGCACCTGTCACCACCCAGCCGGCCGCGCCGTCGGACCCCAACGCCCCGCTTCTGCCCAGCCTGCCGGTCGACATCGACCTGAAGAAGCTGGTGATGGAGCGGCTGGAACTGGCACCGGCGCTGCTTGGCGAACAGGCGGTGCTGCGGATCGCCGGTGCGCTGGCGCTGGAGCACAGCGGCGGTGCGGTGAACGCCAATCTTTCGGTCGCTCGCATCGACGACAAGCCGGGCAAGGCCGATCTGGTCGCCGCCTTCGATCCCGGCAAGACCACTTTGACCCTGTCGGTCAATGCGTCGGAACCGGCTGGCGGCGTCATGGCCCGCGCGCTGTCGATTTCCGGCCTGCCGCCGGTCGAGCTGGCGCTGAAGGGCGACGGCACGCTGGACGACTGGACCGGCAAGCTGACCGCCATGGCCGGCGAGGCGGCCGCACCCGCCGGCGCGCTGACTGCCGACGCCACCATCAAGAAGCTGCCGGAGGGGCACGCCCTGACGCTGGCGGCC
>NZ_BADK01000042.1 GCF_000333595.1 Azospirillum sp. B506
GAAGCAGATCGCCGCCGCGCCGGGCGCTTCGGCCAGTTCGAGGAGGGGCATTTCGGCGTCATTGCCCGCGGCACCCCCGCCATGTGAAAGCGCCTGCTGGAAGCGCCCGACCGTCGGTTGCGCGCCGACGCCCCCCTGCCCGTCCGCCCATCCCGCGCCATGTTGGCCCGCCTCGCCAGCCACATCGACAGCGCCGAGACCCGGCTGCTGGTGGAGTGCTTCGGCAGCGCCGCCACCGCCGGCTCCCCCTTCCGGCTGGCCGACCTGTCGGGGCTGCGCCGGGCCGCCCCGATGCTGGACGCCCGCCGGCTGGCGCTCGCCGCCAAGCTCGACCTGCTGCTCGCCCCCGCCGACCTGGAGGATGCGGAGGACGCCAAGGTCTTCGCCGCAATCCTCGACGCGGTGGAGGCCGGGGAGAGGCTGCCGCTCGCCCGGCTGATCCCGGCCCGCTTCGACGGGCTGGCCGCCGATGTGCTGGAAGCGGCATCGCGCGCCTGCGACCTCTATTTCTGGGCGTCGCGCAAGTTCCCGGACAACCTGCCCGACCGTGACCGGGTACGCAGCGCCCGCGACGCCATCGGCCAGCGCCTGTCCGAAGCGCTGGCCTCCCGCGCCCGCCGCCGCGAGCCGCCACCCGCCGCCGGCTTCCGCGGCGCCCCGCGCAAGCGCTTCGGCCCGCGCCGCCGCTGAAAATCGCCGATGGTTCCCGGCGAAATTCGATTGCATGGCACTGCTGCCGGGCGAACGAAGTGAGAGCCGCGCTGTTCTGCACTGGACCTGCCTTGGTAGGGCGCCCACATCGATAGGCAACACCTATCTTGATGTTAGGCGATAACGATTGGACGCTATCGAAATACCCTATCATTGTTGCATCAGCGGCCAAGCCTCTGGCCGTCCCGTTCAGGAGCAACCGGCGTGAAGACCGCATCCCCCACCGTCGCCGCCACCGTCTCAACCGTCGCCGCTGCCCGCATTCCAGTGATGGGACGCCGTTTCTGGACCATGCTCGGCCCCGGCTTCGTGGTGCGGTGGGGCTACATGGATCCGGGCAACTGGGCGACGGACATCGCAGCAGGCTCCAGCTTCGGCTTCGCGCTGCTGTCGGCGGTGCTCATCGCCAGTCTGGCCGGCATCTTCCTGCAAGGGCTGATTGTCCGGCTGACGCTGGCGACCGGCACCGATCTGGCCCGGCTGATCCGCGAGCGCTTCCCACGGCCGGTGGCGATGCTTGTATGGGCGGTGTCGGAACTGGCGATGATCGCCACCGATCTGGCCGAGCTGCTGGGCAGCGCCATCGCACTGAAGCTGCTGTTCGGCATCCCGGTCATGGCCGGCGTGGTGATTTCAGCCATCCTGACCTTCGGCATCCTGGCCCTGCCCGGCGCCCGCGGTCGCACCCCCGAACTGGTGGTCGGCGCCCTGATGAGCGTGGTCGTGGTCTGCTTCGCCTGGGAGTTGGTGATCGCCCGCCCCGACCCCGCCGCCCTGCTGGCCGGGCTGATGCCGAGCGTCGAATTGGCCCGCGATCCGCAAATGCTGTACCTGTCGTTGGGCATCATCGGCGCCACCGTCATGCCGCACAACCTGTTCCTGCATTCCGGTCTGGTGCGGGCAAGGCTGGCCGAGGTGAAGACGGAGGAGGAACGCCGGCAGGCCGCCCGCTGGCTGACCATCGACCTGTCGAGCGCGCTGGCGCTGGCCGGTCTGGTCAACGGCGCCATCCTGGCGGTTGCCGCCGTGGCGTTCCAGGGAGTTTCCGCGGGCACCTCCCCCGGTATCGAGGACGCCCACGCCCTGCTGGGCGGCAGCATCGGCGGAGTGCCGC
>NZ_BADK01000041.1 GCF_000333595.1 Azospirillum sp. B506
CCGACCTGGACAGGCTGTCGCAGACGGTGATCGGTGCCATGCGCGCCATCCCCGGCTTCGTCGACGTCGACAGCACGCTGAAGGCGGCCAAGCCGACGCTGGCGTCCCGGCTGGAGCGCGACCTCGCCAGTGACCTCGGCATCGGCACCGCCAAGGTCGCCGAAACGCTGCGCCCGCTGTTCGCCGGGGATACGGTGTCGAGTTGGAAGGCACCGGACGGCGAAAGCTACGACGTGCTGGTCCGTCTGCCGGAAGGCGACCGCGTCAGCCGCGCCGATCTCGACCGCATCCATTTCTCCGGCGGCATGGACGCCAGCGGCGCGCCCCGCATGATCCCGCTGTCCCAGGTGGCCGAGGTGACGACGACGCTCGGCGCCTCGCAGATCAACCGGCGCGATCTGCAGCGCGAGGTGAATGTCCAGGCCAACGTCCAGGGCCGCGCCGCCGGCGACGCCGGACGCGACCTGCAGGCGGCATTGGCGAAGATCGAGCTGCCGCCCGGCTACCGCATCGTCTTCGGCGGCTCGACCAAGGACATCGCCGAGACCAGCGGCTATGCGGCCCAGGCCCTGGCGCTGGCCGTCATCCTGATCTACCTGATCCTGGCCTCGCAGTTCGGCAGCTTCCTGCAACCGTTCGCCATCATGGCCTCACTGCCCTTGTCGTTGGTCGGCGTGTTCCTGGGCCTGCTGGTGGCGGGATCGACGCTGAACATCTTCAGCGCCATCGGCTTCATCATGCTGATGGGTCTGGTGACCAAGAACGCCATCCTGCTGGTCGATTTCGCCAATCAGGCCCGCAAGCGCGGCGCCAGCCTGCACGATGCGCTGGTGGAGGCCGGCATCATCCGCCTGCGTCCCATCGTGATGACCACTGCGGCGATGATCTTCGGCATGATCCCGCTGGCGCTCGGCATCGGCGAGGGGGCGCAGCAGCGTGCACCGATGGCCCATGCGGTGATCGGCGGCCTGTTGTCCTCGACCATCCTGACGCTGCTGGTGGTGCCGGTGGCGTTGACCTATCTCGACGGGCTGTCGCGCCGGATGAAGCGCTGGTTCGCCCACGACGACCCCGATGCCCAGCAGCACCCGGCAGGGCACCACCCGGCAGAGTGAGCGTCAGGCGAGGGCGGGTGTCCGCACCGAACTCTCGACACCGACGGCCCGCATATTCTCCGCCACCCAGCGTCCCGCCGCCTCGCGCCCGGCGTCGCGCAGCCAGTTCAGGAAGCTCCAGTCGGTCATCAGCTTCGAATAGAGCCCCAGATCCTGCAGATGCTCGTCAGCGCCGATCAAATGCAGGCGGGGCGCGTCGGCACGGGCGGACAGGCAGCGCATCTCCTGCAGCAGGGCGGCGTTGAAGGTGATCTGGTTCAGGCGGGCGGCGATCCCGGCGGGGTCCTCCGGCGTGGTGGCGCAGGTGAAGGGATTGATCGCCACCACCAGCAGATCGGCGCCGGGACAGGCCTCGGCCAGCGGCGACAGCGGTGGGTTGGCGAGATAGCCGCCATCCCAATAATCCTGCCCGTCGATCCGCACCGCACGGAACAATGACGGCAGGCAGGCAGAGGCCAGCAGATGATCGACCTCGACCTCCGTCTCGTCGAACAGCCGCAGGGCACCCGTCCGTACAGTTGTGGCGCTGACAAACAGCCGCAGTCCGCTGCGCCGGATCAGGTCCGGTTCGACCAACTCGCTCAGCAGGCCGCGCAGCGGGTGGAAATCCGCCGATTGCGTCCGATAGGGACTGACCCAGCGCCGCGCCCACTCCACCAGATGGGTTCCCGGCGTATGATCGACATTCCAGCGGCCAAGAAGCCGGTCGGTCAGGTTCGGCCGGATCGGTCCCAGCCGGCCGGCGGCGCTCACCCGCTCCCAGAAATTCGCCAACTCCGACCGCGCCCCCTCCCTCGGCGCGGCGCCACCACCCCGCGCCCAGCCCTGGACCAGCATGGCGGCATTCATCGCGCCGGCGCTGGCGCCGCTGACCCCAACCAGCCGGATGTCTTCCTCCAGCAGCCGGTCGAGCACGCCCCAGGTGAAGGCTCCGTGTGCCCCGCCCCCCTGCAATGCCAGCGCCAGCGTCGGCTTGGGCGGCGGCAGAGCCAGCATCGGCCCCGGCCCCGACAGCTCCAGCGGTTCCGCCGGCAGGGCGCGCGGTGCAGGCTTCGCCCGTCCGCGCATGCGGTTCCACAGCGTTCGGATCATCGTCATGGCCGGCACGTCCCCAAATAACTTTGCTGCATCGCAACATGAGCGGAGACTTGTGCATCCGCAAGGGGGTATGCCCATGGAGGCAGAGGGCCAACTGTGCCAGGGCATTGGAAACCCGCCTCCATATGCACTAAGTAGGCGCACATCCCAGACGCCGAGCCGCCTCTTGCCCACAATCATCCCGATCACCGACCCCGAAGACCCGCGCATCGAGCCCTACCGCGACGTGCGGGAGCGCGATCTCGTCGGCCGTGATGGGCTGTTCATCGCCGAAGGGGCAGTGGTGGTGCGCAGCCTCGTCCAGTCCACCCGCTATCGCGCCCGCTCGCTGCTGATCGCCGACAAGCGCGTGGCGGCACTGGAGCCGATGCTGGCCGCCCTGCCGGCGGACACCCCCGTCTACACCGCAACCCAGCCCGTTCTGGACCGCATCGCCGGTTTCCCCCTGCATCGCGGTATCCTGGCTGTGGGAGAAAAGACCATCGTCCCCAGTGCCGCCGATCTGCTGGCCGCCTGCGGACCGGTCGCCCGAATCGTCATGCTGTTCGGCATCGGCAACCACGACAATATGGGCGGCATCTTCCGCAACGCCGCCGCCTTCGGCGCCGATGCGGTGATCCTCGATCCCGGCTGCTGCGACCCGCTCTACCGCAAAGCGATCCGTGTTTCGGTCGGCGCCACCCTGCTGGTGCCGACGGCGAAGCTCGCCGACGACGAAGACCCACTCGCCCTTCTCGACCGGTTCGGCTTCGAGGCGGTGGCGCTCAGCCCCTCCGGTGCCGAGACGCTGACCGCCCTGACACCGCCGCGCCGCGCCGCCCTGCTGTTCGGGTCGGAAGGGCCGGGCCTGCCACCGGCCCTGCTGGCCCGCGCCCGCAGCGTGTGCATCCCGATGGCGGGCGGCTTCGATTCCCTCAATGTGGCGACCACCAGCGGCATCGTGCTGCACCACATCGCTTCCGGACAGGTCCCATGACAGACGACGCCAACGCGCCGGCCGCCACAACCACCGCCGACCCACATCTGGTCCACGACCTCGCCGTCGCCCATCCGGAGGTGACGACGCTGGGAGCCGCCGGCCTGCTGCGGATGACCGACGCCGAGGCGCGCGGTCTGGTGCCGCTCGGCCTGCCGCTGCCGAAGGGCAAGCGCGACCTGCTGGTGCCGGCGGAGCGGCGCGCGGCCATCCTGCTGGAGATCGCCGGCCGCATCGACCGTGCCCACCGCCGCGACGACCTGCTTGCCCAGGGCCGCCGGGCGCTGGCCGGCAGCCACACCGCCCTTCTCTCCTGCGAGGACCGCACCCGCGTCCGCGCCGTGCGCAGCGACGACCTGCCCTGGCCCGGCTTCTCGCCGGCGATCCGCCTGCAGGTCGCCCGGACCTTCGACGCGCTGGAACTGTCGGACCTGTCGGACACCGAACTGTCGGCCCGGCTGGACCACGACCCTAATCTGCGCGCTGCGCTGGACGACGGCCTGTCGCGCGTCGCCGGCCCGACTGCGCCAACTGGCCGAGCGGGCCGGCGACGATCCCGACTGGGGCTTCGCCAGCCTTGCCGAGCGCCTGAACAAGGCCGCCCGCAACCGCAGGGACGCCGACGAACTGCTCGACCGCTGGGACCGCGAGTACGACCAGTGGCGCCGCGACCGGGCAGAGGCGCGCGGCCGGCTCTATGTCGACCGGCATTTCGACTTTTCCCGCTTCGAACGGCTGTTCCCGGTGGCGCGCGGCATGAGCCGCCGTCTGGTCCTGGTGATCGGGCCGACCAACTCCGGCAAGACGCACCGCGCCATTTCGGCGCTCCGCGAGGCCCGCGACGGCGTCTATCTGGCGCCGCTGCGCCTGCTGGCGCTGGAGGTGATGGAGCGGCTGAATGCCGAAGGCACCCCCACCACCCTGATCACCGGCGAGGAGGAAATCCGCACGCCAGGCGCCCGCCACACCGCCTCGACCATCGAGGTGATGGATCCCGACCGGCCGGTCGAGGTCGCTGTGATCGACGAGATCCAGATGCTGGCCGACCCGGCGCGCGGCTGGGCCTGGACCGCCGCCCTGATGGGCGTGCCGGCCGAGACCGTCTACATCCTCGGCGCGCCGGAGGTCCGGCAACTGGTGGAGCGTGCCGCCGCCCATCTCGGCGAACCGCTGGAGGTGGTGGAGCTTGACCGCAAGACCCCGCTGTCGATGCTCGACCGCCGGCTGGAGTGGGCCGAGGTGGAGCGCGGCGATGCGCTGATCGCCTTCTCCCGCCGTGAGGTTCACAGCGTCCGCGACACCCTGCTGGCCCAGGGCCTGTCGGTCGCCGCCATCTATGGTGCGCTCGCCCCGGCGGTGCGGCGGCGCGAGGCGGCGCGCTTCCTGTCCGGCGAGGCCGATGTGGTGGTGGCAACCGACGCCATCGGCATGGGGCTGAACCTGCCCTGCCGCCGCGTGCTGTTCACCGCCTGGAAAAG
>NZ_BADK01000040.1 GCF_000333595.1 Azospirillum sp. B506
ATCACCCGCCCGGTCGAGGATGCGATCAACACCATCGCCGGCATCAAGACGCTGACCTCGCGCTCCTACGAAGGCCAGTCGGTGGTGATCGCCGAGTTCGACCTGAAGACCTCGTCGGTCCAGGCGTTGCAGGACGTGCGCGAGAAGGTCTCGGCCATCCGCGCGACCTTCCGCGACGAGGTGAAGGACCCGCAGATCACCCGCTTCAACCCGGACGACCAGCCGATCCTGTCCATCGCCGTCACCTCCGACCTGCGGTCCTTGCGCGACCTCACCACTCTGACCGACCAGATCATCCTGAAGCGGCTGCAGAATGTCCGCGGCGTCGGCAAGGCCACCATCGCCGGCGGGGTGAAGCGCCAGATCCTGGTCCGACTGAAGCCGGAAAAGCTGGAGGCGCTGAACGTCGGCGTCGACGAGGTGATCGCCACCGTCTCCGGCGAGAACCAGGATGTACCCGCCGGCACCGTCACCGGCCAGGGGCGGGAGCGCGTGGTGCAGGTGGAGGGCCGCGTACGCAACCCGCGCGACCTGCTGGACCTGATCGTCGCGCGGCGCGGCAACAGCCCGGTGCGCCTGTCCCAGGTCGCCGAGGTGATCGACGGGCAGGAAGAGCAGGACTCCGCAGCCCTGCTGAACGGCAACCCGGCGCTGGCGGTCGATGTGGTGAAGGTGCAGGGCGCCAACACGGTGGAGGTCGCGCGTGGCCTGCATGCGGCGATCCAGGATCTGCGCACCAACGGTTCCCTGCCGCCGGACGTGACGCTGGCGGTGGTGCGCGACAGCTCCCGCGGCATCACCAACTCGCTCAGCAACGTCCAGGAGACGCTGGTCGAGGGCGGCATCCTGACCATCCTGATCGTCATGGTCTTCCTCGGCTCCTGGCGCAGCACGGTCATCACCGCACTGACCCTGCCGGTCGCCGTGCTCGGCACCTTCGGCATGCTGGCGGCGATGGGCTTCACCCTGAACATGATGACGCTGATGGCGCTGTCGCTCGCCATCGGCATCCTGATCGACGACGCCATCGTGGTGCGCGAGAACATCATGCGCCACCTTGCCCGCGGCCAGGGCCACCGTCAGGCCGCGCTGGACGGCACGGCGGAGATCGGGCTGGCGGTGCTGGCGACCACGCTCACCATTGTGGCGGTCTTCCTGCCGGTTGCCTTCATGGGCGGCATCATCGGCCGCTTCTTCCTGCAATTCGGCATCACTGTCTCGGCGGCGGTGCTGATCTCGCTGTTCGTGTCCTTCCCCTCGACCCGATGCTGT
>NZ_BADK01000039.1 GCF_000333595.1 Azospirillum sp. B506
GGACCCTGATCGGCGTCATCGCGGCGCTGGGCCTGCCGGCGATCGTCCTTGCTGGCGCTGGTCGGACACAACATCAGCTCCACCGTCCGCTCGCTGGCCGGCCGCATGCGGGCGATGGCCGATGGCGACCTGACCGTCGCCTTTCCGGAGGCCGGCCGCGGCGACGAGCTTGGCGACATGGGCCGGGCCACGCAGGTGTTCAAGGAGAATGCACTGGCCAAGCAGCGGCTGGAAGCCGAGCAGGTCGAACAGGCCCGCTGCGCCGAAATGGAGAAGCATCGCGCCATCGCCGATCTGGCCGACCGGTTCGAGCAGGCGGTGGGCGGCGTCATCCATGCCGTGGCAAGGGAAGCCGCCGGAATGGAAAGCCGGGTTGCGGAAGTGACCCAGGCGGCGGATCAGGCCGGCCGGCTGGCCAGCGATGTCGCCGTCACGACCGAGCAGACATCCTCCAACGTCCAGACCGTCGCAGCCGCCACCGAGGAACTGAGCAGCTCGATCGGCGAGATCAGCCGGCAGGTCGGCCAGTCGTCGGACATCGCCCGCGAGGCCGCCGGCATCGCCGAGCGCGCCAACAGCAAGGTGGACGGGCTGGCCCAGGCGGTGCAACGGATCGGCACAGTGGTGGAACTGATCAATTCCATCGCCAGCCAGACCAATCTTCTGGCCTTGAACGCCACCATCGAAGCCGCCCGCGCCGGCGATGCCGGCAAGGGCTTCGCCGTGGTCGCGTCGGAGGTGAAGGCGCTCGCCACCCAGACGGCGAAGGCGACAGACGACATCGCCCTGCAGGTCGCCGACATCCAGTCGATCACCGGTGAAACGGTTGGCGAGTTGCAGGAGGTGGTCCGCGTCATCGGCCACATCAACGAGGTCGCCACCTCCATCGCGTCGGCGGTCGAGGAGCAGGGGGCCGCCACCCGGGAGATCAGCCGCAACATCCAGCAGGCCGCCCAGGGCACCCAGACCGTCTCCGACAGCATCGGCAGCGTCAACGAGGCCGCCAGCCAGAGCGGCAAGGTCGCTTACGCAGTCCTGACCTCGGTCCGCGAACTGTCCAGCCACACCGACACGCTGAGCAGCGAGGTCGACCGCTTCCTGACCCAGGTCCGCGCCGGATGACGGATGGTCCCATCTAAAGCGTGCTTTAGCTCATTGACGTTGACTTCACCCCTGCGCCTGTGGCGAAATCGTTGGCGCAGGGGATTGTCCATGGCCGAACGGAATCGGGTGTATGGCGTGACGGAACTGGCGGCGGAGTTCGACCTCACGCCGCAGGCGTTGCGCTACTACGAGGAGAAGGGGCTGCTGGCGCCACAGCGGGCCGGGGGGCGGCGGGTGTTCACCTACCGCGACCGCGCCCGGCTGATGCTGATCCTGAAATTCCGCCGGGTCGGCTTCTCACTGGAACAGATCGCAGACTATCTCGGCCATTACCGCCCCGACCGGCCCAACGCCGGACAATACCGCGACGGGCTGCGCAAGATCCGCGCCCGCCTCATTGAGCTTGAGCGGATGCAGACCGAAATCGCCGAGGTGATCCTTGAACTGAAGGCGATGGAGGCCGACGCCGAGCGGCGGCTCGCCGCCTGCACGCCTGACGACGACACAAAGCCAGATAACCCAGAACCAGAAGCGACCGGACCGGGAGTGAAACGATGCTGCGCGGAATGATGATGAATGGCCCCCTGCTGGTGACGTCGATCCTGCGTCACGCGGCGCTCTACCATGCCGACACCGAGATCGTGTCGCGCACCACCGAGGGGCCGATCCACCGCTACACCTATGCCGATGCCTGGGTCCGCGCCCAGAAGCTGGCAAACGCGCTGGCGGTGCTGGGCATGCAGCCGGGCGACCGCATCGGCACGCTGGCCTGGAACGGCTACCGCCACCTGGAATGCTATTACGGCATCGGCGGCTCGGGCATGGTCTGCCACACCATCAACCCGCGCCTGTTCCCGGAACAGATCGCCTACATCGTCAACCATGCCGAAGACCGCCTGCTGTTCACCGACCTGACCTTCCTGCCGCTGCTGGAGGGCATCGCCCA
>NZ_BADK01000038.1 GCF_000333595.1 Azospirillum sp. B506
AATGCGAGAAATCGGCCAGGGCCCGCAGCGGATTCAACGGGTCCAGCACCCCCCACGGCCAGAACAGCGCCATCAGCCCATAGGCGAGCGGCAGGGCCGGCAGCAGACGCAGCGCTCCCCTGCCGGCATCGCGCAGCCGGGCGACGGAAACGCCCCCGATCAGCACCCATCCCGCCAGCATCGCCGCTGCATAGCCCACCAGCAGCAGCGCCCCGATCCGGATGCCCAGCGCCAGCCCGGCGGCGGCGCCGAATCCCAGCACGGTCCCAAGACGCGGCCGCGGCATCTGCCCGGCCAGCCGCAGCAGCAACGCCACCGCCGCCATCATCAGCACGGCGAAGGGCACGTCCTTGGTGTGGTTGAACAGACCGCCATACCAGGGTCCGCAGAGCGCCAGCAGCGCCCCGGCCAGGAAGCCCGCCCGCGGCCCGGCCAGCCGGCGGCCGTCGGCCCAGACCACCGCAATCCCGGCGACCCCGGTCAGGGCGCACAGCAGGTGCCGCGTCTCATACGGATCGAAGGGCAGCAGCGGGGCCAGCGCCACCGCCGCCATGTCGAACAGCCCGCCATACAGATAGAGATTCTTGTAGGAAAAGGCCGAGTCGTCGGTGAAGCCGCTGCGGTACCAGTCGATCAGCTTGGCGCCATAGACATGCTGCACCTCCTCGTCGTTGGAGATGCCATACTGTCGGAAGGTGACGGCGACCAGCACCAGCAGGACCAGCAGCCCCATCGCCGCAGCAATGTCCCACCGCCTGCCAATCAGCCGACGCAAAGGGCTGGTCCTCCCGGTCAAGCGCCACTCCTCCTGAGAGTGTGATCGCTTCAAGTGGAATCGCTTGAAGCGTGACTCACACGAAAAACCAAAAGCTTGGAGTCCGCCGGCAGAAAGCATCGGCGGCGGCAGCTTGTCATGTGAATTCTCTGCCATCAGCCTGGGGCCGACCGCGACCGCTGGAGGGCACAGCGGGATGAAAGCCGGCGCAGGCACAAGGACGGGGTTTCGGCAAATCGGCTCGAATATTCGTTTTGCGCGATGGCCTGGAGGTCATATCCCATGCGACACCGTATCGCGGCCTGCCTGTAAGGAAATCGTTCAATATTCACACGACAATTTCCAGCAGGACACTCTGCACGACAAGGCGACTGCAATACGCCGGAAGGTGGTGGTCAATGACCAATTCTTCTCTTTCAATTCGCGCGAAACTGCTGATGCTGGTGGCGACCGCCAGCCTCGCCTGCATGGCGATCGCGGGCGCCGGGCTCTATCTCAGCTACAATCGCATGTATCAGGACCGCGTCGATGCGCTTCGCTTCATGGTCGAGGCCGGACACAGCATGGCTGCCCGATTCGAGAGCGAGGTCGTGGCGGGGCATCTGACCCGTGACGAGGCGCAGGCCCGCTTCAAGGAGGCCTTCCTCGCCATCCGCTACAGCGGTGACGAATATCTCTTCGCCCACACCTACGACAGTATCGGGTTCGCGCATATGAACAAGGCGCTGATGGGCAAGGACGTCTCCGGAATCAAGGATGCGGCTGGCGTCCCGGTCATTCCGGTGTTGATCGGCATCGTGAAGAGCAAGGGGGAGGGGACTTACGCCTACGACTGGCCCCGCACCGTCGGCAGCAGCGAAACCGCGCTCAAGCTGGCCTATGTCAAGGGGTTCGATCCCTGGCGGATCTTCATCGGCACCGGCATCTTCATCGACGATTTGTGGGCCGCCTTCCTGTCGCAGCTCTGGACCCTGATCGGCGTCATCGCGGCGCTGGCCCTGCCGGCGATCGTCTTGCTGGCGCTGGTCGGACACAACATCAGCTCCACCGTCCGCTCGCTGGCCGGCCGCATGCGGGCGATGGCCGATGGCGACCTGACCGTCGCCTTTCCGGAGGCCGGCCGCGGCGACGAGCTTGGCGACATGGGCCGGGCCACGCAGGTGTTCAAGGAGAATGCACTGGCCAAGCAGCGGCTGGAAGCCGAGCAGGTCGAACAGGCCCGCTGCGCCGAAATGGAGAAGCATCGCGCCATCGCCGATCTGGCCGACCGGTTCGAGCAGGCGGTGGGCGGCGTCATCCATGCCGTGGCAAGGGAAGCCGCCGGAATGGAAAGCCGGGTTGCGGAAGTGACCCAGGCGGCGGATCAGGCCGGCCGGCTGGCCAGCGATGTCGCCGTCACGACCGAGCAGACATCCTCCAACGTCCAGACCGTCGCAGCCGGGCCAGAAAGGCCAGAACCAACCCATCGCGGATCTCGGCCGGCGTGGCGCCGACGGACTCGGGAACCGGATCGTGGTGGCCCGGAGCGGCGCGCCGGACGCGCGAAGACTGTTTCGGGGCAGAACGGTCCATGGACATCTCGAGAGGCCGATCAGTGAAGGATGCGCTG
>NZ_BADK01000037.1 GCF_000333595.1 Azospirillum sp. B506
TAGAGGTGACGGTCGCCAGCGAGCCGCAGGCCGACAGCGAACGGATCGGCGTCTGCTGGAAGCGGTAGGAGGCGACGTCGGCGAAGGTGTACTTGCCGAGGTTGCGCAGCCGCTCGGCCACCAGGAACAGCACGATCGGCCAGCCGACCAGCCAACCCACCGAATAGATCAGGCCGTCGAAGCCCGAGGCGTACACCAGACCGGCGATGCCCAGGAAGGAGGCAGCCGACATGTAGTCGCCGGCAATCGCGAGACCGTTCTGGAAACCGGTGATGCCGCCGCCGGCGGCATAGAAGTCCTTGGCCGACTTGGTGCGGCGGGCCGCCCAGTAGGTGATGCCCAGCGTGAACAGCACGAAGGCCAGGAACATCAGGATGGCCGACCAGTTGGTCGCCTGCTTCTGCACGGCGCCGCCGATGGCGTCGGCCAGGACCGTGGTCGGAACCAGCGCGCCGGCGGCTGCCGCCGCAGCGGCGACCGGAGCGGCAAGACGGGTGGTGGCGCGCATCACTTCGACTCCTCCAGGATCTGGCGGTTCAGCTCGTCGAACTCGCCGTTCGCCCGGTGCACGTAGATGCCGGTCAGGATGAAGGCGGACACGATGGTGAAGACGCCGATGGGGATGCCCCAGGTCGTGACACCGGAGCCGATCGGCGTGCCGAGGAAGTTTCTCCCGAACGCCACCAACAGGATAAAGCCGAAATAAATGACCAGCATGGCAATGGACAAAGTCCAGGCGAAGGCGGACCGCTTCGCCACCAGTTCCTGGAACTTTGGATTGTTCACAATCCTTTGTGCGCTTTGACTCATGTGCGTCCCCTCATCGAGTGCCGGCAGCCTTCGGCGATCCATCAAGACAAAATCTTCGGGATCAACGGGCATTTGCCGTCCGGGCGGTCGCGTCCGGGTTTCTCCCCGTAATTCGTACGCCCTTGACCTACCCAATTGTTTGATACAGATCATTGTTGGGCGCACCCCCTACCTTGGTCGATGGGGGGAGCGCCGACCGGGCGGGCGGGCACGAAAAAGCAAGCCTGGGCAAGGCGTAGCCGCATATGGAAAGGCGCCCCCGTGCCGA
>NZ_BADK01000036.1 GCF_000333595.1 Azospirillum sp. B506
CAGCACGCGGATCAGCAGCCGGTCACCCAGCTCGAAGACTTCCGACCGCAGCGCGTGGTGACGCCTGACGAGTTCGTCCAGCGCCGCATCCAACGCCGCCAGATCGGGTGCGGACCGGATGGCGGCGGCGAAGAGGACGGTATAGGCCGGGCTATCCGGATTGCGGGCGTTCAGGTGATGCAGGCCGGACTGGCCGCGGCTTGGTGCATGGATCCGTTCGGTCGGGCGCTCCTGTCCGCGGAACCAGGCGAGCAGCGCCGGCTTGGCCGCGACCAGGGCTGTTCTCATTTCGTCGGTCAGCGCCTCGCGATGGCCCGAGATGACCAGGCTATCCTTGTCGATGCCAAGCCCGATGCCGCGATCTGTGATATCCGCGATCAGCCCTTCAACCGCATCGGTCTGCACGGTACCGGCCCGCACCGCGTCGGATGGCAGCGTCATCTCGAACCCATTCTCCGAAATCTCACTTGTTGCCGACGCCGTCGCGCGGCCGGGCTCAATGCCCCCGCCGCTTCAGGGCCGGCCGGCCATGGCTGTCGTCAGGCTGAGCGGCCGCATGTCGGTCCAGTGGGTATTGATATGGTCGAGGCAGTCCTGCCGGGTGGTCGGCTGGAGAACCACGGTCCAGCCGGCCGGTACGTCGATATCGGCCGGCCACAACGAATGCTGCCCTTCACCATTGACCAGCACGACATAGACACCATGCTCGTCGTCGAACGGGTTGGTCATGCGGGGTTCCTCGATGGACTCAATAGAATAGACCGACCGGTGTGGCTGAGAGAAAAGTGGCCGGAGCCTCGCCATGATGGCCCGGCCTTGGCCGAGCGCACTATGGCCTGTTCGGACCCGGATAGATCTCCTCTTCGGACCGGCGATACGGTAATGCACTCGCAAACGGATCACAAGTCTTGTTGATATTTCCTATTGGTGTATGTTCGCGGCATGCACGCCATGATAGGATCAAAATTATCCTGAAATCTCTCCCTTTGCGGTATAATGTCGATCCCGTTGCAAGCGGCTTGGCTTTGCCCCTCTGTATGGGTAGAGTTGCGGACGGGAGTTGCCCCTAAATCGACTCGTCGACAGTGGCGCAAATGAGCTGCCGTCTGTACCCAGGCGGAAGTTGGCAACCCGAAATTGCCCATGCATACAGGAAAGGAGCATAAAATGACGGAAGAGGCGGTGAAGGCTGCAGCCGTTGTGCCGGTCGAGGCGGATCGCAAGGCCGAAAATATTATCAAGACGTACAGCAAGTGGAATGTTCTGTCCGGTCTGATTCCCCTGCCCTATCTCGACATCGTGGCGGTCACCGGCGTCCAGGTGAAGATGATCGGCGAGATCGCCGACGCCTATGGAGTTCCCTTCTCGCCGGATCGCACCCGGTCGATCGTCGGCGCGCTGCTGGGCGGCATCGTTCCGCACAATCTGGCGGCCGGTTCCTTCGGCTCGCTGGTGAAGAGCATCCCGGTGGTCGGCACGATCCTTGGTGTGGCGACCATGCCGGCGCTTGCCGCAGCGTCCACCTACGCAGTCGGCAAGGTGTTCCAGCAGCATTTTGCGGCCGGCGGCACGTTGCTCGATTTCAATCCGGAGAAGTGGCGCAGCGCGGTGCGCGAGCAGATGGCCGCTGCCGAGGCCGGCACCCCCGCCGCTGCTCCGGCCAATGGGAAGGACCATCCCGAACCAGTCGCCATCTGACGCCGTTTGGCCGATTCGCCGGGCTCGCCCTGGGATGACGGCTCCGCAAGGCAGAGCCGTCCGGCCTTTCAACGGTGAAGGATCGTGGCGACGGTATGGAGGCCAGGGTTCATGACCGCACTGATCTAGGGATTCTCTGCATTGTCGTCGGCCTGCTCCGTCGCAA
>NZ_BADK01000035.1 GCF_000333595.1 Azospirillum sp. B506
CGAGTTGAAGGAAGACACGGTCGGCGCCGAACCGGGCATAGTCCGACCCGCAGCAAAGACGCACGATGTTGGCATGCGTCGTCATCACCGCTTTCGGCGTGCCGGTCGAGCCGGAGGTGTACATGAGATAGGCCAGATTATCCGGCCGCAGTTCCCGCGCCGTCGCGGGCGGCAGGACCTCCTCCGGCTCGGCCGCCCCCGCTGATCCCGCCCCGCCGATCAGCAGGCACGGGGTGCCTTCCGGCAGAACAGCTGCCCCGGCGGCATCGGCAACCACCAGCCGGACAGCCGCGTCGGCCAGCATGAAGGCAAGCCGGTCGGCCGGATAATCCGGATCGAGCGGCACATAAGCCGCTCCCGCCTTCAGGATGCCGAGAATGCCGACCACCATGGCCACCGACCGGGCGACCGCGATGCCGACCAGGGTTTCGGGGCCGGCGCCGTGGGCTTCCAGCACCCGCGCCAGCCGCCCGGCCCGAGCGTCAAGCTCCGCATAGCTGACGGTCTCATCGCCGGCTATCAGCGCGGTTGCATCCGGTGTGCGGGCAGCCTGGGCGGCGAATAGCACCGGCAGCGTGGCATCGGGCATCGGCCGGCCGGTGGCATTCCAGGCGGCGATCAGTTGCATCCGCTCCGCCACCGACAGCAGCTCGAAAGAGCCGACGGGACGGTCGAACCCGCCATCGGTGGCGATCTGGCGCAGCAATGTCCCGAAATGCCGGGTTATGCGGCATATGGTGGCGGGATCGTACAGGGCGGGATCATAGGTGCAGTTGCCGGAAAGACCGCCGTGATCGTCGATCACCTCCAGCCGGATTTCAAACTGGCCCTCCTGTTGCGGCAGCGGGTAGGGGGCCAGCGCCATGCCGCCGAAATCGACGTTGCCGGGATGGAACGTGGCGATGTCCTGCGCGAACAGCGGCGCCAGATCGCCAAAGCCGCGCAGGGCATGATAGACGAAGGCCGCCTGAGCCAGCGGCGGCCGGCTGAGATCATTGCCGAGCCGGAGCGCTTCGACCAGGGCCGGAAACGGCAGCACCCCGCCCTCCAGTGCCGTGGCGACTGCCTCCTGCGTCCGACGCAGGCATTCGGCAAAGCTGAGATCGCCGGTGATCGCGATCCGCAGCGGCGCGAGGTTGGCGAGGTAGCCGACCATGCCGGCAAAGCGCGGTTCGTCGCGCGCGGTCACCGGCGTGCCGACGACCAGATCGGATTGCCCGCTGTAGCGGTGCAGGATGATCTGGAATGCGGTCAGCATCAGGGCGAACACCGTCGACCCGCCGGCCGCCGCCGCCCGGCGCAGATCGCCGCTGAGCTGCGGGTCGAGCGAGAAGGGCTGGCTGGCGCCGGTCATCGCCCACAGCCGTGGTCGCGGCCGGTCGGCCGGCAGGCGCAGCGGTTCGGGCAGCGGGTTCATCCGGGTAACCCAGGAATTCCGCATCGCCTGCCCGGCCGGCGTGGACAGCCGGCGCAGTTCCCAGGCGGCGTAATCGCCCGGTGGCCGCC
>NZ_BADK01000034.1 GCF_000333595.1 Azospirillum sp. B506
CGGCGATGGCCGGCCAGTCACGTTCCAGTGCCACCGGCACGCCCGCAGTTTCCGGCAGTCCGGCCAGCAGTGCCGCCTGGGTCAGCAGCAGCGGGGCGCGGCAATCCGCCAACATCATGGCAAGCCGTTCGGGTGGATAATCCGGATTCAGCGGCACATAGGCGCCGCCGGCCCGCATCGTCCCCAGGATGCCGACGATCAGTTCGATACTGCGCCTGGCCGCGATGGCAACGCATGTTTCCGGGCCGATGCCACGGCTGCGGAGGAAGCGGGCGAGCTGCGCGGTGCGGGCATCGAGGTCGGCATAGCTCAGCACCGTATCGCCGATGACCAGCGCCGGGGCATCCGGCACCCGCGCCGCCTGGCCGGCGAACAGTTCGGGCAGGGTGGTGGCCGGGGTCGGGTGTTGTGTCGCATTGCACGCTGTCAGGACAAACTGGCGTTCCTGCGCGGTCAACAGGTCGATCCGGCCGATCTGTCGGTCCGGGTTTGCGGCGGCGGCTTGCAGGAACAACTCGAAGCGGCCGAGCAGGGCTGTCATCGTCGCCGGATCGAACAGGTCGAGGGCGAAATCCACCGTGCCTTCGATCCCTGCCGCCCCGCCATCGGCATCGCGCCGTTCCCGCAGATTGAAGGCGAGATCGAACCGCGCGGTCCCAGTGCTGGCCGGTTCCAGTGAAACCGTGACCCCCGGCAGATCGAGTTCGGGGTCGAGCGTGTTCTGGAAGGCGAGCATGACCTGGAAGAGGGGGTGCCGTGCGAGCGAACGGGCGGGGTTGAGGGCTTCGACCAGCCGCTCGAACGGCAAATCCTGATGGGCGAAGGCGGCGAGATCGGCATCGCGGACCCGTGCGATCAGGTCGAGGAAACGCGGGTTGCCGGATGTATCGGTGCGCAGCACCAGGGTATTGACGAAGAAGCCGACGAGATCGTCGAGCGCGCCATCCATCCGTCCGGCGATGGGGCTGCCGATCGGGATGTCGGTGCCGGCACCGATGCGGGTCAGGAATGCCGCCAGCCCGGCCTGCAGCACCATGAACAGGCTGGCTCCACTGGCCTGGGCCAGTGCCAGCAGGCGGCGGTGCAGCGCGCCATCCAGGCGGAAGGACAGGGTTTCGCCGCGATAGCTGGCGACCGCCGGGCGCGGCCGGTCGGCCGGCAGGTCGAGCTGGTCGGGCAGGCCGGCCAGGGTTGCGGTCCAGTAGGCCAGCTGGCGGGAGATCAGGCTGCCGGGATCGTCCTCGCTACCGAAGAGGTCGCGCTGCCACAGGGTATAATCGGCATACTGCACCGGCAGCGGTGCGAACTCCGGCGCCCGGCCGCGCCGCCGCGCGCGATAGGCCAGTGTCAGGTCGCGGGCCAGCGGCGCCATCGACCAGCCATCGGTGGCAATGTGATGAATCAGCAGCAGCAGCACATGGCTGCTTTCCGACAAGGCGAACAGGCAGGCCCGCAGCGGCGGTTCGCCGGTCAGGTCGAAGCCGCGCGCCGCTGCGCGCGCCAGGGCGCCGCCGAGTTCGGCCGCCCCCACCGGGATGACCGGCAAATCTGCCAGCACCGTCTCGGCGGCGAGAATTTGTTGGCAGGGTGTCCCGTCCCGGTCAGGAAAGACCGTCCGCAGGCTTTCATGGCGGCTGATGACATCACGCAGGGTGGCGGCCAGCACCTCGCGGTCCAGTGCTCCGGTCAAGCGCAGGGCCAGCGGGATGGCATAGGTCGCGCTGCGCCCTTCCAGCCGATCGATGAACCACAGCCGTTGCTGGGCGAAGGACAGCGGGATGACCGGCGGGCGCGGCCTGACGATGAGCGGCGGCCGCGCCGTGCCGCCCGTATCGTCCGGTTCACCCGCTTCATCCAGATAGCCGGCCAGCGTCGCCACGGTCGGCCGCTCGAACAGCGCGCGGATTGGCACTTCGATGCCGAGTGCGGAGCGGATGCGGCTGACCAGACGGGTGGCGAGCAGGGAATGACCGCCGAGGTCGAAGAAACCGTCATCGATGCCGACCCGTGGCACACCCAGGATGTCGGCAAACAGCCCGCATAGGATTTCCTCGCGCTTGGTCCGCGGCCCCCTCCCGTCTGCAGTGGCGGAAAAATCCGGTGCCGGCAGAGCACGGCTGTCGAGCTTGCCATTTGCCGTCACCGGCAGGGCATCGAGCGTCAGCACCGCCGCCGGCAGCATGTAATCCGGCAAGGTCCGGGCGAGATAGGCGCGCAGATCCGGCGGCGTGTCCCCGGTGCGGTCGGCCTGCGGCACGACATAGGCCACCAGCCGCCTGTCTCCCGGCCGGTCCTCGCGCGCGATGACGGCGGCCTGGGCGATGCCGGGATGGCGCGTCAGCACCGCTTCGATCTCCCGCGGTTCGATGCGGAATCCGCGGATTTTCACCTGCTGGTCGGCCCGGCCGAGATAATCCAGCGCACCATCGGCGCGCCAGCATGCGATATCGCCGGTGCGGTACAGGCGCGATCCCGGCGGGCCGAACGGATTGGCGACGAAGCGTTCCGCCGTCAGTCCCGGCCGGCCGATATAGCCGCGCGCCAGCCCGGCCCCGCCGATATACAGCTCCCCGGCCACCCCGATCGGAACCGGCATCAATCTGCGATCCAGGACATAGGCGGTGGTATTGGCGATCGGCGCGCCCGATCGCACGGCGGTGGTGCGGGGGGGCACGGCGGGTATGGGCATGGCA
>NZ_BADK01000033.1 GCF_000333595.1 Azospirillum sp. B506
CCAGGAAGTTCAGCGAACTCTTGCGAAGGAGCGTTCGCCGGCTGGTAGGGATGCGCGCGGTAACCCAGGCATAACGGTTGACTTTGCCGCCATGCAGCCCGACCACCCCCTTCGGCCGGCCGGTCGAACCGGAGGTATAGATGACATAGGCAGGGCTTTCCGGTGTCAGCGGCGCCAGCCGGTCGGCATCGGTGGGGTCGCCCGGTACGGTGGCGGCCAGCATCGCCGCAATCTCCGGCCGGTCGAGCACCAGGCAGGGTGTGTCGGCGGGCAGGCGCTGTGCCGCTTCCGCGGCGGTCAGCACCAGTGCCGGTGCCGCATCCTCCACCATCAGGGCCAGCCGATCGGCGGGATAATCGGGGTCGAGCGGCAGATAGGCTGCCCCCGCCTTCAGCACCCCCAGCACGGCGACCGGCATCGCCACCGAGCGGTGCAGGGCGATGCCGACCAGCGTCTCCGGCCCGATGCCGCGGGCGATCAGGACATGGGCAAGACGGTTGGCCGCGGCATTGAGTGCGGCATAGCTGAGGGTGGTATCCTCGAAGATCAGCGCGGTGGCGTCAGGGGCGCGCCGGACCTGCGCTTCGAACAGGGCGGGCAGCGTGGCCGCCGGCCACGGCTGGCCGGTGGCATTCCAGCCCACCAGGATTTGCTGCCGCTCCGCGGCCGACAGCAGGTCGATCCGTCCGATCGGCTGGTCCGGATCGGCCGCGGCCGTGGCCAGGAAGCCGGCGAAGCGGGCCATCATCCTGTCGACCGTGCCGCGGTCGAACAGGTCCAGGGCATATTCGGCCGTACCGGCGATGCCATCCGGCGTGCCATCGGCCGCCCGCACTTCGCTGAGGCTGAACTGCAGATCGAATTTGGCGGTCGTCAGCCCGACCGGTTCCAGCGCAACCGCCATGCCCTCCAGGTCGAGCCGGACTTCCGGCGTGTTCTGGAAGGCGAGCATGACCTGGAAGAGGGGGTGCCGTGCGAGCGAACGGGCGGGGTTGAGGGCTTCGACCAGCCGCTCGAACGGCAAATCCTGATGGGCGAAGGCGGCGAGATCGGCATCGCGGACCCGTGCGATCAGGTCGAGGAAACGCGGGTTGCCGGATGTATCGGTGCGCAGCACCAGGGTATTGACGAAGAAGCCGACGAGATCGTCGAGCGCGCCATCCATCCGTCCGGCGATGGGGCTGCCGATCGGGATGTCGGTGCCGGCACCGATGCGGGTCAGGAATGCCGCCAGCCCGGCCTGCAGCACCATGAACAGGCTGGCTCCACTGGCCTGGGCCAGTGCCAGCAGGCGGCGGTGCAGCGCGCCATCCAGGCGGAAGGACAGGGTTTCGCCGCGATAGCTGGCGACCGCCGGGCGCGGCCGGTCGGCCGGCAGGTCGAGCTGGTCGGGCAGGCCGGCCAGGGTTGCGGTCCAGTAGGCCAGCTGGCGGGAGATCAGGCTGCCGGGATCGTCCTCGCTACCGAAGAGGTCGCGCTGCCACAGGGTATAATCGGCATACTGCACCGGCAGCGGTGCGAACTCCGGTGCCCGGCCGCGCCGCCGCGCGCGATAGGCCAGTGTCAGGTCGCGGGCCAGCGGCACCATCGACCAGCCATCGGTGGCGATGTGATGCACCATCACCGCCAAGACATGGTCGCGCTCGGCCAGCCTGAACAGGCAAACCCGCAGCGGCGGTTCGCCGGTCAGGTCGAAGCCGCGCGCCGCCGCGCCAACCAGCGCCGCGTGCAGCTCGGTCGGGGCGATGGCTGTTACCGGCAAGGTCAGGCGAGACGCCGATGGCGGCAGGATGTGCTGGCAGGGCACGCCGTTGTCGTCCGGGAAAACCGTGCGCAGGCTTTCATGCCGTTCGACCACCTCGCATAGCGCCGCTTCCAATGCTGCCGGGTCGAGATCGCCCCGCAGCCGCAGGACCAGCGGGATGACATAGGATGGTCCGGCACCGCCCATGCGGTCGATGAACCACAGCCGCTGCTGGGCGAAGGACAGGGGGATGCGCGCCGGCCGGTCGCGCCTGGCCAGCACCGGGCGCACCGGGCCATCGCCATCCATGCGCCGGGCCAGCGCCTCGACCGTCGGCGCTTCGAATAGGCTGCGGATCGACAGTTCGACACCCAGCGTGGCGCGGATGCGCCCGACCAGCCGCATCGCCAGCAGCGAATGGCCGCCGAGGCTGAAGAAGCTGTCGTCGATACCGATCTGCGGCAGGCCGAGTATTTCGGCGAACAGGCCGCACAGCACCGATTCGGCCGGGGTGCGCGGCGTCCGATGGGCCGGATCGGCCGCGGCGGCCGGATCGGGTGCCGGCAGCGCCCGGCGGTCGAGCTTGCCGCTCGGCACCAGCGGCAGCGCAGACAGGCTGACGAAGGCGGCGGGCACCATGTAATCCGGCAGGCTGCCGGCCAGATGGGCGCGTAGCAGCGCGGCATCGGCCTTCCCCGGCTGTTTCGGCACGACATAGGCGACAAGGCGCCGGTCGCCAGGCCGGTCTTCCCGCGCGATGACGGCGGCCTGCGCCACATCGGGATGGCGCGCCAGCACGGTTTCGACCTCGCGCGGTTCGATGCGGAAACCGCGGATCTTCACCTGATGGTCGGACCGGCCAACATAATCGATGGTGCCATCGGCGCGTCGCCGTGCGAGATCGCCGGTGCGGTAGAGGCGCGATCCCGGCGGCCCGAAGGGTGCGGCGACGAACCGTTCGGCCGTCAATCCCGGCCGGTTCAGATAGCCGCGCGCCAGCCCGGCCCCGCCGATATACAGCTCACCCGCAACCCCAGGGGGGACCGGCTGCAACAGGGTATCAAGGACATAGGCCGTGGTGTTGGCGATCGGCATCCCGATCGCGACATCGCCGGGCGTGGCATCGGCGAACAGGCTGTCGGCACTGGCCTCCGACATGCCGTAAAAATTCAGCAGCGTCCCGCCGGGC
>NZ_BADK01000032.1 GCF_000333595.1 Azospirillum sp. B506
GACTTCGCCATGCCCGGCATGAATGGAGTCGACGTGGTGCGGAGTGTCCGGCAGCTGCGTCCGGGGATCCCGGCGCTGATCGTCACCGGCTATGCCGACACCCCGGATTTGGGCGAGGCCGTGCGGCTGCTGCGCAAGCCCTTCTCGCCGCACCAGATCGCCGACCAGCTGGCGGCCATGCTGCCGGGGTGACGGTCTGTCAGGCAACCGGGACGGTCCTGATGAAATCCAGGAAGGCCCGCAGTGGGGCCGGCACCAGACGCCGTCCGGGGTAATAGAGGAACGGGCCGGAAAAGGACGGCCACCAGGATTCGAGAACGGGTTCCAGCGCCCCGCTGTCCAGTTGTGGGCGCAGCCATTGGTCGAACAGGTGAACGATCCCGACGCCGGCAACGGCGGCCTCGATGGCGAGGTCCATGATGCCGCCCGGACCCACCACCAGCGGTCCGGTGGTGTCGAGCCGGATCAATTCCCCATCGCGCTCGAACTCCCAAAGCGGCATGGAGCCGCTGGAAAAACGGCCGCGCACACAGCTGTGGGCCATCAGGTCGCGTGGATGCTCCGGCCGTCCCCGCGCGTCGAGATAGGCGGGGGATGCCGCGGTCGCGAAACGCTGGATGCGGGGGCCGATGGGGACCGCGATCATGTCCTGCTCCAGCCGCTCGTCGTAGCGGATGCCGGCGTCGCATCCGGCGGCAAACACGTCGACGAAGCTGTCCTCGCCCATCACCTCCACCCGGATCTCGGGATAGGCGGCATGGAAGGCCGGCAGGATCGACGGCAGGACCAGCCGCGCCACGCTGACCGGCACATTGAGTCTGAGCGTGCCCGCCACCCGGTCGCGGAAACCGTTCACCACGTCGAGCGCGGCATCGACCTCGCGCAGGGCCGGCTCCAGCCGGGCCAGCAGGCGTTCGCCCGCCTCCGTCGGCACCACGCTGCGTGTGGTCCGGTTGAACAACCTGACGCCGAGCTGGCCCTCCAGCCGGCGCACAGCTTCACTGAGGGACGAAGCGCTGACGTTGTTTCCCTTGGCGGCCTCGCGGAAGCCGCGGGCACGGGCCACCGCGACGAAGGCGTTCAGCCACGCCGGCGCGGCCGAGGCCGAGATCGTCGGTGTTGGGCGTGCGGCCGACCGCCAGCAGCACATGGCTTCCCACCACCGTGGGAGTGCCGGATGCGCAGTTCACCCCGACCTCCACGCCGTCGGCATGGCGGGCGAAGCGGATGCAGTCGGCCTTCAGGCGGACCGTCACGCCTTCCCTCTCCAGCAGCTCCCGGATGGCGTCGGAGACGTCGGGATCCTCGCGCGAGATCAGCCGCTCCCCCTTCTCCACCACGGTCACCTAGGCCCCGAAGCGGCGGTACATCTGGGCGAATTCCACCCAAAGGTAGCTGCCGCCGACCACCACCAGATGCCGCGGCACATGATCGAGTCGAGATC
>NZ_BADK01000031.1 GCF_000333595.1 Azospirillum sp. B506
GGCCGAAAGCCGGTTAGCGCCGGCTCAGAGAGGCGAATCGCAGCGAGAGGATGGTGACGGACACCAGACTGGCGATCAGGATTCCCTCGAACAGCCCATGCGCGCCATGGCCGAGACCGAAGACCAGGAAGGCCGAGACCGGGATCATCACCACCGCGTAGGAGAAGAAGTGGAGCGCCGTCGGAATCCAGGCATCTTGCCGTCCGCGCAACGCATTCGCCATCACCGTCTGGCCGCCGTCGGCGATCAGGATCCAGGCCGCAAAGGCGATCAGAGGCACCACCGCCTCCAGCAACTCCGGGTCGTTGGAGTAAATAGCGCCCAGCGCCTCCGGCACGCTGCGATAGAGGATGCCGACGCAGGCCAGGATCGCGCTGGTCACGCCCAGTCCGGTCCAGCCGGCCAGCGCCATGTCGCTGCGGTCGCCGCGGCCGTAGGCCACCCCCACACGCACCGCCGTGGCCGATGCCAGCCCGACAGCCGCCATGAAGGGCAGGGCGGTCAGGTTCAACCCGACGGTGTAGGCGCCCAGCGCCAGCGGGGAAATCATGCCGGCGAACAGTCCGAGACCGCCGAAGGCCCCGCTCTCCACCCCGATGCTGAGTCCGGCGGCATAGCCCAGATGACGCTGGCGTGCGGCGCCGCTCCACCAGTCGGACACCGGGCGCCGCACCTGCCACCGGTCATGATCGCGCATCCACCAGACATAGGCGACCAGCCCCAGCCCCATGCTCCAGCGCACGATTGTGGTGGCCCAGGCGGATCCGACCGCGCCCAGCGGCTCCAGCCCGACATGACCCCACACCAGTGCCCAGGCCAGCGCGGCGTTGACGATGTTGCCGATCACCATGGCGATCATACCCGGCAGCGGGCGCTTGATGCCCTCCAGGAAGAATCCGGTGGTGATGTAGAGCATCATGCCCGGCGCGCCGAGGCCGAGCACGGCCAGTACATGGGCCCCGCCGGCCGCCATCTCCCCCGTCTGGCCGCCGGCCCGGAACAGCGGATCGCCCAGCAGCGAGACCAGGGCGAACAGCACCCCGAGCAGCAGCGCGTAAGGCATCGACCGCCGCCATGCCCGCCCGCAATCCGCTTCGCTGCCGGCGCCGAAGGCGTGGGCGGTGATCATCACCGTCCCCATCAACAGACCGACGCCGGTGCCGACCATGATGTTGCCGGGCAGGTGGGCCAGCCCGTAATAGGCCAGTTCCTGGGCCGAGAAACGGCCGACGATGGCGGTATCGACAGCCATCATCACCATCAGCCCGGCGCGGGAGACGATCACCGGCGCCGCCAACCGCAGCAGCTCGCCGATGTGGGAGGCGAGACGCGCACGCAACGGCGCCGGGGCAGGCGAGTCCGGGGCAGGCAGGGTAGCGGTGCTCATGACAAAACCTGCGGTCGAAGAGGGGTGACGGCGGCCCATGCCGCGCCGCCGGACCGTAAGGCTTGACCGGAAAGCGGGCAGACTGCGCAAAAGCCGGTCA
>NZ_BADK01000030.1 GCF_000333595.1 Azospirillum sp. B506
GACCCGGCATGTTGCTGTCGATCAGCCGGCTCTGCGTCGCGCGCACCATGCGAAGAGCCCCCTCGGCCCGCTCGGCATAGCGGCCGAGCCAATAGAGACCGTCGGCGACGCGGCTGGGCAGGTCGTTGGCCGACGGACGGGCGCCGCTGGCCGTCGGTTCTGTCGCCAGCGCCGGACGCGGCTGGGTGGAGGTCACGTCGGCTCGCCGCGGCGCCAGAATCCAGGTGTCCTTGCTGCCGCCGCCGCTTTGCATCGACACCACCAGCCGGCCGGATTCGCTCGACACGCGGGTCAAGCCCCCGGGCATCACCGCATAGCCGCCGCTGGGCGTGGCGCACAGGAAGACGCGCAACACCAACGGGCGCGGCTGTAGCCGGCCATCCTGCCATACCGGCGCGGTGGAGAGCGCCATCTGCTCCTGTGCCACGAAATACCAGGGGCGGCGCTTGATCCGCTCGACCAGGGCGGAGCGTTCGGCAGCCGACAGCTGGGCACCGAAGATCGGTTCGAAGGAGAGGGAGGGGAAGGCCGGCTTGACCACAAGGCCGCCGAGATGGTCGATGACGTAAGCGCGCTCCGCATCGTTGCCGCACCACCAGCTGGCGACGCCGGGCAGGCGAAGCTCCTCCCCCAGCAGATGGCGGCAGAGTGTCGGCAGCGACGACTTCATCGCCATCGATTCCATCAGGCCGGAACCCAGCGCGTTGGCCATCACCACATTGCCGGACCGCACCGCCTCGATCAACCCGGCGACGCCGAGCGAGCTGTCGGCCCGCATCTCCAGCGGATCGGCAAAATCGGCATCGAGACGGCGCAGGATGACGTCCACCTGTTCCAGCCCCGACAGGGTCTTCAGATAGACCGTGCGATCGCGCACCGTCAGATCCGCCCCCTCCACCAGCGTCAGGCCGAGGTAACGGGCCAGATAAACATGCTCGAAATAGGTTTCGTTGTAGGGGCCGGGGGTCAGCAGCACCACGCGCGGCAGGCGGCCGGGGCCGCCTGTTCGCGGTGCGATGGAAAGCAGCGTTTCCTTGAAGATGTCGAAGAAGCCGGTCAGCCGCTCCACTTGGCAATGACGGAAGCTGTCGGGCAGCACCTTGGCGATCACCGCGCGGTTTTCCAACGCATAGCCGCTGCCGCTGGGCGCTTGGGTGCGGTCGGACAGGACCCACCAGCGTCCATCGGGCGCCCGGGCAAGGTCGACGGCATAGAAATGCAGATGGACGTCGTTCGGCACCCGAATGCCATGGACAGCGCGGCGGAATCCCGGATCTGCATGGATCACCGACGGCGGCAGCCGGCCATAGCGGGTCAGGGTCTGCGCGCCGTAGATGTCGGTCAGAATGGCGTTCAACAGCGAGGCGCGCTGGATCAGCCCCGATTCGATGGCCTTCCATTCATGGGCGGGCAGCAGAAGCGGCATCATGTCGAGCGGCCACGGCCGCTCCATCCCATTGGGATCGCCATAGATGTTGTAAGTCACGCCATTCTGGTGAAGCAGCCGCCTGGCTTCCTCCCAGCGCTGTGCCATCTGCTCGGCGTCGAGCGGACCCAGCGTGCTCATGAAGGTCTGCCAGTGCGGCCGCAGCCGGCCCTGGCCGTTCACCATCTCGTCGTAGACCTGCCCGGATCCATAGCCGATGGCGTCGGCCTCGCCGAACAGCGATCCCTGGGTAAAGGGGACCGGCGGCATCCCGGTGGGAATGACCGATGGCGGCGAGCGGAATGGCTGATCGGACTGGGACAAGGTCTGACTGGTGCGTATTGCCTATGAAGGAAGCAGCAGTTTGAACGTCCCCGCCCGGCGATGCAAGGCTGCCGGCCGCGCGATCCATCCGAAACAGGAAAGATTCCGTGGCGATCCGTTTTATCGATGCCGGCTCGACGATTCTTTCCGGTTACCAGAAAAAGGGAACGCCGAGCCGGGTGCCATTACAGCCTGATCCATCTGCGATGGCTTCGGAAACGTTTTTCCGATGCCTATCCGACCCTGTTGCAAAGCCTGGCAGGGGACGGGTGCGTTTACCCTGCGCCTCTGGAGCGCTGGTCATCGGAGGGGCGGACCGTCATCCGCCGCCCCCCTTCTCATTCAACTTATCCCGACTGCGGTCATCCCCGCCGCAGATCCAGGGTCATCGGGAATTGCGGGTTGCGTTCCTCCGCCGGGGTGTCCATTGGCCCGGGCGTGTGGCCGAAGGGGAAGAAACGGGCCAGACGGCGCCCTTCCGCCTCGTTCGCGTTGACCGGGAAGGTCTCGTAATTGCGGCCGCCCGGATGCATGACGTGATAGGTGCAGCCGCCGATCGACCGGCCGGCCCAGCTGTCGAGAATGTCGAAGATCAGCGGGGTGTGGACGGGAATCGTCGGATGCAGGCAGGAGGGCGGTTGCCACGCGCGATAGCGTACGCCACCGACGAACTCCCCCTCCACCCCGGTCGGGATCAGCGGCACGCGCCGGCCATTGCAGGTGATGATATGGCGGGCATCGATCAGGCCGGTGACGCGGACCTGCACCCGCTCCACCGAACTGTCGACATAGCGCACCGTGCCGCCGCCGCCTGGCTCCTCGCCCAGGACGTGCCACGGTTCCAGCGCCATCCGCAGCTCCATGGTGATGCCGCGCTGGCTGACATGGCCATAGACCGGGAAGCGGAAGTTGAAGTGCGGCGCGAACCAGCTGTCCTCCAGCGGATAGCCATGGTCGCGCAGATCCTGCAGCACGTCGGCCATGTCCTGCTGGACGAAGTGCGGCAGCATGAAGCGGTCGTGCAGTTCCGTACCCCAGCGCACCAGCCGGCCCTTGTAGGGGTGTTTCCAGAAGCGCGCGACCAGCGCCCGCATCAGAAGCTGCTGGGTCAGGCTCATTTCCGCATGCGGCGGCATCTCGAAGGCGCGGAACTCGACCAGTCCGAGGCGCCCGGTGGAGCTGTCCGGCGAATAGAGTTTGTCGATGCAGAACTCCGCCCGGTGGGTGTTGCCCTGCACATCGACCAGCAGGTTGCGCAGCACCCTGTCGACCAGCCAGGGCGGGCAGTTGCCGCTCGCCGCCGCCTGATCGATCTGGTTGAAGGCGATCTCCAGCTCATAGAGCTGGTCATCCCGCGCTTCGTCCACGCGCGGCGCCTGGCTGGTTGGGCCGACACTGATAGGGGTCGCCGGCGGCCACCACCTTCTTCGGCAGCCCATGGGCGGAGAACAGGACGCGCGGCTTGCCATGGGCCTTGGCGGCCTCGTAGAGCGGGCGGATCAGGTCCGCCGCGCCGTCGATGAAGCCGGCCTGGGTCGGGTAGCAGCACAGCAGCCTCGTCGGCGCCGTCAGCCCGACGGTGCGCGCCGCCTCATGCCACGCCTTGGCGCTCGATGCCGTGGTGGTGGTGGAGAATTGCGGATAGAGCGGCAGCAGCACCACCAGATCCGGGTCGTAGGCCTTCACGCGGGCGGCCGTCTCGGCGCTCATCGGGTGCCAGTAGCGCATGGCGATGAAGACCTTGGTCTCCGCCCCGGCAACGGCCGGATCCGCCCCCAGCATGGCTTCCAGCGCCCGCGCCTGGGCTTCCGTGTTCTCCAGCAACG
>NZ_BADK01000029.1 GCF_000333595.1 Azospirillum sp. B506
GGCGAGATAGCTCTCGCCCGGCACGCGGAACACCCGCCGCACGCCCTGCGCCTCCAGTGCTTCGACGATCAACTGACCACCGGTCTTCATCGCGAACCCGCCCCGCCTGTTCAGGATCTCCAGGATATCGAGCGTGCCGCGCGGCGCGCCAGGGCGCAAACGACTTTCTTTCCACAGGTCATGAGCTTTGGTAATGAGGGTGCCATGGATTTGCAGCGCCGCCTCCTTCCCTCGATGAGCATGCTGACCGCCTTCGAGGCGGCGGCGCGCACCGGCAGCTTCACCGCCGCGGCGGCCGAGCTGTCGCTGACCCAAGGGGCGGTCAGCCGGCAGATCAAGGCTCTGGAGGACCAGATCGGCACCGCGCTCTTCATCCGCAAGGGCCAGCGGGTGACGCTGACCCCGACCGGCGCGCTCTATGCCGATCCGATCCGCGACGCGCTGCGCCAGATCGCGGCAGCAACCGTGCGGACCATCGCCGCCCCCAAGGGCGGCGTGCTGAATCTCGCCATCCTGCCGACCTTCGGCACGCGCTGGCTGGTGCCGCGGCTGCCGGCCTTCCAGGCGGCGCATCCGCAGGTGACGATCCACTTCACCACCAAGCTGGCGCCCTTCGATTTCCGGCTGCACGATCTGGATGCGGCGATCCATTACGGCTTCGGCGACTGGCCCGACGCCGTCTGCGATCATCTGCTCGATGAGGAGGTGCTGCCGGTCTGTTCCCCCGCCTTCCTCAAGGCGCATCCGATGGGCGAGCCGGGCGATCTGCTGTCCCTGCCGCTGCTGCACACCAGCACCCGCGCCGATGCCTGGAGCGAGTGGCTGTCGGCCCAGGGGCTGGCGCCGCGTCCTGGCGCCGGCATGGTATTCGAGCAGTTCGCCACCACCGCCCAGGCGGCGGAGGCCGGTCTTGGTGTCGCGTTGCTGCCGACCCTGCTGGTCCGCGCCGAACTGGACGACGGCACCCTGGTCCCGGCCATCGACCGGCCGCACCGCAGCGCGCGGGCCTATTACCTCGTCCACCCCCGTGGCAAGGCCAACCACCCGCCCTTCGCCGCCTTCCGCCAATGGCTGCTGGCCGAGGCGCGGGGGGAACAGTCCCCCGCGTAGCTCACACCGCCGCCAGTTCCCCGATCCCGTCGCCGTTGCGCCGCACCGTCAGGCGCCGCTCGTGGAAGGCGGCGAGGCTGGGGCGGTGGCCGATGCTGACCAGCGTGGTGCCGGGCAGGCGGGCGCGCAGCAGGCCGTAGAGCCGTTCTTCCGTTTCCGGATCGCAGGCGGAGGTCGCCTCGTCGAGATAGAGCCAGTCGGGCTTGTGCAGCAGGGCGCGGGCGATGGCGACGCGCTGCTGTTCTCCGCCGGACAGGCGTTGCGACCAGTGGTCCTCCTCCGTCAGGCGGTCGGCGAAGCCGGCCATGCCCACGGCATCCAGCACCTCGCGCACCGCCTCGTCCGGGAAGGCGTCGGCGGCTGCGGGGTAGGTGACGGCGGCGCGCAAGGTTCCGATGGGCAGGTAGGGCTTCTGCGGCAGGACCATGCTGCCGTTGGCGGCGGCGCTTGGCAGGGCGATCCGGCCGTGGCCGAAGGGCCAGATGCCGGCGATGGCGCGCAGGAGCGTGCTCTTGCCCGAACCCGAAGGACCGGTGATCAGCAGCGTTTCGCCCGGCTTCCCGTCAGGTCGGCGCGGACCAGCGGCGTGCCGCCGGTCGGCAGGGTCAGGGCCAGCCCTGCCAGCGTCAGGGCGCCGTCGGCCGCCGCCGCGCGCTCCACCCCGGCATGGTCGCGGGCACCGGCGCGCACCGCGTCCACCGCATGGTGGAAGCCGGTCAGACGGCTGGTGGTGGCATGCCAGTCGGCGAGGTTCACATAGGCGTCGATGAACCAGGACATCGACCCCTGCACCTGCCCGAAGGCCTGCGAGGTCTGCATCAGCGAGCCCAGCGGCAGGGCGCCGCTGAAATAGCGCGGGGCGGCGACCAGAAGCGGGAAGATGACTGCGACCTGCCCATAGGCGGAGGTGAACCAGACCAGCCGCTTCTGCGTGCGCATCAGCGACCACCAGTTGGCGACGACGCGGGCGAAGCGGTCGCCGAAGCCGCGCGCCTCCTGTGCCTCGCCCTGTTGCAGGGCGACGCTCTCGGCATTCTCGCGCAGGCGGACCAGGGCGAAGCGGAAGTCGGCCTCATACCGCTGCTGGTCGAAGCTGAGGCGGGCCAGCGGCTTGCCGATCTTGTGGGTGATCCAGGTGCCGCCCACGGCATACACCAGCGCCACCCACACCATATAGCCGGGCAGGTCGATGCCAAGCCAGGGGATGGTGACCGAGCCGGACAGGCTCCACAGGATGGCGAGGAAGGAGACCAGCGAGACCAGATTGGTCATGAAGCCCAGTGACAGGCTCAGCGTCAGCTGCACGAAGCTGCGCAGATCCTCGGCGATGCGCTGGTCGGGGTTGTCGGTGCCGCTGTCGGCGAATGCAGGGCGGTAATAGGTCTGGTTCTCCAGCCAGTCGCCGAGATAGCGCTCGGTCAGCCAGCGGCGCCAGCGGATCTGCAGCATCTGGTTCAGGTAGAGGCGGTAGACCGCCACCGCGATGAAGACCAGCGCCAGACCGCCGAACACCAGAAGGGCCTGGATGAAGCCGTTCTGGTCCTTGTCCTGCAGGGCGTTGAAGATGTCGGCGTTGATCTGGGTGAACCAGACCTCCATGAACACCGCCGCCAGATTGAGGACGACGATGGCCGCCAGCAGGCCGCGCGCCGCCCATTTCTCCTCGGACGACCAATAAGGCTTGGTCAGGCGCCAGACATCGGCCAGGAACTGGCGGGCGGCGGACAGGCGTCCGCTGGAGGAAGGCGGAGTATACGCACGCGCGGGCATCGGTCGGGCACTCGCAAGCGGTCGGGACGAGACTTGCCGATTACCACCCTTTGCCGCGGCTGCGGAGTGAATTCGCTGTCACTTGCCGCGGATCATGTCCCAGCTCGCCATCAGGGCGCCGCCGGCGATCAGCGCGCAGGCGCCCCAGACCGTCCAGCCGCCGTCGGCCTGCCCGGACAGGATCAGCAGCAGGGTCGAGACCGGCGGCACGGCATAGGACAGCACGCCCAGCGCCCGGATGTCGCCGCGCTTCATCCCATGGTCCCAGACGAAGAAGGCCAGCCCGTCCGGCCCGATGCCGAGCGCCAGCAACACCAGCCAGCCCGACATCTCCTGCGGCCAGACGGCCGCCTCCTCGAACAGCAGGTGCCCGATCAGGCCAAGCAGAGCGGTGACCAGGCAGAAGCCGCTGACCGTCTCGGTCGGGACCGAACCGAAACGGCGCGACGTGACCGAATAGGCGCCCCAGATCAGCGCCGCCGCCAGGGCCGCGCCATAGGCCGCCAGATTGCCGCCATCCAGATGCAGCCCGCCGCCGCGCCCCGACAGGATCAGCGCCGTACCGGCCAGTCCGCACAGCGCCCCAGCCACATGGGCAGCCTTCAGCCGCTCGCCCGGCAGCAGGGCGGACAACAGCACGATGCACAGCGGCCAGAGATAATTCAGCAGATTGACCTCGACCGCCGCGGATGGGGCGAGGTGGAAGGCCAGGAACAGGCAGGCATGATAGCCGAACAGCCCGCCGACGCCGACCAGCCAGACGGGCAGCGGCTGGCGCAGGGCGCCGGCCACGCTGCGGCCACGCAGCACCGTGACCGTGCTGCCGCTCAGAAAGGCCAGTCCGAAGGTGACCGCGACGAGCTGCAGCGGCGGCATGGCGCTGGAGATCGAAGTCAGCAGCGCCGCCGTCGACCACAGCAGGATGGCGATGGCCCCGATGCCGGTGGCCTTGCGCACTGTGGCGATCGACGGGGCGGCGATCGAAGGGGCGGCGGTCGACAGCAGCGTGCGGGAGGCATGGGGAAGGGTGTCGGTGCTCATGCCGGGTGCATAGCGTGGGGAGGAAGCGGCCGCAATGGATGTGCAGGGCGACGGCGCGCAAGCCTGATGCCCACCGGCATGGCGCCGGCAGCCGCCCTTTCGGTCCCCTGGCATTGCATTCGTGCCGGGTTGCGCGGAGTTGCCACAAGAATTTCCCCTTGCGTGCGCAACCGGCGTGAAGGTCCCATCGAGGCAAGCCTTTTTCCCGCTGTTGCTCCCGCAATAACTCTCTCTTCCATGACTGGAATAGACCAGTTTGATGTTGGCGCCAGCTGGCGAGCGGGGATTTGTAATTTTCGTGAGACACTCCCCGACCGGAGTACGACCATGGGGTGGGTGGCTTGACCGAAAATCCAAAAAAAGATACACACCAAATCTTGCGGCAATATTGGGATCGATGTGCGGCGTAGGGTCGCGCCTCGCGGCAGCCCGACCGGCCCCGATGCCGCTTTGTCACAGTGTTCGGCCGCCGGGCTTGGCCACAGGGCTTGGATTGCGAGATGTTGGAAACGGCCGAAAAGACTCGGACCATCCTGGTGGTCGAAGACAATGTGCTGATGCGCAAGCTTTTTGTCCGATGTCTTGAAGAGGCCGGCCTTGCCGTGGTCGAGGCGTCCGACGCCACCGCGGTGCTGGACCTGATGCGCGACACGGCACCGGATCTGGTGGTGATGGACATCGTCATGCCCGGCCTGTCGGGGCTGGACCTGATCCGGCAGATCCGCGCCGACTCCAGACTGGCTGCAACCACGGTTCTCGCCGTCACCAACCTTGCCACCCCTGCCGACAAGCGCCGGCTGGCGGATGCCGGCTTCGATGGTCATGTGTCCAAGCCGATCAGGCCCAAGGAGTTCCAGGCCGCCGTTGCCGGCTTCCTCCCGGCTTGAAGCCAAAGGTCCGATTCGGCGATCCGGCGCCGCAGTTCACCCAAACACCCGCAAAAGTGCAGGGAGGCGCAGCGATGGCGCGTTATCTGGTAACCGGGGGGTGCGGCTTCATCGGATCGCACCTGATCGAGCGGTTGCTGTCCGCCGGGCACGAGGTGCGGGTGCTCGACGATCTCTCGACCGGCAGGCGCGAGAACCTGCCGGAACGCGTGCCGGTGAATGTCGGGGACGTGGCCGATGCCGAGGCCGTCCGGGCCGCGATGTCCGG
>NZ_BADK01000028.1 GCF_000333595.1 Azospirillum sp. B506
CCGACGACCTGCTGGACGTGGAGGGGACGGAGGCCGAGACCGGCAAGTCCGTGGGCCGCGACAAGCCGGCGGGCAAGGCGACCTTCGTGTCCATCCTGGGCCTGGAACGGGCCCGTGACCAAGCCGGCCGGCTGGCCGACCAGGCCACGCGGCATCTGGAGATTTTCGAGGGTCGGGCGACCATGTTGCAGGCGGTGGCGCGCTTCGTTGTGGATCGGCGGTCTTAAGAAAAGAGTTTGATTGGGAGCCGATGAATGGCGACGAAGACCCCGTTGTTGGACCAGTGTCCGACGCCTGACCGCTTGCGCGCGCTGGATCCCTCGCAGCTGCGGCAGGTGGCGGATGAACTGCGTTCCGAGACAATCGACGCGGTGTCAGTGACGGGTGGGCATCTGGGTGCCGGCTTGGGCGTTGTGGAACTGACGGTGGCGCTGCACTACGTGTTCGACACGCCGGCGGACCGCATCATCTGGGACGTTGGCCATCAGGCCTATCCGCACAAGATCCTGACGGGGCGCCGGGACCGCATCCGCACGCTGCGCACGGGTGGTGGCCTGTCTGGCTTCACCCGGCGGTCGGAGAGCGAGTACGATCCGTTCGGCGCGGCGCACAGCTCCACCTCCATCTCGGCGGGCCTGGGCATGGCGGTGGCCCGTGACCTCGCGGGCGGGAACAACCACGTCATCGCCGTGATCGGCGACGGGTCGATCTCCGCCGGCATGGCGTATGAGGCGATGAACAACGCCGGTGCGCTGGGCTCGCGCCTGGTGGTGATCCTGAACGACAACGACATGTCGATCGCGCCGCCGGTGGGTGCCGTGTCGGGCTACCTGGCCCGGTTGGTCAGCAGCAGCCAGTACCGGCACCTGCGCAACCTGGGGCGCCAGGTGGCGGAACACCTGCCGCGCCCGCTGCGCAACGCCGCCCGCCGGGCGGAGGAATATGCCCGCGGCATGGTCACCGGCGGCACCCTGTTCGAGGAGCTGGGCTTCTACTACATCGGTCCCATCGACGGGCACAACCTGGACCATCTGCTGCCGGTGTTGCAGAATGTCCGCGACGCCGACGACGACAAGCCGGTGCTGATCCATGTCGTCACCAAGAAGGGCAAGGGTTACGGCCCGGCGGAGGAATCGGCCGACAAGCTGCACGCCGTCGCCAAGTTCGACGTGGTGACCGGCACCCAATCCAAGCCGAAGTCGAACGCGCCGACCTACACCCGCGTTTTCGCCCAGAGCCTGATCGCCGAGGCGGCGGCCGACCCGACCGTCGTCGGCATCACCGCCGCCATGCCGTCGGGCACCGGGCTGGACCTGTTCGGGGAGCGTTTCCCAGACCGCTGCTTCGATGTCGGCATCGCCGAGCAGCATGCGGTGACCTTCGCCGCCGGCATGGCGACGGAGGGGTTCAAGCCGTTCTGCGCCATCTATTCCACTTTCCTGCAGCGCGCCTACGATCAGGTCATCCATGACGTGGTGTTGCAGCATCTGCCGGTGCGCTTCGCGCTCGACCGGGCCGGTCTGGTGGGAGCGGACGGGGCGACCCATGCCGGCTCCTTCGACACCGCCTATCTCGGCTGCCTGCCCGACATCGTGCTGATGGCGGCGGCGGACGAGCTGGAACTGATGCACATGGTGGCGACCCAGGCCGCCATCGACGACCGCGCCTCGGCCTTGCGCTATCCGCGCGGCGAGGGGGTGGGGTTGGAACTGCCCGACCGCGGCAGCATTCTGCCGCTCGGCAAGGGCCGCATCCTGCAGGAAGGCACCAAGATCGCCCTTCTCAGCTATGGCACCCGGCTGGGCGAGGCCCGGCGGGCGGCAACCGAGCTGGCGGCGTGCGGCCTGTCGACGACGCTGGCCGACGCCCGCTTCGCCAAGCCGCTGGACGAGGAGCTGGTCCGCCGTCTGGCGCTGGAGCATGAGGTGCTGATCACCATCGAGGAAGGGTCGGTCGGTGGCTTCGGCAGCTTCGTGCTGCAGTATCTGGCGACCGCCGGGCTGTTGGACGGCGGGCTGAAGATCCGGCCGATGGTACTGCCGGATGCCTATCTCGATCATGACTCGCCGGCCAAGCAATATGAGACGGCAGGCCTGACCGCTCAACATATCGTCCATACGGCGCTCCAGGCGCTGGGAATCGAGAGTGCCGCGGCCCGGGCGTGACCGTCGACCGGATTACGCCTTCCGAACGTCGTAATGCCATTTGTCTAGCAAGGTTTCAGGTTGTTCGACTGGTGCGGAGCGCGAGCCACGCCTTACACTGTGTCCAAGCTGAAATGGTAGCCCGCCGGTAACGGAGGGAAGGGCCAGCGGCGGGGGGATGGCGACGGGGTCAGGGACGATGGCGCACATCATGGCAGTCACGGCATTCCGCAACGCGGAGTTCGGTACCGAACCGGGAGCGGATCGGGCTGATTCCGATGTTGCTGGCGCCGATCTCGGGGGCATCGACGATCCGGCAATGTTGCGCTGCCTGTTGGATCAGATGCCGACCCCCACCGCGCTGATCGAGGGGGAGGACGACCGCTGCACCTTCGCCAACGCTGCCTTCCGTGCGCTGGGCGCGGTCGCGGGGGCCGGGCTGACCGAGCGTTTCCCGGCGCTGTCGCTGTCCCTGCTGGCCGAGGCCCGTCGCACCGGTCAGCCGCAGCGCAACCGGGCGGCCGGCGATGGCTCGACCGACGGGGAGCGGTTCTGGGATTTGCGCGTCACCCCGATGCTAGGCGTCAACGGCGTCATCCGCGCGCTGATCGTGACGGCGGAGGAAACGCCGGAGTCGATGGCCGACCATGACCGTCGCCTGCGCGACGTCAGCCATCGCCTGAAGAACACGCTGCAGCTGGTCTCCAGCCTCCTGACGCTGCAGACCCTGTCGAGCAAGGACCCCGAGGTCCGGCGGGCCCTGCAGAGCGCCGGCGGTCGTGTCGGCATCGTAACCCAGGCCCATCAGCGGACGCACGGCGTCCTGCGCGCCGGTACCGTCGACATAGCGATCCATCTGAGCGAGCTGTGCCAGGAACTGGAGGCGATCCTGCCGGGCGCTCATCGTATCCAGGTTACGGCCGATGCGATGGAGATGCCGATGGACAGCGTCATCCCCTTCAGCCTGATCGTCAGCGAACTGGTCGGGAATGCCGCGCGCCATGCCTTTCCCCCCGGGGCGCACGGCACCATCGACGTTCGTCTCAACCGTGGTTCGGATGGCGGCGGACGCCTGGAGGTCGTCGACGGCGGCACCGGCTTGCCGCCCGGCATGGACTTGGCCCGCGCGACGTCTCTGGGGCTGAAGGTGGTGCGGGCGTTCGTCGGCCAGCTGCGCGGCAAGCTGACCGTGGACAGCAGCCCATACGGCACCCGCGTGACGGTGGAGTTCCCGCCGGCCTGACGGCTTGCCGGTCCCACCCCGGACCCTCCCGGCCGGGCAACCGGCACTTGCCCTTCCTGCCATTCCGCGTCAGGAATGCGCCATTGCGGGAAAGCGAAGGGCAGGGGCATGGCACGGATAAGGGTTGACGTGGCGCTGGTGGAGCGCGGGCTGGCTGAAAGCCGTGCCAAGGCGCAGGCGTTGATCCTGGCCGGGCTGGTCTATTCCGACACCAGGCGTATCGACAAGGCCGGCGACCTGCTTGCGGCGGAGGCTCCGCTGGCGGTCAAGGGGCAGGACCATCCCTGGGTGTCGCGTGGTGGGTTGAAGCTGGTGAAGGGGCTGGATGTCTTCGCCATCGACCCCGCCGGTCTGACCGCGGTCGATGTCGGCGCTTCGACCGGCGGCTTCACCGATGTGCTGCTGACCCGTGGGGCCGCCAAGGTCTATGCCGTCGATGTCGGTCATGGCCAGCTGGCCTGGAAGCTGCGCAACGATCCGCGCGTGGTGGTTTTGGAAAAGACCAACGCCCGCCACCTGACCGCCGCCGAGATCCCGGACCCCATCGACCTCGTGGTCTGTGACGCCAGCTTCATCGGGCTGGAGATCGTGCTGCCGGCGGCGCTGGCCCTGGTGGTGCAGGGCGGGCGGTTGGTCGCCCTGATCAAGCCGCAATTCGAGGTCGGCAAGGGCCGTGTCGGCAAGGGCGGCGTGGTGCGCGAGCCCGAACTGCATCAGGAGGTTTGCGACCGCATCCGCGCGTGGCTCGATGCGCTGCCGGGCTGGCGGGTGCTGGACATCACCGAAAGCCCGATCACCGGGCCGGAAGGCAACAGGGAGTTCCTGATCGGTGCGGTGAAGGACCGGGCCTGATCCGGATGGGCGGTGACGGGGCGGCATCGAAGCCGTCACGCGCTGTCTCATGACGCCGCCGAATGGGCGGCTATTTGTGCCCCGCATCGTCGAAGAAGCCATCGCGCCAAACCGCTGAGCCGCCCCCTGGTCAGAAAGGCTTTCCTGTCCGATCCGGGGTCGCAGGAATGCATTATTTGCATATCAGTCATGCTTGAAGGTTTCGGCAGGCTAAAGGCGACTGTTGCGTCCCTTCGCAGCAAGAGCGTCCTTGCAACCTGGGCGCGGATTATCCGGAATGCATGCTTATCCAACAATTATAATGCCTTAAGAGGCTAAAAGAACCATGCATGAATACATGGCTATGCGCCTGAGTTGTCATATAGATGGATGAATTAATAAATAACAAATGCAGTGTTTGTGTGAGAACCTTTTCTTGATAACTGATTCTTAATGAGAATCAATCAGTGTTGAGCGTGTCACAAATCAAATAAATCATTCTATTGTATATACACATAGAATGAAATTCGATATGTAGCACACAATAATATATTCCATAGGATAAAATTCATTACGGTCGAAGTGATTGCCGTGACGGCGCGATAACGGCGTTCCAACGTTGAGGAGAGGCTGCCATGAGCATCCTTACGACACGTTTTGGTGATCTGAACCGTCTTTCGGAACTTATGAAGAGGGACGATCCGTCTATTTCCACGTCCTGGCTAGAGCCGGATGGGAAGTATCAGCTACAGCGGTTCCGCCTCGACAGAATGACAAACAGCATCGCCCAATCGCTTGGAGAGGGCTTTCGCCGCATTCCACCGGACCAATTCCCGACGCTGTATTATGGTTGGGGGCGTTGCCGTGTTGGCTCGACTGCGCTCGCCAACCTGTTCGGGGTTGCCGGGCTGCCCGCCTACTTCCAACCGGTCAAGGCGGCCATGCGCAATTTTCTCACTGGTTGTCCACAGACGCCTTGGGTTCCGCCATCGTCCCGGGAACAGCCATGTCTGTTCAGCAAGGAGGTCGCCGGCCCTTACCTGATGGCCGAGTGCCTGTTCATCCCGTTACAGATCCTGATCGAGGCCGGTTATCCAGCCGACCGCCTGCATCTGATCCTGCTCGACCGCGAACCGGCTCTGTCGCTGGCGTCATGGTTCGCCAAATGGAGCGACCGGGTGCCGCGCAGCCGGCTGCTGAAGCATTTCGTCATCGCGTCCCTCAATGCTGCCCGTGTCGAAGCCTATGCTGCCCGGGAGGGCGTGCGGACGACCCATTATGTCCATGAGGCCAGCCGCCAGCCGGAGAAGGCCGCGGCCGCTCTCTTCCGCCGCCTCGGCCTGTCGGACCGCTTCTTCGCCGGGGCCGTGACCGATTGGAATGGTGTGGAGGAGTTCACCTCCGACCGGTCGAGTCTGATTTTCACCAAGGAACCCGACGTCTACTTCGTGCCGGGGGTTCATCGTGCCGGCAGCAGTTACCGCTATCTCGACCGGGACCCCGGCTCCGTCAGCGACGACGATCTGGCCCTGCTCGATCGCATGGGCATTCCCGACCTCTACCGGAGCTGCGCGGAAGCCTGTGCCCGGGAGCTCGGGATCTCGCTGGACCAGCTTGGCCCGCCTCTCACGCGGTTGCCCGACCCCGCGATGCTCGCCGCCCAGCTCCGGCCGGCCGCATCGCCGATCGCCGCTTCCTGAACGCTGCATTCAGACCTTCCATCCTGACGCGCGGCCAGGATCCGGACCCGGATGGGGACATCGGAGGTCGTTTCCGGCCGCAAGAGAAGAGAAGATTCCATGCTCAAGAATTTGCGCATTTCCCATCGCCTTATGCTTTTCATTCCTCTTCTTCTGGTCGCGCTGGCCGTCATCACCGGGTTCAGCCTGAGCGTCCTGAGGGACAGCCTGCTGGAGGACCGCAAGGAGCAGCTCCGGCAGACGGTCGGCGTGGTGCGCGGCATGGTCGAAGGCTGGTACGAAAAGGAAAAATCAGGACAGCTCACCCGCGAACAGGCCCAGCAGGCGGCTCGCGACCAGCTGCGTCCGCTGCGCTTCGGAGCGGGCGATTACTTCTTCGCCACACGGTTCGACGGCGTCACCATGGTTCATGTCAACCCCGCCTTCGAAGGCAAGAACCGCCTCGATTTCAAGACGGTGGACGGGGTGCCGACGGTGCGCCTGCAGATCGAGGCGGCGCAGCGCGGCGGCGACTTCTACAGCTTCCGCTTTCCCCGCCCCGGCCAGAGCGAGCCGGTGGACAAGATCGCCTATGCCGCCGGCTTCGAGCCGTGGCAGTGGTCGATCGGCACCGGCCTTTACCTGGACGATGTCGATGCGATCTACAACCGCATTCTGGTGATCTACATCGGGATCGCGGCGGTCGTGATCGCGGCCGGCGGTGGCTTCGCCTATATGCTGGCCCGCAGCATCAGCCGCCCGGTATCGACCATGGCCGAGCGCATGGGCGCGCTTGCCAACGGCGATCTGTCGGTCGACATCCCGCACATCGACGACAGGCACGAGGTCGGCATGCTCGCCCGTGCCATGGAGGTCTTCAAGAACAACCGCCGCAAGGCCGACCAGCTGGTGGCCGAGCAGGAAATCGAGCACGCCGCCAAGGAGCGCCGGCAGGAGGCCATCGAGCGGTCCCTGGCCGATTTCCAGCGCCGGACGTCGGAAGTGGTCACGGCGGTGGTTGCCGCGGCCGAGCAGGTCCGCTCTCACGCCGGCAACCTCGCGGTGATGGCCAAGCAGAGCCGCAGCATGATCGCGACGGTGAACCATGCCGCCGACGACACCACCGGCAATGTGCAGACCATCGCCAGCGCGGCCGAGGAGCTGTCGGCGGCGGTCAGCGAGGTCAACCATCAAGTCGCCCGCTCGACCGACGTCGCCGAACGCGCCGTGCAGGAAGCCGAACAGACCAACGTCACCATGAAGGGGCTTGCCGAGGCGGCCATGCGGATCGGCGCCATCGTCCAGGTCATCCAGGAAATCGCCAACCAGACCAACCTGCTGGCGCTGAACGCCACCATCGAGGCGGCCCGTGCCGGGGAATCCGGCAAGGGTTCGCCGTGGTCGCCAGCGAGGTCAAGGTGCTGGCCAACCAGACGTCACAGGCGACCAAGGAAATCCAGACCTACGTCGGCGGCATTCAGGACGAGACCCAGCGCGCCGTCGCGGCGATCTCCTCGATCGGCTCGATCGTTGCCGACATGCGGTCCATCTCCATCGGGATTGCCTCGGCGATGGAGCAGCAGGGCGCCACGACCCAGGACATCGCCCGCAACATCGGCCATGCCGCCGACGGCACGCGGGAAGTGTCGGCAAACATCACGGGCGTCTCCGAGGCTGCGGAAGTCACCAGTTCGGCGGCCAACGACCTGCACAGCGCCTCTGACTCGCTGCGCCACGAGGCGTCAGTGCTCAACGATCAGGTCAACAGCTTCTTCAGCCAACTGCGCGCGATCTGATCCGGCCGGCAACCAACCCTTCCACTGGCGGCCATTTCCCCTGGAGCGAGATGCAATGAGCCACCCTTCCGTCGATACGCCGGTCAACCCGCCGGTACGCGACGTCCATTTCTCCGTCGCCATGCATTTGAGGAACCTCCTGCGTCTCGACCGCACCTTCAGCATCAAGCAGGCGGTGCGGGCGGCGGTGAAGCCCGGCGACCGGGTGCTCGACGCCGGGTGCGGCATGGGGATCCTGTCCTTCCTGGCGCTGGAGGCCGGGGCGTCGGAGGTGGTCGCGGTCGACCGCGACCATGTCGATCTCGCCCGTGCCCTCGCCAAGGCCAACGGCTATGGCGACCGCATCCGCTTTCTGGAGGCGGACCTCGCGACCGTCGAGTCCTCCCAGGTGCCGGGCCTGTTCGATGTGCTGTTCGCCTTCATCTACACCAACCACATCGTCGTCGATGAACCGCGGTCGGCGGCGGTGTGCGCCCTGCGCCGCCGCTTCGGCAAGCCGGACTGCGTGACCGTGCCGAACCGCGTCCGCTATCTGGCGATTCCCTGCGACTGGCCGCAGATCGACGCTTTTTCGGAGCTGGCCGATCTGCGGCGCTCCGTTGCCGATCTGGAGAACCGCTATGGTCTCAAATTCGGGCCGCTGTTGGACGCGATGAGTGCCGAGGTCTGCTACAACCGGTCCCGGCCGGTGACATTCGGCGATTATGACTGGTCGCCTGGATTCACCAACGGCGGTTACCGTCATCGGCGCGGCGGCGGCCGCTTCCTGGGCGATCCGGCGCTGGTGGAGGAGATTTGCTACGACAGCGGGGCGTCCTTCGAACGGTTGCCGAAGCACGCCTCGCTCAGCATCCAGTCCGCCGGCACGCTGAACGCCGTGATGTGGGTGCAGGAACTGTGGTTCAACGACTTCCTGATCTGGTCGACCGAGGTGTTCAGTCCGATGGCGACCGCGGTTCCGGTCCGCGCCGGCGAGACGGTGACGGTGGCGCTGGACGATGCGTGGCGTGCAACCAACAGCCTGTCGATCTGACGGCACGGACTCGCCACGGCCTTATCGATAGGTCCGCACCCGTCTTGGAAGGAACCGTGTGGGCCGTCCGTCGCCGGGCGGCCCACACGTCATGACGGTCGTTCAACCCGGTGGGTCCGATCAGCCAAGCAGCCCGATGTCGTGGGTCGGGATATGGTCGAAGCCCATGCCATAGACCGGCGAGTTCGACGCCAGGCTGAAATCGTGAGCCGCCGGATTGGCGAAGGCCGGGTCCAACTGCACCGAGCCGTTGTCATAGCCGGCGGCCTTCCACTCCGCCAGATCGCCTTTGCCGCCGCCGGCCATCACCTGCGGCCAGACGTCGAACATGTCCTTGGACGCATCCAGGTTGCTGTAGAAATTATTGTGGAAGCTGCCGACAGTGGCAGGGCCGTAGATGTGGACGGCGGTGCCGTCGCGGACATCGACGACGTTGCCGGAGATGTCGTTGCCGCTCATCTGGTGGCCCTGCCAGCCGCTCCAGGCAACCGGCTGCTGAAGGCCGATCTGGGCGCCGCTGTTGTCGGCGATGACGTTCTCGGTGACCGTGTTGTTCCGCCGCCATGCAGGAACACGCCGCCGATGTTGCCATGGACGAGGTTGCCCTTCACCGTCGCGCCGCTGGTCCAGTCGTCGAGATAGATGCCCCAGCTGGCGACGTCGCCCGACGGGTTGGTCGCGGTGGTGCCCGTCACCTCGTTGTTGATGACGGTGTGATCGGTCAGATCCTGCTGGCGGTTGATCAGATAGATGCCGCCGCCGTCGTTGGACTCCAGATTGGCGTCGACCACCTTGTTGTTGGCGATGGTGACGCGGTGGGTGGCGTCGCTGCCGTCCGTCTGGACCGAGCCGACGGCGATGGCCTTCTCCGGCGAATCCTCCACCAGATTGTGGGTGACCTGGACGTCGGAACTGCCGTTGATCCAGATGCCGGCGTCGCCGCGGTCGGCGGCGTTCGGGTGCGTGATGTGGTTGTCCGACACGATTGTGGCGTTGGAGCCGGCCTTGACGAAGATCGCTTCGGCGCCGGTGCTGTCGAACTGGTTGCCGATCACCTTGCTGTTGGCGCTGTCCTGCACCGTGATGCCATAGCCGCCACCCTTCACCGCATTGTTGGCGAAGGTCAGGCCGGCGGCATTGTCGGCGAAGACATAGTGGCCGCCCACCACGCCGTCGGCGAAGGTCAGGCCCTCGATGGTGACGTTCTTGGCGCCGCCGAGGCCGAAGGACACGGTCGCATTGGAGCCGCCGTGGATCACCGCCTTCTCGTTGCCGTAGCTGGCGAAGGTGACGCCCGAGTCCTGACCGTCCAGCCACAACCCATTCTGATGGTAGTCGCCGCCGCGGATGTAGGTGGTGTCGATGCCGGGGTCGGCGCGCATGGCCTGCTGCGCCTTCTGCAGCGAGGCGAAGGGGCCGTCGGTGCCATCGGCATTCGGGGCGGCCAGCTTGCCAGACCAGCTGTCATTGCCGTTCGTGGCGACGTAGAAGCCGGGCTCGGTCGGCTTGGGCACGGACGGTGTCGGCGTGGAGGGCGTCGGCTCGCTCGGAGGGACTCCGGCAACCGGCGGGATGGTCGGAGGCGTCACGCCGGTCGTGGGGAAGTAGCTCTTGTCGGCATCGACGACCAGCGTGCCGTTCCACCACAGGCCGGCCTGACCGTCGGTGACGTCGCGACCGTCCAGGGCGCCCTTGTCGTAGGACACATGGTCGTCGGTCGGCAGGACAGTTTTGCCGTTGATGGCGATGTCGTTGACGATCAGGTTGCGGTCGGTCCCGTGGACGATTCCATCATTGTCGTACTGGACCTGAACCTTGTGGCCCTGGCCCTGAGCGATGTCCGTCTTGAAGACGAAGTCCTTGGCCGTGGCATCCGTGGTGCCCTCGCCGATCTTCCTGCCGTCGACCAGCAGGTTGAAATGCGCGTCGAGGGTGCCCTTCGCGCTCACCGTGATGGTCGAGTTCCCAGAGGTCGTGGCCATCGATCCATATCCTTAGCGGTTTTGTTGCGGCGCCAAGATGGTCAAGACGGCTGGGGCAATGGTGAGGCATTTTCGGCGGATCTGACGAATAAGGGGTAAAATCCGTTATAATCCTGCGACCAACTGTGAAGTATCTTTGGGTATAATACGCATAAGCCGGCCTTGAATCAGTAGGTGGCAACACCGCGGGCCATCTGATCCTGTCGCTTCTCTGGGTGACGGTCTCGTAAGTGTGGTGTTTGTTGAACGGTATGCTTTCCAACTTGTTCTGCAGAAGCCGTCCAGGCAGCCTTCCACTGTCGAATGCTGCTTGGTGCCGGCTTCTGACGATGGCCGTTGGTGTTCGTTAAACCCCCTCGCCCTGCTGTCCCTGCTGGGTCAGGGTGGCGATGAAGCGTTGGGTGCGGTCGCGGGCGGGGTGGGTGAACAGGGTCTGTGACGGACCGGATTCCACCACCTGACCGGCGTCGAGGAACACCACCTCGTGGGCGATGCGCGAGGCGAGGCGCAGGTCGTGGGTGGCCATCACCATGGTGGTGCCCTCGGCGGCCAGCGTGCCCAGCACTTCCACCACCTCGCCCGACAGCTCCGGATCGAGGGCGGAGGTCGGCTCGTCGCACAGCAGGACACGCGGCGACGGGGCCAGCGCGCGGGCGATGGCGACGCGCTGCTGCTGGCCGCCCGACAGGGTCGCCGGCCAGGCATCGGCCTTATGGTCCATGCCGACCTTGCGCAGCAGGGCCATGGCGCGGTCGTGCGCCTTCTCCACCGACCATTTCTGCACGGTCACCAACCCCTCCATCACATTCTCCACCGCGGTGCGATGGGGGAAGAGCTGGAAGTTCTGGAACACCATGCCGGTCTGGCCGCGCAGCCGCTGGATGTCCTTCCAGCCAGGCTTGCCGCCGGGCAGGAAGCTCAGTTCCTCCTCGCCGATGCGCACGGTGCCGGATGTCGGGATTTCCAGCAGGTTGATGCAGCGCAGAAGCGTGCTCTTGCCGCAGCCGGACGGGCCGATCAGGGCGGTGACGCGGCCCTCCGCCACGGTGACCGACACGCCCTTCAGCACCGTCAGGTCGCCGAAGCGCTTTTCGATGTTCGTCAGCCGGATCACGACTTGGCCTCCAGGAAACCGCCATACTGGTTGAGTCTCTTCTCCAAGCGCACCTGCAACACCGACAGCACGGAGCTGAGCACGAGATAGATCAACGCCGCCTCGACATAGAGGATCAGCGGCTCGTAGGTGGTGGCGACGATGCGCTGGGCGGCCTGGAACAGCTCCGGCACCGTGATGGCGGCGGCCAGCGAGGTGTCCTTGACCAGCGAGATGAAGCTGTTGGACAGCGGCGGCACGGCGACGCGGGCGGCCTGCGGCAGGATGGTGCGGCGCATCGCCTGCGACCAGCTCATGCCGATGGAATAGGCGGCCTCCCACTGGCCCTTCGGCACCGAGCCGATGACGGCGCGGATGATCTCGGAGGTGTAGGCGCCGACATTCAGCGTGAAGCCGATCAGCGCGGCCGGGAAGGCGTCCAGAACGATGCCGGCGCTGGGCAGGCCGTAGAAGATCAGGAACAGCTGCACCAGCAGCGGCGTGCCGCGGATGATCCAGACATAGAAGCGGACGATGGCGGCCAGCGGCGCCGGCCCGAACAGCCGGACCACCGCCGCCGCCAGCCCGACGATCAGGCCGAGGGCGAAGGAGGCCAGCGTCAGCGGAACGGTGAAGACCAGCGCCGCCCACAGCAGCGACGGAAGCGAGTCCGTCATCAGGGTAAGCCAGTGCAGCACGGGGAAGGTGCCTCTTTTGATGATGGAACGACGATTTAAGACGGAACAACAATGCCCCCGGCCCGGATGGGCAGGGGGCATCGTGGAAGGCTTGGATATAAAGCGGGACGGTTACTTGGAAACGTCGGCGCCGAAATACTTCTGCGCAATCGCCGCATAGGCGCCGTCGGCCTTCATGGCGGCCAGCGCCTCGTTGATCGCGGCGACCAGCTTGGCCTCGCCCTTGCGGACGATGATGCCCGACTGGTCGGCGCTGTCCTGGCTGGCGACGATCTTCACATTGGCGTCGGGCTTGTGCTTCTTGAAGTCGAGGAAGGACAGGCTGTCATTGACCGTCGCATCGGCCCGGCCGTTCAGGACCAGCTGGATCGACTGGTCGAAGCCGTCGGTGCCGACCAGCTGCGCGCCGGACGCCTCGGCCAGCCTGCCGAAGTTGCTGGTCAGCGACTGCGCCGACTTCTTGCCCTTGAGGTCGGCGAAGCTCTTGATCGCGCCGTTGTCGCTCTTCACGATCAGCACGGCCCGGCTGGTGATGTAGGGGTCGGAGAAATCGTACTTTGCCTTGCGCGCCTCGGTGATGCCGACCTGATTGATGACGGCGTCATAGCGGCGGGCGTCCAGGCCGGCGATCAGCCCGTCCCACTTGCCTTCCAGGAACTCCGCCTTGACGCCGATGCGCTTGGCGATCTCGCGACCGATCTCCACATCGAACCCGACGAGCGCGCCGGAGGCGTCATGGTAGGTGAAGGGGGCATAGGTGCCTTCTGTGCCGATCTTCAGCACGCCATCGGCCTTGATGCGGTCGAGGTCGGCCTGTGCATGTGCGGCGGAGACGGCGGCGACCTGAAGAAGGCCGGCGACGAGAAGCGATTTCAGCCAGTTCATCGGTTGTTGCCCGGTGTTTCTTGAATGGGAGGTTGGGTCGGTCCGCCACCCCCGGTGCTGTCCGGCCGGAGCCTTCCAGCCCATGCTCTTGCGGCGTCGGGCGGCTCCAGCCACGCTACAGCAAAGAATATACCCTAACAAGGGAATAGCATACCTATTTAGCGAAATCGCCATGTATATAATGTGTACCGCATTCGGGTGGTATGGGGAAAATGGTGGTCCTGCCTTGGGTTTCCCATGCCGATCCTACGGTCTGGCCGATGCTCGACCCTTGTATGATGGGCCGGAGGGGGGTGGACCTGTAGGATTTGTCCATCGAGCTTGCCCAACCGAGGTTCGCATGCCCCTGATCGACGCCCGCAGGCAGCAGATGTTCCCGACGCTCAGCGCCGGACAGCTGGAGACCGTCCGGCGCTTCGCCGGTTCCCAATCGCGGCACTTCGCACCGGGAGAACCGGTGTTCGGGGTCGGCGACCGTCACCCTCCGGCGTGGTTCGTGCTGGACGGCAGCATCGAGACCAGCCACCGCAACGGGCTGGGGCATGAAACGGCCATCTCACCGGTCGGCCCCGGCCAGTTCACCGGCGAACTGAGCCAGCTCGGCGACCGTCCCTCGCTGGCGGCGGGGACCGCAGGGCCTGACGGATGCACGGCCTTCCCCTGCGACGCCGCCCATCTGCGCGCATTGCTGGTCGGGTCGGCGGAGATCGGCGAGACGGTGATGCGGGCGCTGATCCTGCGGCGGGTCGGCCTTCTGGAATCGGCGGATGCCGGCTCGGTGCTGGTCGGCCGGACGGGTGCGCCGGACGTGGTCCGGCTCCAGGGCTTCCTGCTGCGCAACGGGCATCCCTGCTCCGTCCTCGACCCCGACCAGGATGCCGAGGCCGGTGCATTGGTGGAGCGGGCAGCGGTGCGGGAGGACGTTCTGCCGCTGATGATCTGCCCGGACGGCACGACGCTGCGCCGTCCCACCAACGCCCAGGCGGGTTTCGCTCTGGGCATGACCGCGGGGTTGGAGACCGGCAAGCTGTATGACGTCGCCGTGGTCGGCGCCGGCCCGGCCGGTCTGGCGACCGCCGTCTATGCCGCGTCGGAGGGGCTGTCCGTCCTCGTGCTCGACAGCCGGGCCATCGGCGGGCAGGCCGGCGCATCGGCCCGCATCGAGAATTATCTGGGTTTCCCGACAGGCATCTCCGGACAGGCGCTGGCCGGGCGGGCCTTCAATCAGGCGCAGAAATTCGGTGCCGACATCGCAATTCCGGTGGAGGTCGGGGAGATCGACTGCCGCGGTGAAGCTCCGGGCGGCGGCCCGTTCCGCATCCGCTGCGATGGCGGAACGCATGCCGGGTCGTTCGTTCGGGCGCGCACGGTCGTGGTGGCGTCCGGGGCGCGCTACCGCCGGCCGGACATTCCGGGAGTGGAGCGGTTCGAGGGGGCGGGCACCTCTTACTGGGCCTCTCCCATCGAAGCGAAGCTGTGTGCAGGCCGGACGGTCGCCCTGCTCGGCGGCGGCAATTCCGCTGGGCAGGCGGTTGTCTTCCTCGCCCCGCATGTCGAGACGCTTCACCTGATCGTGCGCGGCAGCGGGCTGGAGCAGTCGATGTCGCGCTATCTGATCGACCGCATCAGGGCGCTGCCCAACGTGGTGCTGCACACCGGGACGGAGGTGGCGGCGCTGGAGGGAGACAGCGGCGGGGGGCTGGGCGCCGTAACCTTGCGGGACCGGGCCACCGACGCGCAACGCCGCCTGCCGGTGGGCCACCTGTTCCTGTTCATCGGCGCCGACCCTTGTACCGAGTGGCTGAAGGACTGCGTGGCGCTCGACCGCAAGGGATTCGTGCTGACCGGCGCCGAAGCCGGCGGCGGGCGGAATGACNGTGGCGTCACCCGCCTGCCGCTGGAGACCAGCCGGCCCGGGCATCTCGCCGTCGGCGATGTCCGTGCCGGCTC
>NZ_BADK01000027.1 GCF_000333595.1 Azospirillum sp. B506
CAGGAGGCCTGTTTTTCTCGCGCAGTGAAGCAAAGTCGCAACAGATATATCAGCTTCCGGTTGTGACCGAGAATCGTCCGCCCTGCCGCGTCGAACGCGCTTCGCCATCTTCCGTGACAGCGGCAGACGGGTCGGGTAGCATTTTTCCCATGACCGACCATCCGTTGAATACCAAGGGCTTGCAGTGCCCGCTTCCCGTCCTGCGGGCGCGCAAGGCGATCAAGGCGATCGCCATCGGCGACACCCTGACCGTGGAGGCGACCGACCCGGGCGCCCGAAAGGATTTTCCCGCCTTCTGCGAGGCGACGAGCAATCGTTTGCTGTCCGTCACGGAGGAGGACGGCATCCTGCGCTTCGTCATCGAACGGACGACCTGACCGGGGCGGGTGGTTCTGTCGCACCCCTCTGCTGTCCGCCGGCCCTGCATTCGTTCGTATCCCAATCCTGCCGTATCACGGATTGCCCCGCCCCCCGAAAGTGGGCTGTGACGAATCGTCCTGGATTCAGCCTGTACTTTCATTAGCGTTGCGGGAAGAATGGTTTTCGGAAACGCCGCCTTTACCGCCCGAAAACCAACGATAACGACCGAAAATCGATGTTCACCACCCTGTTCACCCACCCGGCGTGCCTGGAGCACGATACGGGTCTCGGTCATCCCGAATGCTCCGACCGGCTGCGGGCCGTGCTTGCCGCGCTGGAGACGGAGGAGTTCCACATGCTGGAACGACAGGAGGCGCCGCGCGCCACGGTTGAACAGCTTCTGCGGGCGCACCCGCAATCGCACATAGACCGTGTGCTGTCCCTGATTCCCGAGGTGGAGCATGCGGGCGTCGATGCCGACACGGTCGTCTCGCCCGGATCGGGGGAGGCGGCGCTGCGTGCGGCCGGGGCGGTCTGCGCCGCGGTCGATGCGGTGGCGACCGGCCAGTCGCGCAACGCCTTCTGCGCCGTCCGCCCGCCCGGCCACCATGCGGAGCGGGAGAAGGCGATGGGCTTCTGCCTGTTCAACAACGCCGCCGTCGGCGCCTTCCACGCCCGCGCCGCCCACGGGCTGCAACGGGTGGCGGTGATGGACTTCGATGTCCACCACGGCAACGGCACGCAGGACATCCTGCAGTTCGACCCCGACATGCTCTATTGCTCCACGCACCAGTCGCCGCTTTATCCCGGCACCGGCGATGCGGGGGAGAAGGGCGAGTACGGCAACTGCGTCAACGCGCCGCTGCCGGCCATGGCAGGGTCGCCGGAGTTCCGGCATGCGATGACGCACGTCATCCTGCCGGCCATCGACCATTTCAAGCCGGACCTGCTGATCATCTCCGCCGGTTTCGACGCCCATTCGCGCGACCCGCTGGCCGGGCTGCACCTGATCGACGATGATTTCGTCTGGGCCACGCGCAAGCTGGGCGAACTGGCCCGCACCCATTGCGGCGCCCGGATCGTCTCGGTGCTGGAGGGTGGCTACAACCTTCGCGCCCTGGCCTCGGCGAGTGCCGCCCATGTGCGTGAACTGATGTACTGCTGACCGCGGCCTTATCCGGCGGAAGGGCGGTTCCAGCCTCACGAAAGGGGGAGGTTCTGCCCGAACGCATAGGCCGCACAGCCGCGGCACATAGTCCGCAAGGGCCGGGGTATGGGAGTGCCTCGGCCCTTGCGCCGGACGAGGGCGGGGCATACCTTCGCGGGCTTGAGGTTCCATCGATGGTTCTGCCCGACATGCTCCCTTCCGCCGCTTCCATGCCGACTCCTGGCGTTCCAATTCCGCCCGACATCGCCGCCCTCAGCTTCGAGGATGCGCTCGCCGAACTGGAGCGGATCGTCCGCCAGCTTGAGGAAGGCCGCGGCAAGCTCGACGATGCCATCTCCTCCTACGAGCGGGGCACCGCGCTGAAGCGCCATTGCGAGGCGAAGCTGCGCGAGGCGCAGGCCAAGATCGACCGCATCACCGTGAGCGCCGACGGCTCCCTCGGCACCGAACCCGCCCGGATCGACTGACGTGCAGACCATTTCCCAATCCGAATTGAAGTCCGCCATGGCGGAGATCGCGCAGGCTGTCGAGCTGAAGATCGGCGCCCTGCTGCCGACCACCGACCTGCCGGAAGCCCGCGTGTTCGACGCCATGCGCTATGGCTGCCTGAACGGCGGCAAGCGGCTGCGCCCCTTCCTGGTGATGCAGTCCGCTGCCCTGTTCGGCGTCAACCCGGACTGCGCCATCCGTGCCGCCGCGGCGGTGGAGATGGTCCACAGCTATTCGCTGGTCCATGACGACCTGCCGGCGATGGACGACGGCGAGCTGCGGCGCGGCCGGCCGACCTGCCACCGCCAGTTCGACGAGGCGACCGCCATCCTGGCCGGCGACGGGTTGCTGACGCTCGCCTTCGAGGTGCTGGCCGATCCGGCGACGCATGAGGATCCCAACATCCGCTGCCAGCTGGTGACGGCGCTGGCCAAGGCGGCCGGCGGCCACGGCATGGTCGGCGGCCAGATGCTCGACCTGATCGCGGAGCATGAGACCTTCGACCTCGGCACCACCACCCGGCTGCAACGCATGAAGACCGGCGAGATGATCGCCTTCTCCTGCGAGGCCGGCGGGATCCTGGGCAAGGCCAACCCGCCGCAGCGGACGGCCCTGCGCGCCTATGCCCATGACCTCGGCCTCGCTTTCCAGATCGTCGACGATCTGCTGGACGTCGAAGGCACGGCGGAGGAGACCGGCAAGACCGTCGGCCGCGATGCCCAGGCCGGCAAGGCGACCTTCGTCTCGATCCTGGGGCGCGACCGCGCCCGTGCCCAGGCGGAAATGCTCGCCAATCAGGCGGCACAGCACTTGGACATTTTCGATGGGCGTGCCGATATGTTGAAGGCCGTCGCCGATTTCGTCGTCGCGCGCCGCGCCTGACCAGAGCTTTGAGGACCATCACGACGTGACCGCCACCAAGACCCCGCTGCTCGACCTTTGTCCGACGCCAGCCAAGCTGCGGGCCCTCAAGCCCGAACAGCTCCGCCAGTTCGCAGACGAGCTGCGCACCGAGACGGTGGACGCCGTTTCGGTGACCGGCGGGCATCTCGGCGCCGGGCTGGGGGTGGTCGAGCTGACGACGGCGCTGCACTACGTGTTCGACACGCCCTATGACCGGCTGATCTGGGACGTCGGGCACCAGTGCTATCCGCACAAGATCCTGACCGGGCGGCGCGACCGCATCCGCACGCTGCGCATGGGCGGGGGCCTCAGCGGTTTCACCAAGCGGTCGGAGAGCGATTACGACCCGTTCGGGGCCGGCCACAGCTCCACCTCCATCTCCGCCGGTCTCGGCA
>NZ_BADK01000026.1 GCF_000333595.1 Azospirillum sp. B506
TCCAGGCGGCGTTTCACCGGCTCCGGCTCTGGCTCCCCCCAGGGTTGCCGCCAAGCCGCAGGCAACCCCCGGCCAAGCCGATCCCGGCCCCCCCAGCAACAGGTCGCTTCGGTCGCCAAGCCTCCGGCTCCGCCGGCGCAGCAGAATGCCGCCCCGTCGATGGGGCAGCTGATCGCCAAGCTGGAAGCCGCATCCCTGCCGGCTGCCCCGGCCAAGGCGGCGCCGCAGCCGGCGAAGGCCGCGGCGGCTCCCGCTCCGGCGGCCGGCGGCAGCGGTGGCTGGCGTGTCCAGCTGGCCTCGGTGCGCAGCGAGGGCGAGGCCGCGGCCGAATGGCGCCGCCTCGCCGGCCGTCATCCCGACGCGCTCGGCGGGCTGTCGATGCAGGTTGCCAAGGTCGATCTGGGCGAGAAGGGCATCTTCTACCGGGTGCAGGGCGCCGGTGCCGACGAGGCGCGGGCCAAGTCGGCCTGTGCCCAGTTGCGTGCGCAAAATGTGGGGTGTGTGGTTGTCCGTCCCTGACATCGTGGGTTCCACCAGCCCGGTCACCCACCCGCGCGCAGTTGTCTTCGGCTGTGCCGGGCTGGAGGTGACGGCCGACGAGGCCGCCTTTTTCCGCGACGCCGATCCGCTCGGCTTCATCCTGTTCCGCCGCAACTGCGACAGCCGCGACCAGATGCGCCGGCTGGTCGAGGATCTGCGCGCCAGCGTCGGCCGGGCTGACGCTCCCGTCCTGATCGACCAGGAGGGCGGCCGGGTCGTCCGCATGCGCCCGCCGCACTGGCCGGCCCATCCGCCGATGGGCGTGTTCGGCCGGCTTGCCGAACGCGATGCCGCCGCCGGACGAGAGGCCGCCCAGGAGGCCGCCCAGGAGGCCGCATGGATCAATGGCCGGCTGCTCGCCCATATGCTGATGGAGGTCGGCATCACGGTGGATTGCGCGCCGGTCTGCGACGTTCCGGTGGAGGGCGCGCACGACATCATCGGCGACCGCGCGTTCTCGCGCGATCCCGCCCTGGTGATCGCGCTGGCCCGCGCCACCGCCGACGGGTTGCTGGCCGGCGGCGTGCTGCCGGTTCTCAAGCACATCCCCGGCCACGGCCGCGCCTTCGCCGACAGCCATGCCGAGTTGCCGGTGGTCGAGGCCGACCGCGCGGCGCTGGAGGCCACCGATTTCGCCCCCTTCCGGGCGCTGGCCGACCTGCCGCTGGCGATGGTCGCCCATGTGGTGCTGAAGGCCATCGACCCGACCGCTCCCGCCAGCACCTCGGCAATCGTGGTGCGCGAGGTGGTGCGCGGCCCCTCCCTCGGCTTCGACGGCCTGCTGTTCAGCGACGACCTGTCGATGAATGCGCTGCAGGGCGATCCCAAGACGCGGGCCGAGGCGGTGCTGGCGGC
>NZ_BADK01000025.1 GCF_000333595.1 Azospirillum sp. B506
CGATAGGTGGCGTCGGCGGTGACGATGCCGGTCGCCAGCAGTTCGTTGCGGGTCAGGGTGCCGGTCTTGTCGGTGCAGATGGTGCGGACGCTTCCCAGCATCTCGACCGCCGGCAAATGGCGGATGATGGCGTTGCGGCGGGCCATGCGGGTGACGCCCACCGCCATGGTGATGGTCATCACCGCCGGCAGCCCTTCCGGGATCGCCGCCACCGCCAGCCCGACCGCGGTCAGAACCATGTCCTGCCACGGCTCTCCATTCACCAGCAGGCCGTACAGGACGGTGACCAGCGCCAGCAGCAGGATACCGCCTGTCAGCCAGCGGCCGAACCGCTCCATCGACAGCAGCAGCGGCGTGGTCACGCTCGCCACCGAGGCCAGAAGATGGCCGATGCGCCCGACCTCGGTCGCGTCGCCGGTCGCCACGACGATGCCGGTGCCCTGCCCCTGCACCACCATGGTCCCGGCATAGGCCATGCCGCCACGGTCGCCGAGCGCGGACTCGGCGGCGACGGCGGAGGCGGACTTGGCGGCCGGCACCGACTCGCCGGTCAACGCCGCCTCCTGCACCAGCAACCCCTTGGTCCGGTCGAGCCGCAGGTCGGCCGGCACCCGGTCGCCGGAGACCAGGAAGACCCGGTCGCCGGGCACCAGCGCCTCTGCCGCCAGGGTCACGGCATGGCCATCGCGCAGCACCACGGCCTGGGGCGACAGCAGGTTGCGGATCGCCTCCAGCGCCTGTTCAGCCTTGTCCTCCTGGATATAGCCGATCAGCGCGTTGACCAGGACGACGCCGAAGATCACCCCTGCATCCGTCCAGTGCCGCAGAAGCAGCGCCACCGCTCCGGACGCGAGAAGCACGTAGATCAACAGGTTGTGGAACTGCGCCAGGAAACGCATCCAGGCCGGCCGCCGTTCCGGCGGAGTCAGGCGGTTGGGACCGAACCGCTCCAGCCGTGCCGCCGCCTCACCGCTGCCGAGCCCGTCGGCCGGACTGCCGAGTTTTTCGGCGACGGCAGCGGCCTCCAGCGCGTGCCAGGGGAGATCGGCCGGTGAGGAACGACCTGGGTGTGTGTCTGCCAGCGGTGCCATGTGGGCCACCTCCCTGGAGGTCCTGCCGCGCGGTGCGCGGGGAAGCGCCATCCGGGCCGGCAGGACCACAAGCAGGGTGGCAGTTTATCGGCCCTGGGAGAAGGGCCGGGATGGCATGGCCCCTTCCCTCTCCCCGAAGGACTTCGCTCAGAGAACGAAGGTGAGCAGGATGTTCATCGCGACCGCCGCAACCACGCCGACGGGTGCCGCGCGGAACAGCAGCCGGGTGAACAGCGTGCTGCGGGTCGTCTCGTCCGGAGCCGAACCGAGGACCAGGCTGCCGCCGGACGAGAAGGGCGAGATCGATGTGGCCTGCGATCCCACGACTATCGCGGTGAACAGCAGCACCGGGCTGACCGACAGGCTGGCCGCCAGTGCCGGAACCAACGGAAACAGTGTCGGCGTCACCACGCCCAGCGTGCTGGAGAACAGCGACATCGCCGCGGCGACGATGCCGAACACCACCGGCAGGAGCAGGGCCGGGATGCTGCTGCCGAGCCAGGCCGCCAGTGCCGCGATGGTTCCCGCCTTGATCGCGACGGAGATCAACATGCCCATGCCGCAGATCATGATCAGGGTCGACCACGGCACCGACGCGATGGCCTTGCGCTCGTCGCCCAGCTTCAGCAGCAGCGCGATGACGGAGAAGACGCCG
>NZ_BADK01000024.1 GCF_000333595.1 Azospirillum sp. B506
GTCGAGGGCCTCCACCACCCTGGTCAGGCTTTCGACGACGCCGCGGACGTTTCCATCGCTCGCCTCCATGCGCTGAATGGTGGGGACGGACAGGCCGGACATCTCGGCCAGCGTCTTTGATCGATCCCAAGGAGCGCCCGCGCGGCGCGCAGCTGCGAAGCCGTGATCATCCCCTCACCTCGCCGATACATGCAAATCAGTATCTGACATATATATGATGATGTTTTAAACGTCACTTAAGATGTTTGAAATTCAGGTCATGGCCGACCGCTTCTCCAGCTCCATCAGCAGGAACAGCCCGGCGCCGACGGCAACCATCGCTGCCCAGGCGGCGAGGCCGACCGGCGCCGTGCCGAACAGGGTTTGCAAGGGCGGGGCATAGGTGAAGGCCAGCTGCAGCAGGGTCATCGCCGCAATGGACAGCCAGACCGGCCGGCTGCCGGCGACGGCAGCGCGCAGCCTGCTCCGGCCATGCAGGTCGCGGGCGCTCAGCAGGAAGAAGATCTCCCCCACCACCAGAGCGTTGACGGCGATGGTCCGCGCCTCCTCGATCCCGTCGCCCTGCAGGCGGTGGAAGTGGAAGAAGCCGAAGCTCGACACCACCAGCAGGGCCAGCACCACCAGCATCCGCCGCACCAGCCGGCCGGCCAGGATCGGTTCGTCGCGCGGGCGCGGCGGGCGGGCCATCACACCGGGTTCCGGCGCCTCGAAGGCCAGCGCCAACCCCAAGGTTACGGCGGTCACCATGTTCACCCACAGGATCTGCACCGGCGTGATCGGCAGGATACTGCCCGTCAGCACCGCCAGCAGGATCACCACCGCCTGGGCGCCGTTGGTCGGCAGCATGAACAGGATCGTCTTGCGCAGATTGTCGTAGACGGTCCGCCCCTCCTCCACCGCATGGACGATGGAGGCGAAATTGTCGTCGGCCAGCACCATCGCCGCCACCTCCTTCGCCGCCTCGGTGCCGTTGCGGCCCATGGCGACGCCGATGTCGGCGCGTTTCAGCGCCGGGGCGTCGTTGACGCCGTCGCCGGTCATGGCAACGGTATCACCCGCCGCCTGAAGCGCCGCAATCAGGCGCAGCTTGTGTTCCGGGGTGGTGCGGGCGAAGACACTGTTGGACGCTGCCGCGGCGGCGAAGCCGGTTTCGTCCAGCCGGTCCAGGTCCGGCCCGCTGATGACGCCGTCTGGCAGGCCGAAGCGCCGGCCGATGGCGGCGGCGGTGGCGGCATGGTCGCCGGTGATCATCTTCACCGTGATGCCTGCCTGCCGGCAGGCGGCGACCGCGACCAGCGCCTCCTCCCGCGGCGGATCGATCAGGCCGCAGAGCCCGAGCAGATCCAGCCCTTCCTCCTTCAGATCCTCGTCGACCAGTTCGGACAGGCCAATGGAGGTGCGGCGCATCGCCAGCGCCAGCACCCTCTGTCCCTGCCCGGCCAGTTCGGCGGTCAGCGCGGTCCAGCGCTGCCGGTCCAGCGCCGCGCCGCCGTCGCCGCGCCGTTCCCGCGCACACAGCGCCAGCACCCGTTCCGGAGCCCCCTTCACCACCAGGATGCCATGGCCGGCATGGTCATGGTGCAGGGTCGCCATATATTGTCGTTCGGATTCGAAAGGGAGCGCATCGCGGCGCGGGTATCGCGGCGCCTCTTCGGCCGGGTCAGCCCGCCTTCATCGCCAGCGCCAGCAGCGCCCCGTCGGTCGGGTCG
>NZ_BADK01000023.1 GCF_000333595.1 Azospirillum sp. B506
CGCCAGCAAAGACCTACGACGGGCTGGCCTACAGCGGCGGCAACGGCGTCAGCTACAGCGGTTTCGTCAATGGCGAAACGGCGGCGGTGCTCGGCGGAGCGCTGGCCTATGGCGGCACCGCACAGGGCGCGGTGAACGCCGGCACCTACACGCTCACCGCGTCCGGCCTCAACTCCGCCAACTACGCCATCTCCTACGCGCCCGGCGCTCTGACGGTGAACCAGGCGGCGCTGACGGTATTGACGGTGACCGCCAACAACGCCAGCAAGACCTACGACGGGCTGGCCTACAGCGGCGGCAACGGCGTCAGCTACAGCGGCTTCGTCAATGGCGAGACGGCGGCGGTGCTCGGCGGAGCGCTGGCCTATGGCGGCACCGCACAGGGCGCGGTGAACGCCGGCACATACACGCTCACCGCGTCCGGCCTCAACTCCGCCAACTACGCCATCTCCTATGTGCCGGGCACCCTCACCATCAATCAGGCGGCGCTGGTGGTGACGGCGGGCAACGGCACGAAGACCTACGACGGGTTGGCCTACAGCGGCGGCAACGGCGTCAGCTACAGCGGCTTCGTCAATGGTGAGACGGCGGCGGTGCTCGGCGGGACGCTGGCCTATGGCGGCACCGCACAGGGCGCGGTGAACGCCGGCACCTACACGCTGACCGCGTCCGGCCTCAACTCCGCCAACTACGCCATCTCCTATGTGCCGGGCACCCTCACCATCAATCAGGCGGCGCTGGTGGTGACGGCGGGCAACGGCACGAAGACCTACGACGGGCTGGCCTATAGCGGCGGCAACGGCGTCAGCTACAGCGGCTTCGTCAATGTCGAGACGGCGGCGGTGCTCGGTGGAACGCTGGCCTATGGCGGTACCGCACAGGGTGCGGTGAACGCCGGCACCTACACGCTGACCGCGTCCGGCCTCAGCTCCGCCAACTACGCCATCACCTACGCGCCCGGCGCGCTGACGGTGAACCGGGCGGCGTTGACGGTGACCGCCAACAACGCCAGCAAGACCTACGACGGGTTGGCCTACAGCGGCGGCAACGGCGTCAGTTACAGCGGCTTCGTCAATGGCGAGACGGCGGCGGTGCTCGGCGGAGCGCTGGCCTATGGCGGCACCGCACAGGGTGCGGTGAATGCCGGCCGCTACACGCTCACCGCGTCCGGTCTCGCCTCCGGCAACTACGCCATCTCCTACGCGCCGGGTGCGCTGACGGTGAACAGCGTCGTGAACACCGGAGAGATCACCACACCGGTCGTGCCCGCGTCCGACGCGCCGACGGCAAGCACGCTCATCCGCCTCACCCGCGCGGCGAGTGATGGGGACAATCCCGGCGGTGCGACGGTCGGTGACGGGGTGGCCCCCGCCGCCGGCGGGGGCGGGGCGCTTCGTTCCTTGTCCAACGCTCCGTCGACAGCGGCGCGGCCCGTCCTCGTCGTCGCCCCGAACCCGATCCGGGTTGGGAACGCGCCATGACCCGCCCCTGGCATCATCGTGGTCGGAACGGCGTTCAAGGACTGCGCCGGTGGTGCGGCCTCGCCGTTCCGGCGATCATCGCCGCCGTCGCCGGGCATGCGGCGGCCTCCGGCCTGCCGGCCGGCTCCAGCACCCTGCGTGAAACCTACGACCGGTGGGAGGTCGCATGCGTCGCCCAGGAGGCGTCGCCCCGGTGTTTCATGATGCAGACCTTGCTCGACGGGGAGTCCCGGCAGCGCCTGCTGACCGTCGAGGTTCTGCCGGCTCCCGGCGGCACCGCAAAGGCGACCCTGATCATGCCGTTCGGTCTGGATCTGGCCAAGGGCGTGACCCTGTCCTATGGGGATGACGCAACGGGGCCGAGCCGGCCGATCACCACCTGCCTGCCGATCGGGTGCATCGTCCCTCTGGCGTTCGACGCGGCCACGATCGCCGGCTTGACGAAAGTCGCGACCCTGACGGTCGGCGCAGTCACCATAGACGGCGGCAAGGCGGTTCGGATCCCGGTTCCGCTCAAGGGCTTTCCGGCCGCCTTCGCCCGGATCTCCGCGATGTCCAACTGAGGGCGCGCCGATGGCGGCACGGCGCGGGCCACCGCGCCGACCGCGCAGCCGCGATCTTTTCCACTGCCGAGGTCGCGGTGATATCCGCTACACAAAGCGTTCCAGCATTAGCCAGGTCGCAACGCACCGATGTTTGACCTCAAGACAATCGTCGCCGTCCTGTTCTTCAACGCGCTGATGCAATCCGTCGTATGGACGCTGATGTGGTTGTCCTTACGCCGCTTTGCCGCGTTGAAGTTCGTCGCCGGCGGGCTGCTGCTGGTCGCCATCGGCCTTTTCCTGTTCATGCAGCGGGAAACGCCTCCCGAGCCTTGGCGCGTCATTCTCGACAACCTGCTGATCAAGGCCGGTCTTCTGATGCTCGCCGACGCGCTGGCACGTTTTCTTGGACAGCCGTGCTATCCCCGGCTCGCGGTGGCGTGGTTCGGTCTCCACGCGGCGATCTGGAGCACCTCGGTCATTCTCACCCCGAGCGATCTCGGCCCGCGCGTCCTGTCCGCGGTGATCTACACCTCCGTCGTCATGCTCTTCATGTGCGCGACTTTGATGCGCGACCGCAGCCAGCCGAGGGCGTTGCGCTGGATCACCACAGGCATTCTTGTGGAATACATCGTGGCGATCACCGGCGTGTACATTATGGGGGTCACCCTGCGATCCGGCGACACGGCCGAGACGGCGGTCCTGACGAACGGCGATGGCTGGTTCTTCCTGCAAGCGAACCTGTTCCTGATGGCCTATTTCGGTTGCATGCTGTTCATGGTCAGCAACCGATTGGCCATCGATCTGAGGATGCAGAACCACGCCCTTGCCCAGGAAGTCCAACGGCGCCGCGAGCTGGAGGCGGAACTGTCCGCCAGCCTGGCGGCCGAGACGGCGCTGCGCAAGGATCAGGAACAGTTCATCCGGATGGTCGGGCATGAATTCCGCACCCCGTTGGCGATCATCAAGCGGGCGACGGAGATGACCGGTCTGATGCTGCCCAATCCCCCTGCCGGCGTGACCGAGCGTCTGGGATGGATCGACGACGCGGTCAGCCGGTTGATCACCCTCATCGACCGTTTCCTGGTGATCGACAGCCGGGATGGCGGGATGTTGCAGATCGAGGACATCGACGTCAACGCCATGCTGGAGGATGTCGACCGCCATTTCGAGGCATTGGGGATGGCCCCACGGCTGCGGGTCGAGCCCTACCCGGGGACGTTGATCTACCGCGGCGATCCCGACATGCTGCTGACTGTGATGATCAATCTCGTGGACAACGCGCTCAAATATTCTCCGCCGGACAGCGTCGTCGATGTCCGGGTGTCGATCGTCGACTCCGCCATTCTATTGATGGTGACCGACGCCGGCATCGGAATCCCCGAGGAGGAGAAGGGCCGGATCGGCAGCCGTTTCTACCGCGCGTCCAACACCCGCGCGGCGACCGGCACCGGCCTGGGGCTGTACAACAGCCGCCGGCTGCTGGCCTATCACGACGGGACGCTCACGCTGGCCCGGCGCCAAGGTGTCCCTGGGGGTGTCCCTGGGGGCGACCCCAACGGCGACCGCAGGGACGGCGGCGGGGGAACGGTCGCCACGGTCAGGCTTCCCCTGCCCGGCCCGAACGCCGCCATGGACAGTGCGCGAAAGGTCGATGTACCATGAGTTGGATTCTGGTGGTTGAGGATGAGCCGGCGCTGCGCGCCGATCTCGTCACGTATCTCGGCATGCGGGGCTTCACCGCTGAGGGGACGGGGTCGGTCGCCGCCATGGCGGAGCTGATGGCGACGCGACCGGATCCGGCCGTGGTGATCCTCGACATCGGCCTGCCTGACGGCGACGGGCGGGAAATCGCGCGCCGGCTGCGCGCAGAGCGAACCTGCGCGATCATCATGCTGACTGCCCTCAGCGAAGCCGACGAGCGGGTGCGCGGCTATGACAGCGGTGCCGACATCTACATGGTCAAGCACACCTCGTTGCGTGAGATCGAGGCGGCGATCAACAGCCTGCTCCGCCGTATCCAGGAACCGTCCCACCGGACACAGCCGCTCCCCCCACGGACCTGGGTCCTCCACCGGCCGAGTTGGAGCCTGATCGCTCCCGATCTCAGCGCAGTGAAGCTGACCGCCACCGAGGTGGCGTTTCTGACCGTGCTGATGAACACCATCAACGAGACCTGCCTGCGCGACGACCTGGTCCGCGCCATGGCCCGCCGCTACACCACCTTCGACAATCGCCACCTCGACGCGGTGGTCAGCCGCCTGCGCCGCAAGATCGCCAAATCCACTGATCTTCCCTCGCCAATCAAGGTGATCTATGGCACCGGCTATGCCTTCACCAGCCCTGGACGGATCGACTGATACCGCCGCTCCCTGCGGATCTTCGCCTCATACACTTTGGCGAGACCGGGACCCGGACTCATAACCGGTAGGCGACGGTTGCCGCGATGTGGACGGCGGCCATGAAGTTGGTGACGGACCGGTCGTAACGGGTGGCGATGCGCCGGAAATCCTAGAAGTGTCCGAAACTGGGGTCCGAGTAGCAGCGGAACAGAAAGTCCGATTCAGGCGTCCTCATAGGCCAAGGCTACCGGACTGCGCAGTGGCCGCAGTTTACCCCGAGCCACCGGCTCCGGAAGGGTGAAGGCGTAACGGCCGAGCACGTTGATGTGCTCATGGGTAAGCGGTGACAGGCGGGCCACATCCTCGTCACGAACATCGAAGCCTTCCATCCGTAATTGGCCGAGCGCAGCATCCATGTAGATCGTGTTCCATAGGATGATGGCGTTGACACCAGACCAAGGGCGCCAAGCTGATCCTCCTGGCCTTCCCGGTAGCGCTGTCGCAGTTCGCCCCGCTTGCCGTGAAGGACGACGCGGGCGAGCTGGTGGCGGCCCTCGCCACGGTTGAGCTGGGTGAGGATGCGGCGGCGGTAGGCTTCGTCGTCGATGTAGGCCAACAGGTAGAGCGTCTTGACGATGCGGCCCAGTTCCTCCAGCGCCCGCGCCAGCCGGGTCGGCCGGTCGTTCGTCTGGAGCGTTCGCATCAACCCGCCGGCTTGTACGAGGCCCAGCTTGAGGGAACCGGCCAAGCGCAGCAGATCATCCCAATGCTCGGCGATGAGGCCCGTCCGCACCTTGTGCGTTACCAGCCAGGCCGTCGCCTGGTCGAACAGGGCCGTCGGCCGGTCTGTCCCCGTCCAGCACAGCGCGTAGAGCCACCGCTGGAGGCGCCATTGCGCGGCCGGCTCAGCGAACTCGCGATAGCCGTAGGCGTGTCGGATTTCGGCCGCGTGGTGCCAGCGGGCCTTTCCGCCGCGATAGCGGCCAAGGCATGCCGGGTCGGGGATGCCGATTTGTCGGGCCAGGGTGGCAGCCACCTCCGCCGGCACCTCGGTCGGGTCGGCGAGAAAGGTGCCAAGGAAGCGCACCGTGCCGAGTTGCACGGCGAAGCCGAGGCGCATGTGATCCCATCGCCGGCGCCCGATCATCGCCAGATCGGCGTCGTCGAGATGGAAATGGCGATCGAGCTGTTCCTGGGCCGGGACACCGTTGAAACGGCCGTACCGCCGCTCCTGCTCGGGCGTCAGGAAGCTGACCGGCATTCCGGGATCACCGAGGCGAGCCGGGGCCGGTCCAACCGGCGCGGGCCAACGTGTCGATGAGCGTGCTCCGGGCGATACCGAAGGTACGGCAAACCGCCGCTTTGCTCGCGCCGTTATCAAGAGCGGCAACGACCGCGTCCAGTTTTTCAGGTGCAATGGCGAGAGGGCGACCACCAATCCGGCGGCGCCGTCGTGCCGATACAAGCTAAGATTGTGCTCGCTCCCGGGTCAAGGCACGCTCATACTGGGCAAGCGCCCCGAAGATATGGAACAGAAGCTCCCCATGCGGTGTGTTCGTGTCCATGCCCTCCGTCAACGACCGGAACGCGACGTTGCCGTTGCGCAAGCCGGTCACGATGTCGAGCAGGTGGGGCAGCGTACGGCCGAGACGGTCGAGCTTCCACACCACCAGCGTGTCGCCGGGCTTCAGGAAGGCGAGACATGCTTTGAGGCCGGGGCGGTCATCGCGCGCTCCCGACGCCTTGTCCTCGAACAGGTGACGTGCATCGATGCCGGCGGCGATCAGGGCATCGCGCTGCAAGGCCGTGCTTTGCCGGTCGCTGTCGGACGAGACGCGCATGTAGCCGACCCGCATGTACGGAAAACCGCTCTGCGGCGATTTCCGTGCAGCCTATCATTCCGACGGGGATTGCCGTACAGGAAAGCGGAGCCGGTGAGCCGACCAGCGGCGAGGTGGGGAAACCTGTCGGAAAACAGGTGTTTTTCGATGCCTGAGCCACCGTGCCGCCAATCTCTTTAGTCTTGAAGAGCCGGGCCGATCGTTCGCGTCGTTTCCTCGCCATCGGTGGTCGTTTACCATGGCGCATGCCGCACAGCCGAGGGCACGCCAGTGGGCCAGGGCACCATCCGGGATGAGATTTGGAACCGGCCGATCTCTGCTGTTCTCGAAAGCCTTGAAACAACCGTCGCCGGGTTGAGCCGGACCGAAGTGGAGGACCGCCGTCGCCAATACGGCCTCAACCAACCGCTGGCGCACCGTCACCGGCCTTTGTGGCTGCAATTCCTGACCCGTTTCCTCAACCCCCTGGTGCTGATCCTGCTGTTCGCCAGCGGCCTGTCGGCAGCCACCGGCAACGTCACCAGCTTCGTCATCGTCATCGTTATGGTCGCGCTCAGCGTCACTTTGGACTTTGTCCAGGAGGTGCGAGCCGAGAATGCCGTGGAGGCGTTGCGCCGCACCGTCGCCGTGCGCGTCCAGGTCCGCCGGGACGGCGTGGAGGTGTCGGAGCCGGTGGATCAGCTGGTCCCTGGCGACGTGGTGCGTCTGGCCGCCGGCGATCTGGTTCCAGCCGACTGCCGCCTCATCGAAACGCGCGACCTGTTCGTCAACCAGGCCATGCTGACCGGGGAGCCCTACCCGGCGGAGAAGCGCGCCGAGGCACCCGCCGCTCCAGCCCAGGATGCCGGCGAGGCGCTCAACACCGTCTTCATGGGCACCTCGGTGATCAGCGGCAGTGCCATCGCCGTGGTCTGCCGGACCGGCGACGCCACAGCGTTCGGCCAGTTGAGCGGCACCCTGCAGGCGCCCCCGCCGCCCACCGCCTTCGAGCTGGGCATCCGTCAGTTCGGTTTCCTCATCCTGCGCCTGACGATCTTCCTGGTGCTGTTCGTGCTGGCCGTGAACGTGCTGTTCCACCGGCCCTGGCTGGAGTCCCTGATGTTCGCCCTGGCCTTGGCGGTCGGGCTGACGCCGGAACTGCTGCCGATGATCGTCACCGTCACGCTGGCGCGCGGGGCGATGCGGCTGGCGCAGCGCCGGGTCATCGTCAAACGGCTGGCCGCCATGCACAACGTCGGCGCCATGGACGTGCTGTGCACCGACAAGACCGGGACGCTGACCGAAGCGACGATCCGCATGGTCCGCCACTTGGACTTCCGCGGCAAGGAGAGCGAGCGGGTCTTCCGCCTCGCCTACCTGAACAGCCATTTCGAAAGCGGCATTAAGAGCCCGCTGGACGAGGCCATCATCGCTTTCCGCACCCTGGATGTGACCGGCTGGCAAAAGATCGACGAGGTGCCCTTCGACTTCGAGCGGCGGCGCGTCTCGGTTCTCGTCACCGATGGCACCGAGCGGTTGCTGGTGGTCAAGGGGGCGCCGGAAGACGTTCTGCGGCAATCCACCCATTACGAAGGAGAGGGAGGCGTCGAGAAGCCGCTCGACCCGGCGGCGCGGGCCGCGTTGGATGCCCTGTTCCAGAAGCTGGGAGAGGACGGGTTCCGGGTGCTGGCGATCGCCTCCAAGGCGATGGGACCGGAGCATACCTCCGCCGCGCTGGGAGACGAAAGCGAGCTGGCCTTCGCCGGCTACGCGGTTTTCCTCGATCCGCCCAAGGCAAGCGCGATGGCGGCGATCCGCGATCTGACCGGGGCCGGGGTGGCTGTCCGCATCCTGACCGGCGACAACGAGCGGGTGACGCGGCACGTCTGTGCCGAACTCGGCCTGCCCGTCACCGGCCTGATCACGGGCGACGATCTGCGGGCAATGAGCGAGGAGGCGTTGCGCGCCCGCCTCCCCAAGGTCAACGTGTTCTGCCGGGTGACGCCGGCGCAGAAGGAACGCGTGCTGCTGGCCTACAAGCGGTCCGGCCGGGTGGTCGGTTTCCTCGGCGACGGGATCAACGACGCCTCGGCCCTCCATGCCGCCGACGTCGGCATCTCGGTGGACAGCGCCGCCGACGTTGCCAAGGAAGCCGCCGGCCTGATCCTGCTCGACCACGATCTGTCTGTGGTGCACGAGGCGGTGATGGAGGGGCGCCGGACGGTGCAGAACGTCACCAAGTACATCCTGATGGGCAGCAGTTCGAATTTCGGCAACATGTTCAGCATGGCGGGAGCCTCGCTGTTCCTGCCCTTCCTGCCGATGCTGCCGACCCAGGTGCTGCTCAACAACCTGCTGTACGATGCGTCGGAGGCCGGCGTTCCGCTCGACAACGTGGAGGCGGAGGCGTTGGCCTTGCCGGTACAGTGGGATCTGCAACTGATCCAGCGCTTCATGCTGGTGCTGGGCCCGGTCAGCTCGCTGTTCGATTTCCTGACCTTCTACGCCTTGCTTCACCTCTTCAACGCCGATGAGGCGCTCTTTCAGACCGGATGGTTCGTGGAGAGCCTGGCCACCCAGGTGCTGGTCATCTTCGTGATCCGCACCCGCCGCAGCCCTTGGCTCAGCCGACCCAATGCGATCCTGGCCGGGCTGACGCTGGGAAACGCCACCATCGGCGCGCTGCTGCCGCTGAAGCCGCTGGCATCCTTCTTCGGCTTCGTGGCGCCGCCGGTATCCTTCTATCTGTTCCTGGTGGCCGCCGTCGTCACCTATCTGGTCCTCGTGGAGATCATCAAGCGGGTGTTCTTCCGCTATGTCGCTCCACAGCACGGCGTGCGAGGCCGGGTCTCATTGTGGCATTGATCGCCTCCTGCCCTCTCCGAGGCGCCTTGCAGGCGCCCCCAAAAATCACCAACCGACGATCGACACTCTCAATCGGACTTTCTGTTCCACTGCTACTCGGAGCCCGACATCGCCGAGCGTCACCTTCGAGCCGTTGGACTCCGCGCGGAGCACGATGCCGGCGAACTCCTCGGCTGTGGTCAGCTGTCCCTGAACGGTGAGCGGCACCGTCACGGCCTGCCCCGGCAACGCGGGCGACGCCCCGACGCTGCCGGGGGCGATCTGGACATTCTGCTGGCCGATGGCCGCCATTAGGTCGCCCATCGACAGCCCGCGGGCCATCAGCTTTGCCGGATCGACCCACACGCGCATCGCCTGCTCGGAACCGAACAGCTGCACCCGGCCGACGCCGTCGATGCGCCGCAGCTCCTCGACGATGTTGCGCGCCATGTAGTCGCTGAGGGCGGTTTCGTCGAACCGGCCGTCATCGGATTTCAACCCGACGATCATCAGGAAGCTCGACGACGACGATTCAACGGTCAGGCCGTTCTGGCGCACCACCTGCGGCAGCCGCGGCTCGATGGACTTGAGCTTGTTCTGCACATCGACCTGGGCCATGTCCGGCGCGGTGCCGGGCTTGAAGGTGGCGGTGACGGTGGCCGATCCGGAGGCGTCGGACACCGATTCGAAATAGAGCAGGTTCTTGACGCTCGACAGTTCGCGTTCGATCAGGCTGATCACGCCGTCGTTCATCGTCTGCGGCGTGGCCCCGGGGTAGGTTGCCAGAATGCTGACGGTTGGCGGCGCCACCGAGGGGTAGCGGGCGATCGGCAGCTGTGGAATGGCGATCACGCCGAACAGGATGATGAACAGGGCGATGACCCAGGCGAACACCGGGCGCCGGATAAAGAATTGGGGCATGTTGGAATCGTCCTGTTCGCTCAGCGCATGGTGGTGGCGGTTTGTTTGGAAACCGGCCAGTCACGCGCGGCCACCGGAACGCCCTCGGACAGACGGTCCATGCCCTCGACCACGATCTTCTGCCCGGCTTCGAGGCCGGCGCCGACGCGGTAGCGGCGGTCCACCAGTTCGCCGAGTTCCACCGGCTTGAGCGAGGCCTGATCGTTCCCGTCGAGCGTCCACACCTGCGGCTGGCCGCCGACGCGCACCACCGCCTGCTGGGGAAGGGTCAGGGCATCGGCGTAGCTCGTGCGCGGCACCCGCGCGCGAACGAACATGCCCGGAAGCAGATCGCGCTGCGGGTTGTCGACAAGGATGCGGAGCAGCACGTCGCCCGTGCCGGGATCGACGGAGATGCCCGAGAACAGCACGCGCCCGGTCGCGTCGTACGGTTTGCCGTCGTCGCGCAGAATGGCGACCGGCAGGCCGTCCCCGGACTCTGCTTGCCGCAGGGCCAGGGCCTTGCGCAGGGAAGCGAGCGAGGACGCCGGCTGGCGGACATCCACATAGACCTGATCGATCTCCTGGACGCGCGCCATCGGATTGCCGTCGCTGCCGCCGACCAGCGCCCCCTCGGTCACCAGCGCCTGATCGACGCGCCCCGGGATCGGCGCCTCCACCGTGGCGAATTTCAGGTCGAGTGTGCGGCGGGCCAGGGTGGCGCGGGCCTGTGCCACGTCGGCCACGGCCTGATCCTGCTGGAACACCGCATCGTCGTAGACCTGCCGGCTGACGGCATCGGACTTCAGCAGCGGCTGCAGCCTCGCCACCTGCACCCTGGCGCGCTCCAGCCCCACCGTTGCCCGCTGCAGGGCGGCGGCGGCAATGTCCACCTCGGCCTTGAACGGCGCCGGGTCGATCTGGAACAGCGGCTGGCCGGCACGCACCTCGCTGCCTTGCTCGAAGCTTCGGTGCAGCACGATGCCGCTGACCTGCGGCCGTACCTCGGCAACCCGCAACGCGGTGACACGGCCCGGCAGATCGTCAGTCAGTTCCAGTCGGGAGGGCGCAAGGGTGAGAACGGAAACCTGCGGGGCCGGGGGGATCACTACCGGTTCGGACCGCTCGCACCCCGCCATCAGCATCACGGCCACCAACGCACAGGCGCCGCCGTGGCAGCGCAACTGGTCGATCCTCATTCTCTTTCCTTCAGACGCCGGCCGGTCTCAACAAGCACGCGGACAAACTGAAGGCAGCAGATTGCGTTTCGGTCGAGGGAGTGTGGAGATTCGATGGAGATTGAAAATCATAGCGAACTGCCGCGAAGCCGATGGTGCCCGCCTCCGCCCGACCTCCCAGGCCATTACGGCGGCTTCCTTCCATCCTTTTCCCGCCGTACCCGCGCCACCTGCCTGTTTACCCTGCTCGCCATCCTGCTGCTGGACACCGGCCAGCTCGACCCCAGCCCATCATCGCCGTCCTCGATGCCGCAGCTCCGCTGGCGGCCTGCCGGCGCTGACCGCGCGCGGCTCCGGAGTAAATGGGGCGCGACCATGCTATGGTTGCCGCCCATGCTCCCGACAATCGGAGACTGCCATGCCAACTCCCCCCTCTAAGCGGCTGACCGTCGACGATATTCTCGCACTCGATATGCGCCCACCAGACGAGTGGTTTGCCGAGGTGACCGAACCGCTGGTCGAGGAGTTCGCCCGAGATCCCGACACCCTGCGCCGCGCAGTGAGCGCCGTGCGCGAGGTCTTCCACTTCCACGAACGGCTATACCACTACTGGAGGGTTAGGCCGTAGACTCATAATCCCTGGCACCATAGCCTGACGGCGACGAGCTTCACTGCCGCCAGGAAATTTTCGGGTCGTTTGTCGTATCGGGTGGCGATACCTCTGAACTGCTTGATCTTGTTGAAGAACCTTTCGACAAGGTTCCGCTGACGATAGAGCCAGGACGAGAAGACGAAGCTGCCCTTGCGGTTGGTTTTGGGCGGAATGTTAGCCCAAGCCTTCCGCTCGGTGGCTTTGGCGCGGATGGCATTGCTGTCATAGCCTTTGTCGGCCAACAGGATGGCCCCCTCGCCAAGATCCTCCGTCAGGGCGTCGGCTTCGGTGCAGTCGGCAACCTGCCCGGCAGTCAGGCGCAGACGGACGGGGCGGCCTTCCGCATCGACGAGCGCGTGGATTTTGCTGGTGAGGCCCCCACGGGAACGTCCCATGCCGCCATCGTCTCCAGCCCCCTTTTTCCCGTGGCCGCGTGCTGGTGCACGCGAACACAGCTGCTGTCGATCATCACGATGTCGCCGTCGTAGGCTGCCGATACCGCTTCCAGAAGCCGATCCCAGACCCCGGCCTTCCGCCATCGCACGAACCGGTTGTAACAGGTCGTCGAAGGACCATACCGTTCCGGTATCTCCGCCCAGGGCGATCCGGTGCGGAACCGCCACAGAATACCATTCAGAACCCGGCGATGGTCGTGCCCCACGAGGTGGTGTAGGAGCTGTGGGGAACCGGCCCGCCGCAGCGCCCCCTGAGCTGGCGTAGGCGGGCCGGTTGTCCACAGCGGGGCGGTCATCGTGGTTCTTCGGTAGAGTCTGGTCACCACACCTCAACCCGATCGAAGGGTGACCACGATGACCGACGAGATGATGGCGCTTCGCGCGCTGCTGGAGAAGCGTCCTGACGCCGACGTGCTGCGCGAGATGATCGGCTTCGCAGCCGAGCGGCTGATGGAGCTGGAGGTGCAGGGCCTGACCGGCGCTGCCCACGGCGAGCGCTCCGCCGAGCGGCTGGTCCAGCGCAACGGCTACCGGGAGCGCGACTGGGAAACCCGCGCCGGCACCGTCGAACTGCGCATCCCCAAGCTGCGCAAGGGCAGCTACTTCCCCGGTTTCCTGGAGCCACGCCGGATGGCCGAGAAGGCGCTGACCGCCGTGATCCAGGAAGCCTACATCCACGGCATTTCGACACGCTCGGTGGATGATCTGGTCAAGGCGCTCGGCATGGGCGGCATCTCCAAGAGCCAGGTCAGCCGGCTGTGCGAAGAGATCGACGAGCGGGTGAAGACCTTCCTGGAGCGTCCCATCGAAGGCGATTGGCCCTACCTGTGGATCGACGCCACTTACGTGAAAGTCCGCCAGAACGGGCGCATCGTCTCGGTCGCCGTGACCATCGCGGTGGCCGTGAACACCGACGGACGGCGCGAGGTGCTGGGCATGGACATCGGCGCCTCGGAGGCCGAGACCTTCTGGATCGAGTTCCTGCGCAAGCTGAAGCGTCGCGGGCTGGCCGGGGTGAAGCTGGTCATCTCTGACGCCCACGAAGGCATCAAGTCGGCGGTATCCAAGGTGTTCCGCGCCACATGGCAGCGCTGCCGGGTGCATTTCATGCGAAACGCCCTGGCGCACGCCGGTCGGAGCGGCCGGCGTGTGGTGTCGGCCTTCATCGCCACCGCGTTCGCCCAGGATGACGCTGGCGCTGCCAAGGCGCAGTGGCGTCAGGTCGCCGATCAGGTCCGCCCCAAGCTGCCCAAGCTGGCCGCCCTGCTCGACGAGGCTGAGGAGGACGTGCTGGCTTTCATGACCTTTCCCAAGGAGCACCGCGCCAAGATCCACAGCACGAACCCGCTGGAGCGGCTAAACGGCGAGATCAAGAGGCGCACCGAGGTCATCGGCATCTTTCCCAATGAGGCGGCGATCACCCGCCTGATCGGTGCCATCCTGCTCGAACAGAACGATGAATGGGCGGTTCAGCGGGCGCGCTACATGACTCTGGAAACCATCGCTCCGCTGCGCGATGATCTCGCCCTCACGTTGCCCGCTGCGGCCGCGTGACCGTCCCGGCCAGACCTGCCGGAGACCACATGAGCGCCCCGCGATCCTACACCACGCCTCGGGACACGATCCCGGCGATCATCCACACGCCGCACACCGCGCGGCTTGTTCGGCAGTAGCGGCGATAGGATCGACCATTCCTGGTCCGTGAGTTCGTAGCGGCGGCACGTCATCAAGGGCTCCTTCGGGAAACCCTTGAATCACGACACCACTCTCTAGGCCAAGACGATTTATGAGTTTACCGCCTAGAGACCGCGCGCGCATCCACAACAGCGACAGCGAAAAAGCCTTCTTCGGGCATCTGAAGAAACAATCGGACGCCTTCGGCGCCTTGGAACCGGCCGCCAATGCCACCAAGCACCATGCTCTCAGGAAAGCGGAGCCGCTCCCGCAGGGCATCCGGCTAACCATCATCCCCGCGCCAGCTTTCGATTGTGGCATTATAACCGCCACCGAGATCCACAGGACCATTGGCGACGGCGGCCCGGACACCCTGGCCACCATCCAAGAGGCTATGTCGATCTACCGCACATACCTTGGGACGCCCGGCTCGTAAAGCAGGCTCTGGGATATATGGAAAATGCGCCCGCACAACCGAAAGCGAGGGGGGCCCCCACTCTTGGAACGGCCCCGCTGCTGCGATACCGCGCGCGGAAATGGGCGGATCGGGGTCTTGCCGCCGCAAAGGCAACGCCCCAGATGATATTTGCATCATAACGGGTACCGTCCGGCTTAACGGACACCGCCCCAAGACCAGAGTACTGGTATGTAACGCCGGGTGTGTCTGCCGCCCGGACTGTTGCCCGACCGAGGCAACAGGGATAGCTAACCTTTGACCTGGAGATCGGTTTAGTCTCAAAGAGTTATCCGTTCCTCAGTGTTCTTGAGCGCAGACCCAGGAACAAGGGACTTCATCGTAGCCGACTGCTGCTCGGCCGCGGATGAGGTTCGCTTGTCCTTTGTCAGGCACTTGCCCCCTCATCGCGGCCACTCAACCGCTGACCTATCCTGAAGGGGCATTGAATGACCACCTATGTTATCGTCTTGGAAACCGGTGGGACTCTGCTGCTGCTGTCGCTGATCACCGCCCTGGCGGTCATCTGGCTCGGCGGGCGGGAGCCGACACCGATGCACATCCACGCGGTTCGTCTGCTGCTGAACACCTATCGGGCCGGCACCGTCGGCATCCTGATGCTGCTCGGCACCGTCGCCGCCATCGGCTGAAGCCCAAACGCTGTCGACCGACCAAGCGGCCCAGCTCAATGATGCTGCGCGTCCAGATCCCGGAGCGCCGCGCGTACCCACCGGACCCAATCCCGCCGCTCCGGTGAGAACCGCACCTCCAAGTGCGCGGTGATGATTTCGGCCGTCAGGTCCGCACCGGCAAAGGGAGTAAACGGCGCCCCACGCGCGGGAGGGGGCCGTTTACTCCCTTTGCGCCGGCCGGCGACGCTCCCCATGTCGAAGGAAGGCGACGACCCGACAGAGGACACCCCCATGAAACAACCCATCCACAATCCCCGCGGGCCGGCTGGCAATCCGCCCTACATGATCGACCTGGAGGCGAAAACCGTCAGCCACCCCGGCAGCACCAACGTGGACAAACTCCACGCCACCTACAGCGGCACCCCTGAAAACCCCGGCGACATCACCGTCCGGCCGCACCCCCGCCCCACGCCCAGGCTGGCATCGGCGGCGGAAATGGCCAAGGCCCACTCCGCCGCCGATGCCGAACACGACAAGGCCCGCGCCCGCGAGCTGCTCGCCCTCTGGGATGAGCAGGACCGTGCCCGCGTCCAGAAGATCGCCGAGCAGTACCTCAAGACACGTCCCCTGCCGCCGCGCCCTTGAAGGCCGAAGGCGCGCCCCCCCGGGCAGCAGGGGCAGGGTCCACATGGCAAGGGCGTTCGGTCAGGCGGCCTGGGGGCGGCGGGGGCGCAGGAAGGCGGCGAGCGGCAGGGGGTCGCGGTCGATGGCGCGGGCGGCGATCACCAGGGGCCGCGGCACCGGGCTGGCGCCGGTGCGGTAGTTGCTCCAGGTGTTGACATGGACGGCGAAGAGGTCGGCCGCCTCGATGTTGGAGAGGCGGTGGCGGTCCTGCCACGCCACCAGCTCGGCGGCGCCGAAGGCGGCCTGCTGGTCGGCGAGCAGCTCCAGATGGACGCTGTCGATGGACAGGTCCTCGCTGCCGGCCCACTGGACGGTGTCGCCGTCTTCGCCGATTTCGGGCTTGGCGAAGATGCCGGGGATGCGCAGGGCCTCGATGTCGTGCAGGGCGATCCAGCCGGCGAGATCGACGGTTACCCCGCCGCCGCCGACCCACTCGACGGTGAGGAGGGTGCCGGGTCCGGCTTCGACGTGGGCGATCTCCGGGACGGGGCGGGGATCGATGCCGGTGACGAACGCTTCGCTCATGGGGGGCCTCCTTTCAGACCGTGGGGTAGAGGGGGTTGCACTTGTTCCACTCGGCGACCAGGGCGGCGCGGTTGGCGATGGCCCAGGCCTGGACCTGGGGCCACAGGTCGGACGGCACCTTGCCGCGGAGGATGGTGACGGGGTCGATGGCGATCATGGCGCGGACGCCGGCGCCCTTCAGGTGGAAGTGCGCCGGGTTGTGGTCCCGGGTCTGGACCCCCACCCACACCTTCCCGAAGTTCGTCAGCTTGCCCATTCCTTCCCCCCGTCTTGATGCCTTCAGCTTACCCAAATTTTGTGTTTCTATAAACACAAAATTTGTGATGTCGTGCAAAAAGATGGCGGCTTCACGCGGGGCGCGCGGCTTTCCGCCGTCCTGGTCGGGTCCGGTTTTCGAGCCGGCGGCGGGGAGTGCGATTCAACCGGGGGAACGCCGGGGACGGAAGCGGCCGAAGGGGATGATCGGTCCGTTGGCAAGGATACCGCCGTTGCGACCGATGTTGGCGTTGGCAACGTTGCCGCCGGTGTTGTCGGTAGCGGACGAAGTTAATCCAGCGGTTCAACGCGATGTTGTGCAGGGATGTAAACAGAACAAAACATTTCGACGATGATGTTGTAGGCGTATTCCTATTCCTATTCCTATTCTAATCCGAAGCCCCTTTGTGGGACATCCGGGCAACGCCGGTTAATGACTGGTCAAAGCCCCGGCATCGTCTTGCCTAATGGCTCACTTTTTTATTGCCGCGGGAGAGGTCGGGAGGCGATGCTTTCTTCACCACCGAATGGTCGGTGGGAGGGCCGCGGGGGACGGTTTGGACGCCACGCCCCCGCGCCCGCTCGAACTGCCAACTGGAGCTACCGATGAACACGACGTCGAAAGTCTACCGCCGCCTGATCCGCCACCGTCGCCGCCTGACCTGGTTTGCCCAGGGCCTGCGGTTCGTCGGGTCGGTGATCATCTTCATCCGCAGCGTGACCTGACCGGCTGGCCACCGCCGGCCGGGTGTTCCAGACCCGGCCGGCGGTAGCGGTCAGTATGCGGTGCCGGGTGGCTTCCCGCAAGGGACCCCCCGGTTACATGTCCACCGTCAGGGATAGAGCGCCGCACTGTTCAGGATCTGCATGATCCACGGCGGCGGGTTTGCGTTCTTAGACGCGTAACCGACCCGATCTGACGAGCGCAGGACGGTGCCGCCGTCGGGCACCAGGGTGGGAATGAACGCTTCGACCATCTTTCGGGCGGCTGCGTCAGCGTGGGCGTAGGAAACGAACTCCGACAGTGTCACGGTGATCGGCAGCGTACCGCCGCCGCTCCAGGTGAAGACGGTTTGCCAGCCGTCTTCTGTTTGGCTGGCGACGGTGGTGTCGAACGGGCGGCGGAGGGCCTCGGCCAGTTGGCGACCGATGGCCCAGCGGGCGAAGGTCAGCAACATTGGCACATGGTCTTCGGCGCCGAGGCCGGGCCAAGTGAATGGACGCTCTTCGACAGCTATGGGACCGGTGACACCGACGACGGCAGTGGCCGTGTGGTCTTCGATGCGGATGGCACCGCGCGGTCGCGTCATGGTCACGCGGCTGGTGACGGTGGGGTTTTCGGTCACGGGGGAGGCCTTTCTGCAATTTCAGCGGAAAGGGTGGAAAGCTAATCAGCCTTGAACAAGAGGGTGCGACGGAGTTTCGCGTTCCGCGGGTGGTTTTCGGCCGCGGCCGGCGGGTCCGCTTCGACCCCTCCGGCGGAGCGGGCGGATTCAACCGGGGGGCGCCGGGATTTCGGCCCTGTCCTACCACATCTTGATTCCGCCCCGCCCGGGCGCTTTCGCATAACTTCCACCCCCGCGCGAAGGGGCGTCAAATCAGTGGGTTACGCCCCTACAACCCGGCCGCGGAGGGACGTTATGACAAACCCGCCCGTACAACCGCGCACAGCCGGCCTCGCGCGCGCGAGGGGGGCACGCAACGCCGAACAGCGATGATGGAACATCGGGATTTGCAACCGCGCTGGACAGGCGCGACCGGCGACCTCACAGGCAGACGCTGTCGTAGCCGCCGCGCAATGCCCGGCGCACCGTCGTCAGCAACGTGCCGGCGCTCTTCTCAAAATGGTCGATCACATAGACCACACGGTCCTCGTAGTACGGGTAGCGTCCCCATAAACGGTAATGTGTCTCGTGCAGTTCCTGCAGATCGGCGAGAACGGCACTGTCCAGACCCAGCTTCCGGTCCTGCGCCTCGTCCAGAAGCGCGCCAAGGTCATGACCAAAGCATTTCGTGAGAACCTTATCGTCGATACCGCGCGCGCCCAGGAATGCCTTCAGCGCCAACTCGATCATGTGGGTGAGGAGGAAGTGCGACGGCCACCATGACATTGGATGCTTCTCCATCGTCTTAAAGGCGTCGAAGAAGGCATCCGCCATCCTGAGACGGTCGTCGGACATCATGGAGGAGGGCACCACCGCCTGCACGCTGGCACCGCTGTTCCGAACCACCAGGCACTCGGCATTGATATTTCTCACGGTATCCATTGCTTGATCTCTTATGTCTTCCTCCCGCTTCAAGTCGGTCTGCAGTTTCTTGATTTCGGCTTGTATGGCGGCCAACCGGGCCTTATCGGCTGGGCACTGCTTCTTCTCCGCTTTCAGCTCGCGAAGCCGGATCTCGATCGCCGCCCACTCCCGACGCGAGTCACTGACCATCGCCAGTACCTGCCGACGCTCCTTCCGCAGTTTATCAAGGTGCTCGAACTCTTCCCGTGTCATCATGCCCCCGCATGGTCCGCAACCATCACGGTGCCCATACTATCCGACACGCGGGGCGGCGCACAGTAAGGGCGGTTGCACAAGGCCACTTCTGCAACCGCGCACACGGGCGCGCCAGGACGGAACCTTCGTCTCGTAAAGCAGAGTCCGGACGTTATGACAAGCCGGCCCTGCGGGATGTAGGAGCACAGGGTCTCACCGTGTTCCGATATCCCAGACGAATCTTACTTTGGTGTCGTGACCCCAGATTCCAACGACAACGGATCCCTGACAGAGTTGAAGCGTCGGTATTCAGGTCTTTGCGAATCCTACCGTCTCAGGAACGCGAGCACCAACACGGCAGCTGCTCCCCAGAACACGCACTTGAGCACGGCCCGCACAAAACGCTCACGGCGTAGTGTCTCCTGGTACTTTCTGTAGCGATCCTGGAACTCGTAGATGAGCTCGCCGCACTCCTTTTCATTTTGCTCCACGCGCTTCAGGTCGGTCGTCACCATTGGCTCCATAACGACGGCCGGAATCCCTTGGTATCCATGTACGGTGTATCGGTAGTTGCCGCTGCTCGCAGTGCCCTTCACGTAGCGGGCGCCGAGCACGGCAGTGGCACCCAGACTATGTGCCAAGTCGGCAAGCGCAGCCCGGGCTTCGTCGGGAGATTCCTTCCCGCTAACCCCAACAGCATCCGCTTCAACCAGCACCCTACCCCTCTTCAGGCTGGTCTCTTTGAGGAACAGAAAGCGGTCAGGACGAACCCAGTAAAGTGCTTGGTCGCGCGCCACACGTACTTGGCGGGCCTCCACGCCTTTCGGCGTCGGAACCGGATCAAAAGTGACCAGCGCCCCTTCGACGATCCGCTCTGGATCAACGCGTTCTGCGAAGCCGTTGACATGGAAAAAATAGCTTTTTCCATCGGAACCGTCGATGAAGCCAAACCGCTTCACAGCCACGAACGACCGTATGGTCCCTTCTAATTGAGCCATCTTGTCCCTCCGTCCGACGGATATGCTACATCTTCGGGTAGCGCAAGATGAGCATGCGCTCCAGACTTCCACTGTACGAAGCATTGATCTCCATCAGCGGGGGAATGCTCTGTGCCGGAACACCACGTCATGGGACACGACCCCAACCAGAAGATGCAGGAATTACCCTTTCCCTTTCCCTCGCCGCACCCGAGCCACCGCGCCTCGTGTTGCCCGTAGGCGCTCGGTGTAACGGGCCGGCATCACCGGCGACGTCCACCGCCCCGCCTGCATTAGTCCGGGCAGATCGACGCCGGCGGCCAGCAGGTCCTGAGCGGCGCCGACGCGCAGGGAATGCCCGCTGAAGCCGACGGCGAGTGGGTTCGCTTCGCCAGTACGCCGTTCCACCACGCGGCGCACCGCCGCCGGGCTCATCCGTTCGCCGACGCCACTGCGCGACAGGTGGCAGAACAGAAAAGCCCCGCCCCGGGTGTTCGGCCCCTCCCCGTCCGCGTCGGCCGGCCACCGCGGCGCCACCGCGCGCCAGGCAGCGAGCGCTGCCACGGTTTCAGCGGACAGCCAAGCCTCGGCACCTTGCCCTTCTTGGTCGGTTTTGGAGCGGCGGATGCGGATGGTCGCCTCTCCCGGCTGCGCATCCGGGTTTAGGGCAAGATCGACCGGGTGGAGATCCTCCCAACGTAGCGCCACCAGCTCGTTGGCGCGTGCCAGGGTGTCGCGGCCGACCAGCAGCAGCGCGCGGTCGCGGAGGTCGATGGGCTTCAGCGGTTTCGGCCGGTCGGGCTGGGCCGGATCGAGCCGATCGAGGATGGGGGCCAGCACGGCGTCGGTCAGGGCGGCCGCCTGTCGCCGCTCGGAGCCCACCTCGCGCGCATGCCCGCGCCGTTCCAGCGTCACGCTCCAGTGCCGGCAGGGGTCGGTGTGGCCGGCGGCGCGGTGGATCAGGCTGATCGACGCAAGATAGCGCGCGATGGTCGCCGGCTTGCGGGCCTTGCCGATCGTCTGGATGTACCGCCGCACCGTCTCCGGCTCGGCCGGCAGCCAGGACAGCCCCTGCTGTCCGCACCAGCCAGCAAACAGCCGAACGTCGGCCTCGGTGGCGCGCAGGGTCGCCTTGGCATAGCCGCGCTGGGCAACGTCCATGAAGCCGCGCAGCGCGGCCATGGCGGCATCGGTGAGGGTGGTCGCGGGCACCGGCACGGCCATGGCCGACCGGGCGCACGGATTGGCGAAGCCGCCGGCGGCATGCCACCAGGCGAGCGAGCTGCGGTAGCGGCGTACGGTGCTGTCCTTGCGGCCGGCGGCGCGGGCGGCGGTAAGAAATGCCTGTACCGTACCCGGCGACGCCGGCAGCGCACCCAAACCGGCTTGGGCGCACCAGCGCACGAAGGTCCGCCCGTCACCGAGCAGCGCCCGCCGGGTTGCCACGGCCATAGGCCCGGTGATGGCGACGCGCAGGCTCTCCACGATCTCGGGACTCAGCGAGGGCAGGAAAGCGAAGGGAATAGCCACTGCGGTAGCGGATGGAAGAGTGGTGGTTTTCGCCATCGTCAGAACCGCCGGCAGTTCAAGGCCGACCATCGGGCGTTCCCGGCTCGACCAGCCCACGCAGGATCGGCGTCCGCAACCGCCGCTAGACGCTCTTGCAGCAGAGCAGCATCCAAGAAGGTGTTGACGTGTGCGAACCCCATCATGCCATAGCCGAACAGCAGGAGCGTGACGGTGCGGAGCGCGCCATCGTCGACGCGAACACGCTCTGTCAGACCGGCACGACAATCTTCGCTCCACTGGTCCAGGTTGTGCGTCAAGAACAAGGGCTCGGGGGTATAAACGGCTGACAGCAGGGTCCCAGCTTTCCAGTGGGCCAGCACGACCTTGGCCAACTCGCCGGCTAGATGCTTGACAGTCTCAGGCGACAGCCACGCGTCGTTGATGTCTTGCTGCTTGTCCCCGAACAGGCCGAGCGCAGAACCTTGATGGCGCAGCACCGTCGCTACGGCGTCGAGATGGCCGTCTGCCAGCAGTGTGGTCAGCACGCGTGCTCCGAGTTCGATGGGCACGCCGCACCGTTTCACCGCCTGATGCAGAAGCTCAATGAACCAGAGACAGCGCGCATGGCATTCGCCGCTGTGCTCCGGCGTGGCGGCATCGATGTCTCGGGAAATGCGACCGAGAATCCGAAGGGTCCGCTCGGGGGCGGGGTCCGCGATTTCCCGGTAGACATCCTGCAGCCGGTCAAGGAAGGGGCCGAGGGTCTGTTCGGCGGAGCGTGCCTGAAGCTGTATCAGCATGCTGCCCTCGTCGCCGGCCAGGAAGCGTGTGATTTCATGGCGGGATACGGCACCGGGCAGCAGGCCGAGGCGCAGCACCGTCATCAGTGTGCGATGCCGGCCCAGACTGTCGGCGATGTCCGGGAGGGGCGCCGCGCCAGTCGTGCGCAACCGTGGAAACAGAAGCGCCAGCAGGTGGGCCAGCGGCGTTTCGGCTTCGACGCCCAAATCGGCCAGCCGCCGGTCTGGACCGGCCCGCTCCTGTTCGGAGAAGGCGACCCAATCTATGTCCGCCTCCCGGTCAACCGGAGCATCACGCACCACTAGGCGCGGCTTGCGGCGGATCGCCTCGACAACGGCCGGAGCCTTGGCCAGCAGAATGCAATAGCCCAGCAGGTCCAGCCAATCGACTTCACCGACGACCATCGGCGCCAGCACGGCGTACATGCCGCACACCCGTCGGCTGTCGCGCGGCGTGGTCAGCAGGCCATCGGTGGCGATTGCGAGCAGACGCGTCCAGCGCGGATCGGAGCGCCAGCCATCCGGGCGAACACCGGACGGCACCGCAGCCTCGAACTCCGTCGTGAAGAGGCCCTGCGTCTCGGACCTTACGGCGACGGGCAGGGGAATCTCCAACTGGACGATCTTCTCCAGATAGGCAGCCCCGCGCTCCGAATTTTTGTCGCCAAGGGCCTCGATCACCCGGCTCCGGTCGTAGGCAAGCAGGTAGGAAATGCCCGGAAAGTCGGCGACGGCACGCACGAGCTGGGCGACGGCACGGACCTCGGCGTCCTCGACCCGGTCGAGTTCGTCGATCAGGACGACAATCGGCACGTCGACGCCGGTCAGCATGTCGGCCAGTTCCCGATGCTGCGCCGCCAGGGACCGGTCGCGGGTCAGCAAAGTCTCGGCCACCCTGACAGCCCCTGCCGCGGCCATGCCGACGCCGGGCACCACGCTGAACAGGCCGGCGGCCGGCGCGAGATCCTTGGCATAGCCGGCCAGCTTGGCGCCCAGGTCGCGCAGCATATCGCCATGCCGGCCGTTGGCGGTGCCCACCATGGTGATCGTCGCCAGCAGCTCGGCAAAGAATTGGGTGATCACGTCGTCGCGGCCCGACACCAGCCAGGGATCGAAGCGCACCACCACCGCAGCCGGATGCTGCCGTTCGATCTCCGCCTGCAGCAGGTTGAGCAGAGACGACTTGCCGCTGCCCCAGGGACCAGTGAGGCCGACCACGACACCGCTGGCTCGGCCATCCGAGGTGACCAGGGCGCGGGCGAGGCGGGCGACGAAGCCGTCGCGCCCGAGGCGGTCGTCGGCGGGAGACTTAATCGGGCGGTCGGGGCGGTGGTTCACAGCGGCCTCGGGCGGGAAAACGACGCCGTCCAAGCTAGCCGAGCCAATCGCGGCGGGCAAGGCAATATAATAACGCCCTGATAACTGTCATTATCATGGCGTTATCAAAGGCCGGTTTTTCCTACCCTTCGATGTCGGTGCAGTTAGCAACAATCACTGCAATCGGCTATCCTGGCGCGGCTTTTCCTGGAACCGCGATGACCGTCCTCTCCTGTCTCCCCGCCCTGCTCGCCGCCGAACGCGCGCTCGGCCGCCTCGACCAGGCCCTCGCCGACCCGGCGCGGCGCCGGCGCCTCGCCGCCGATGCCGCCCGCCGCTCGGCCGCCGCGGTGATCCGCCTCGACGGCCACCGGCTCGACGCCCACGACTTCCAGCGCGCCCTCGCCGCGCCGGAGCACGCCCGGGGCGAGGCCGCCCGCGCCGCCCTGCTGGTGCCGCTGTTCGCCCAGCTGCCGGCCGGTCTGACCGCCGCCCTGCCGCTGGAGCGTGCCCCCATCCGGTCCGCGGCAACCCCGGCCAGGGAGGAGGAGTCGGGGGACGTCGTGGCCGCGGTGCGCGCCTCGATCGCCGCCCTGGAGGCGATCGACCTCGGGAGCGGCGAAGAGCCGGAGGACGTGGAAGGCAATGTGGCCGTCCCGCCGCCGCCGCTGCTGACGCCCTGGACCCGGCCCTGGCTGGACGAGTTGCACCGGCGCTGGAGTGTTGCCCAGGGCGGCCGTCCGGTCGGCCTCGGTGAGGCCCGCGCCGCCGAGGCCGGTCCGGCGCTGGAGGCGGTGGCGGAGGCCCTGGCGGCTGCGCCCGGCCTGCTCGGCGCTGCGGCGGCGATCCGCGCCCTGGCGCTGCGGCCCGATCCGGGAGCGCCGGAGCGCCGCGGTCCGGACGACGATGCCGAGAGCGCCGCCTTACGAGCCGCCGTCGCGGCGGAACGGCCGCCGACCTCCTGGTGGAATGTGGTGGTCTGGCTCGCCGCCCCCGACTTGGTCCGGGGGGCCTGCCACCTGCATCATGCGTGGCCACCGCTGACGACGGCCCTCCCCCGGGAAGTCACCGGCTACCGCCTCGCCCTGGCCGGGACCGAGGCTGCTTGGACGCGCTGGGTCCTCGACAGCATTCCCGAGCTGGTGGCGCATGAGCTGGAGCGATTGCGGCACCTTGATCTGGTCCAAGAACACTGGGAGGCGCGGCTGGCCGCCACGCCGCGACGCAGCAGCTCGCGCCTGCCCGACGTGCTCGACTGGCTGCACGACCGTCCGGCCTTCACCATCAGCCGGGTGGCGGGCGAGCTGAAGGGGCGGTGCGGTCTGTCGCTGCGCGGGGTGCATCTGCTGGTGGAGCAACTCGCCAAGGCCGGCGTGGTGCGCGACATCGCCGACCGCGGCGGCGAGCGGCTCTGGGCCTGCGATCTCAGCTTCCTGCCGCCCGGCCGCTGAGCGGCTGGGCCTCTCATCCAACAGGCCGTGGCGCATGTGGATCGGCAGAGCGTGACGCGGGGCCATGAGGAAGTCGACGCTGTTGCGATGGCCGCATGGCCTCCTCCATGGACGGCCGGCAGCGGGCCGGCAGCAGAACCGTCGTGTCGAGAGCATCCAGCGATCCTCCCGCCAGGAGCCGTACAAGGAGGGTGCGGGGGGACCTTGTCGCCGGCGCCACCAACACCTCATGGGCGGCGGCCAAGGAGGTGTCCACCGCGTGCAATCGCTGACGAAGAGTCCAGGCTGCGCCGTTCGGTTTGCCGCCCAAAGCCCGGAACGCGGTCAGCGCATGCTCGATCGGTTCCGACCGGTCGATGTCTTCGGCCAGAACTGTCAGATCCTGGAGCAGCTGTTGGCCCGCTATGGCCGGATCGCGGGGGTGGCGGATAGAAAGGTGCATGTCCCGTCGGATGCGGGAGACGCCAGCCGGTTTGAAGCCCTGCCCACATGGGGAGGCCGTTCGGGCTGCGAATTGTCCTGGCTTGCCTCGCTGCGGCGGATTAAGGATGCGCATTGGGTGTGCATAACGGCATTGGACCACCAGATTTATGGCGACGACCGGCGACGTTCTGCGTCTCGCAGCGGATCACCATGGCGCCGGGCGCCTGGAGGAGGCGATGGCGCTGTATCGTCTCCTCCTGCGGGCCGATCCTGTGAACGCCGATGGGTGGCGCTTGCTGGGCAAGGCCGTAGCGAAGGCCGGCGACCGCAGGACCGGACTGGCCTGCCTCCGGCGCCTCATCGCCTTATGTCCAGCCGACGCCACCGCCTTTGCAGAGTATGCGGCCCTGCTGGTGGACCAGGGCGAGGAGGCCGGCGCGGTTGCGGTCTATGGGGTGGCGCTGCGTTGCGACCCGCTGATGGCCCAGGTGGCATTCCAGCACGGGATGCTTTTGTACCGGCAAGGTGCTTTGAAGCAGGCCGAGGTGGCATTCCGCACGGTTGCCTTGCTGGTGCCCGATCTGGCGATGGCCCACATCAATCGCGGAGCCGTCCTGCACGCCCAGGGAGCCCAGGAGGCCGCCGAACGGTCTTTGGCGCACGGACGCCGCCTGGCCCCGGAGACGGTGGAAGCCGCGCTCAACAGCGCGCTGGTGGCGATGGCGCAGGGGCGGCTGCCCGATGTGGAGCGGCATGGCGGCAGGGTGATCGTCCTGGCCCCCGACTCGGTCCAAGGCTATGCGCTCGTTGCCAATGCGCGGGTGCATCGGGGCAGGCCGCAGAATGGGATCGCCCTGTATGACCGGGCGCTGCATATGGAGCCGGACAATACCGGTTTGCGGGTCAACCGGGGGGTTGCCCGGCTTCTGCTGGGAGAGATGGCCGGCGGATGGGACGATCTGGCGGCCCACTGGCAGAGCACGGCGCCGCCGGGAGGGGGGGAGGACGGCCCGCCGCGCTGGTCGGGGGCTGCCATAGCGGCCGGCCGGTTGCTGGTGGTGGGGCAACCGGGGGTGGGGGATGAGATCCTGTTCGCCAGCCTGATCCCGGAACTGGCCGAGACCGGCATTGCCTGCCGTCTTGCCTGCGACCCCCGTCTCGTCCCCCTGTTGCGGCGCTCTTTGCCTGGAACGGAGGTGGTGGCGAGAGCGGACGGCCCATCCGCCCTGGCGGCGCCCGGCTCGGGAGCGGACAGCGTGGCGCAAGTCCGGGCAAGCGATTTGCCGCGCTATCTGCGGCGCAGGCCGGAGGATTTCGCCCGTCAGCGGCCTTATCTGGCCGCCGATCGCCACAAGGTCGCGGCCTTGCGCGCCCGCCACGGCGATGCCCGGCTGTGCATCGGCATCTCCTGGCGCTCGGTTGCCAGTGAAGCCCGTTCGCTTGGCCTGGAACAGCTTGCGGCGGCTCTCGCTCCGGGGCTGGCGGCGGCTGGAGGACGCCTCATCAACCTGCAATATGGTGCCGACGACCGGGAGCGGTGCCTCGCCGGCCTTTTCCATGAGCCGGACATCGATCCGTCCGGCGACCTCGATGGCTTTGCGGCCCTGGTTGCGGCGATGGATCTGGTCATCACCATCGACAACACCACCGCCCATATCGCCGGCGGGCTGGGCGTTCCGGGGTGGGTGCTGTTGCCGTTCATGCCGGCATGGTTCTGGGGGCTGAGGGGGCCGGCAACCCCCTGGTACCCGAGCTTGCGCCTGTTCCGTCAGGCCATTCCCGGCGATTGGAGCGGCGTGTTGGCCGAGGTTGCCGAGGCGCTGCGGCCCATCGGCGGGACGCGGCAGTAAAACGGGGAGACCGTACGTCCCGCCCCCATGGCGATGAGCAGCGCATGGGGGCTTTTGGGAACCGGGCCGGTGCTTGCCCTCAGGTCCGCAGCGCCACCACCTGACGCAGGGCCTGTTCGGCGGCTGCGAACACGCTGTCCCAGTCGCCCGGCGTGGTCTGGCGGAAAAGACGCATCGACGGGTACCAGGGGGTTGTCTCACCCTTGCCGTCGCCATAGACCCAGTAGGGCATGAACTGCAGAAGGTTCCACACCGGGCGGCCCAGCGAGCCGGCCAGATGCGCCACCGAACTGTCGGTCATGATCACCAGATCGAGCCGTTCCAGCACCGCCGCGGTATCGGCGAAGTCGTTGAAATGCGGCCCCAGCGGCGTGATCAGGGTCGAGGTGCCGAGCGTCGCCAGCTCCGCCTCCGGCGGACCCTTCTGGATGCTGTAGAGCCGCACCTTCGGCACGTTGAGGAAGCGCAGGAAACGGCTGAGCGTCGTGGCGCGGCGCGCGTTGTCCTTGAAGGTGACACGGCCGGACCAGATGATGCCGACCTTGATCGTCCCGTCCGGGCCGGGGACCAGCCGGGCGGCCTTCTCGCGCGCTTCGGCTGGAACGGTCAGGCGGGCGGGCGGCGGCACCGTGTCGATGGTCGTGCCCAGACGGTGCGGCAGGCTCATCAGCGGGCAATGGACGTCGTAGGCCGGATAAGGGGTGCCGGCGCGCACGAAGCCGTCGATGCCCTCCAGCCCGGACAGCAGGCGCTGCAGTTCCGGATGGCATTCCAGCAGGACCCGGCCGCCGCGCGCCTTGACCATCGGCGCATAGCGCGCGGTCAGCAGCACGTCGCCGAACCCCTGTTCGGTGGTCAGCAGGATGGTCTTGCCGTTCAGCGCCCCGCCATCCCACATCGTGCCGCCCGCGACGCGGTTCTGGTAATTGGGCAGCGACAGGCGGGAATCGTAGTCGCGGAAACCCTCGGCATAGCGGCCGACCTGCAGCAACGTCAGGGCACGGTCCCACAGCAGCCCCGGGTCGTTGGGCCGGGCGTGCAGGGCGACGTCCAGGATCTCCAGCGCACGGTTGAAGCGGCAGCCGTGCCGCAGCGCCACCACCAGGTTGGACAGCAGGTTGGCGCTGCCCCCCGACAGCACCACCGCATGCTCCTGTGCGGCAATGGCCTCGTCATAGTGCTCCACATCGCCCAGCACGTTGCCGAGATTGGTCCAGGCGCCGACATGGCGCCGGTCGATCTCCAGCGCGCGCCGCTGGCAGGCGATCGCCGCCTCCGGCTTACCGGCCTGGCGCAGCAGGGCCCCCAGCGCGCTCCAGACGTTGGGATCCAGTGGCTTCTGCTCCAGCATGGCTTCCAGCATCTCGATGCTGAGGCCATGGGAGCCCTGGCTGGCGGCCGGGGGCGGAGCTGGTGCTGGGGCCGGTGCCGACGATACCGGATGGGGCGAGGCCTGAAGAGGCAAGGCCACCTGAGGGGGCGGCGCCGGAACGGCCTGGGTAATGTTTGCCTTCATCTCTCGTCGTCGCTGGTGGTCTGCAATCGGTTGGAGCAGGAGCAGAGCGCGGGTAGGGCATAGACGGCTACTCATGGAGAGTCAAACCGTCCCTTCGGCTGCACTTGAGTGCTTCTTGGGGCCGCCCGGGACTCAAAAGCGGGAGGCTCAGCGCCGCCGCAGATCCTGGAGGTCGATGTCGTCGATCCGGAAGCCGGCCTGTCGCAGCGCCTTCAGCACGATCACCTTCTGGGCGGTGCCTTCGCGTGCGGCGGCCTGCCGCAACTCCTCCACCAGGTAATCCGGCAGCATCGCCTGCCACGGCCGGGTCGGCGCCGGGCGGACGATGGCGGTCGCCGGTGCCGGCTGTGGCTGCGGAGCGGGCTGGAACGTGGGTTGGTGGACTGCGGCATGGGAGATGCCTGGTTGGGGCGGCGCAGGCGGCTCCGTTTCGGTCGGCAGGAAGCCCTTGCTCAATCCATATTGGCGGATCGGATCGACGTCATCCGTGCCCAGCCCGCCGATCCCGATCCCGCCCAGCGGAGGACGGGCCGGCTTGGCGACGGCTTTCAAAGGAGGCTTGGCGTGGCTGTCGGTCGACATGGAGACTCCGGTCGGGACGTTGCCGGCATGGGGGCCGGCCGGATAAGCCATGAAGCAATATCATGACTTGCCGTCCTGTCTTTGCGACATCTGGCGGGGGTAGGCGGCAACATGGCGGAAAGCCGGCGGGCGTGGCGTGGGAAACACAGGGGGGAAGACCGGGGAAATCGTGAGATAATACCATGAAGCAATATCATGAAATAAAGGTTATGGGATCGGCAGAGCCGGGGGAAGCCGGTTGCCGTCCTATGATGCGGTCGAGCGGACGTCTTGACTTGCGCTCGACCGTAAAGGCCGCGACTGCTTTCCCGCAGACCCATGCCTGGGAAAGAAAGCAACCCGGCGGTCTCGTCCACCGACTGAGGGCGGGCGTAAAGCCTGATGATAGGAGAGATCATTTCATGGCATGAAGTCATGGCATATAAATAAATATAAAATCATGATATGATAAATGGGGACTGATTCGCGGATGGCGCTTTCGCCCTTCCGTCTTGACCGAACTGGAAGGCGTTCGTCCCTTCCGGTTTTCCAACTTTGGGGACGCGACGTAAGGGGCGATAGGTGGGGAAGAGCATCGTCCAGTCTTTCCAAGCTTCAAGTCGGAAGCCATCCGTTCCTCACATGACATGGAATCATGATTAATGTTGATAAAGACATGTCATATTTTATTGGGTCCGTGCACGTCGAGGAACAGGCAGGCCGGCGCCACTTACGGTCGGAATGGTCCGGATGACCGGCTCACGCAATCCGGCTGCCGTCTCCCTGGCCCGATTACGCAGCCACTTATGGTTCTGCTGTGTCGGACATGCGCAAATGATTGCAGCATGAACATTGCTGGAGAGGGTGGACGGGTATTTTGACGATGCACAGGCGGGGGATGAGTTCGGGATCAGGCGCTCATGGCGATGACGGACTCCACGCGACCACCGGCTCGATGCTGCTGCGTTCACCTGAGAAGGGGCAACCTGGGACAATTGGCACGAGACGGTGCTCGATGCGGTATATTTAGGGTTTTCTCAATAGCACTTGAATTTCTGGAATGCCGCCGATCAGAAAGCAAAGTAACAAATCCGTGATTCTGTGTGATTTATTCAGTATCCTGTCAATGATTTCCGAAAATAATCTTCTCCTTTTATTAAATTTATCGATGCTTCCAGAATAAGCTCCAATGCTTATCAGTTCCATCATCGGGAGATATGGGTTTTTTCCATGGGTTAAGCTATAAAATGCATTGAGACCATAAAGAGTGTGATGCTCCCATCCGGTTCCCTGAATGCTGCTTTGGTGTGGGACACGAATGAAAAGCAACCCTTCACGTTTCAAGCTTCTAAAGATGGAGTTAATCACGCGATCGCGATCTTGAGCATACAGATGCTCAATCACATGACTGGCGTAGATAAAGTCAAACTCCTCATCTTTGAACGGCCATTCATGGACAAAATCGCATACGATGGTCTGTGAAGTGGTGTGGTCAAAATCAACGGTAACGATTTGGTCATTGGCGCGCCCCTCGAATGGGTTTTCGCCTGCCCCGACATCCAATATACGCAGGGGCTGTTCAGGAAAAATTTCAATCAACTCGTCATGCGTCCACGACCTCTTATACAAAGGGATTCTGTAACATTCGGGCGTCCGAACGGATTGGAGTCGGAAACTCATGATTTCCCCTTGCAGCACTGTCGCCAATACCGTGTTTGTATCCGACATGGGATTGGCATACCCAGGCTTTTGATGCCGGATTGGAAAAGTCGCAATGGGCAAAAGCCATGGGCCGATGCCCTGAGCGTTGCGATCAGGACGATCATCCGGCGCGACACAATATCATGAAATCATGATAAAAAATCTTTCTAAAAAATCATGATTAAATATCATGAAATCATTTTCCTCATCTTCGCGGGATCAGCGGATTGGCCGGGGAGGAGTCCAGAAAGGCGACGAACTCGTCGGTCAGGGCGCGGACGTTCTTGTCGGCGTTGCTGTCGGGATTGACTTCGCCCGGGCCGTGGCCGGTGTAGGTCATCTCCTTCAGCAGAGAGCGCTCGATCAGTTCGGTGCGGAAGGCCGGGACGCCATGTTCGTCCAGCAGGCTGCGGGCGTGGCGGTCGACGCGGGATTCGATGGCGGCCTGGGTGCGGACGATCACCACGCTTGAGGCCGGGGTGTGTTTCAGCACGCCGACGGAATCCGCCACCACCTTGAAGGTGCGCACCGTCTCCTTCACGTCCATGAAGGACTGCTGGGTCGGGATCAGCACCCCGTCGCTGACCGAGAAGGCGTAGAGCATGGTCAGGTTGCCGAAACCGGCAAGGTCGATCAGCGTGTAGTCGAAGCTCGGTGCATTCTCCTGCACCGTCTGGCGGACGTTCGATTCCGTGATCTCATCCAGCACCCGCACCCCGGCATCGTTGCGCCGCCGCGCCCATTCAGCCAGATGCCGGTTGGGGTCGCAGTCGAGCAGAAGCACGCTCGCCTCGCGCCGGCGCAGTTCGGAGGTGAGCGCCATGACCAGACTGGTCTTGCCGACGCCGCCCTTGGTGGAGGCGAAACTGATGATCCGAGCCATGCGGTGGTTCCCGGTTGCGGAGAATGGAATGCGGGCTGACCCGAGCGGGAGCTTCGCGGATTTACACGCAAGATCAGGAAAGATGGAAGTGGTTTCACGTCATGAAGAAGAAGAATGAAATCATGACATTGAAATAGGGTATGATACCGTGGCTCGTGAATGGAGAGGCCGGGGCGGCGATGCCTCCGTCTCCCGGCACTTGTCAGCCCGGGCGTCGCCATGGCATAGCCACCCGGTCCAGCCGGCGGCAAGCGGTGCCATGTCCGAACCGGCCGCCGCCTCTCCGTGAATTCCTTATCAATTCATCCCGTTCATCTATCCCGTCGCCAGGACCCGCCGCATGACAGACCCCAGCTTCCTCCAGGCCCGGACCGATGCCGATGCGGGGCGACCCTGGCACGCCATGGAAGGGGTGTGGCGCGTTCTCCAGCGGGATCGGACGCATGCTGGTGCGGTCGCCCTGTCGCAGGCGCTGCTGAACGACCTCGTCACGAAGGGAAACGAAGCCTACAAAGCGGGTCGGCTCGATGTGGCGGTCTGGTGTTTCGCCCTTCTCGCGGAGTATGGCGCGCCGCGCGATCCCCTTCGCGCCAACCGTGACGCCATGATTTCGATGATCCTTCAGCGTGCCATGGAGGATGCGAATGCCGGGCGGACCGGCGACGCCAGGCGCGCCTGCCGGCTGCTGCTGGTCCTCGATCCGGCAATCGACCAGGCACATCTGCTCGTCGGGCAACTCGAACGCGGCGGCGACGGGGCGGTGGCGGCCATGTCGATCGCCCGGGGCCTTCTGCTCGCCCCGGGGGCGCCCCATGCCGACCAGTTGCGCGACACCGCCCTGCCGGCTGGCGTCCGCGCCCTTGCCGAGTGGTTGGACCGCGACCGGCCGACGGCTCCGCTTCTGGGGGCGCTCGACCGGCTGTGCCCGCCCGGTCAGGCGGAGGCCCTGGCCCGTTGCCGTGGGATGACCCTTCAGGCGGAGGCGTGGCAGGGCGCCGGCCGGACCGAGGCGCGCCGGCAAGCGGCGGCTGCCGCGATGCATTGGCTGGGGGGGCTGCGGCAGGAGCGGCAGCGCTACCGTGAAGCCTTGGAGGCCCACAGCCAGGGCTTCGAGCTGTGGAACAGCCCGCTCGGGCTGGAGCGCAAGGCGCAGGCGCAGCAGTATCTCGTGATCGAGAGTCTGCTGGAGAGCCTGAAGAACTTCGCCCATGCCTATGTCTACGACATGGACGGGCAGGCTGCGGCCCGTACCTCCTTCGACAGCCTGTCGGCGACGATGGAGCGCCTGCTGGAGGCGCCCGGCATCGACCATTGGACCCGCACGCAGCGCTGGACCACCCTGCTCGGTCTGCGCTCCCTCGTCGGCTATGCGGCCGCACTCGGGCGCAACCCGTCTCTCCCGCTGTCCGGCAACCCTTTCGCCGAAGGGGCGGCGACCTCCGGTCCGGCGGCGCCGGCATCCCGGCGGGTCTTCGACTGCTGCACCTTCTTCAACGAAGCCGAGATCCTGGAGCTCCGGCTGGCCGAGCTGTACGACGTGGTCGAACGCTTCGTGGTGGTGGAGGCGACCCACACCCATTCCGGCGAGCCCAAGGCGCTGACCTTCGGCGACCATCACGAGCGGTTCCGCCCCTATATGGACAAGATCCGCTACGTGGTGGTGGACGAGCTTGTCGGCACCTTCTCCTGGCAGCGGGAAGCCTACCAGCGCGACGCCATCCTGCGCGGGCTGGACGGCTGCCGCGACGACGACATGGTCATCGTTTCCGACGTCGACGAGATCCTGCGGCGCGAGGTGGTGGAGCGGCTGCGCGGCGGCGGGCCGGCCTTCGACACCGTCTTCACCGCTGAACTCGACCTGTTCTTCTACCGGCTGAATTACCGCTTCGCCCGCAACTGGCGGGCTGCCGGTGCCGCCCCCTTCCGCTTCGTCCGGCAGACCGGCCCCAATGCCGTGCGTTACCTCGCCAAACAGGACATCGGCCATCTCATCCGCGACGCCGGCTGGCACTTCAGCTGGATGGGCGATCTGAAGCGCTTCGCCGCCAAGCTGAACGCCTATGCCCACCAGGAGCATGCGCAGTCCTTCGGTGCGGGCAACATGGCCGGCGTCGCCAGCTTCCTCGATGGTGGCGGTGCCCTGCCGGAGGGAGCGCCCGGCGCCCGCGGCGAGTACGAGGTCGTGGCCGTCGACCGCCATCCCCGGCTGGTGCGCGACAATCTCGACCGCTTCCGGACGATGGGCTGGCTCCGCTGAGGCCGGCTCCGGCCCGTCCTCATCCCCTCCGCTGCACGTCGGCGGTGGTGCCGGCCCGGCGCTTCAGCCGGTGCATCGCGTGCTGGCCGCCGCCGGTGGCGCGGACCGAATAGAAATAGGCGCTGTCGTCGGTCCAATAGCGGCCTTCGCCATCGACCATCACCGTGCTGCTGTGGATATCGGCCGGATAGACCGTCAGGCGCGGCGCCGCCTCCGTCGTGAAGCCGGCCAGATGCACGGCGGCGAGCGCCGCCTGGTCGAGAAACCAGACCGGCAGGCCTCGATCCAGGTGATGGCGGATGTAGCGCCGGGTCAGGTCTAGGAAACGCAGCGCCCCCATGGTCGGCCGGATGTGCAGCACGTCGGCGTAGAGCAGGCTCCAGATGTCCAGCCGCTTCAATGCGTGGCTCATCATCCCCAGGTCCGAATGGGCGGAGGCCGCCAGCAGCGGGGTCAGGTCACGGATCGCCATCAGGTCGACGTCCAGCATCAGCACCGGCCGTTTCCAGCGGGCCAGCAGGTCGGGCAGCACCAGGAAGCGGCTGCAGGCGTAATAGGTCTTGGCATTGTCGCCCAGCGGCGTCAGGTCGATGGTCTCGCGCAGGACGATGAAGCGGCCGGCGCCATGGGCGGCGGACAGCGACGCCACCGTCGCCTCCGTCTCCGCATCGGGATTGATCAGGTGCAGGGCGATGGCGCAGTCCAGGCCGCTGTCCTCGACGATGGACCGCACCATGGTCGGCAGGAACTTGCGGGCGTAGACCGCGTCGCAGGATGCGTAGACCACCAGCGGCCGCCCGGCGCTTTCCGTCCCCTCGGCAAGGGTGGCGCGGATGCCGGCGGGTGCCGGCCCCTCGCGCAGCCAGGTCAGGAAGGCGGGGGCGGTGCGGGTGACGGCATCGCGCCCGCCATGGCGCTCCGCCGCCTGGAGGAACAGGGCGTCGGCCTCCTCCAGCCGGTTTTGTTCGGCGCACAGGCAGGCCAGCCGGCTGAGCGTGAAGGAGACCTCCGGAAACCGCTCCAGTGCCTGGCGATAGGCGCGCTCGGCGCGCAGAGCCTGCCCGTCGCGGCGCAATGCATTGCCCAGCGCCACCAGCCCGACACAGTCGTCGCGGCCCTGGAAGCGGGCGACATCCCCGGCCTCGCCCAGATGGGTCAACAGCTGCCACAGGTTGGACCGGCGGGTCGGATCGGCGGGCGTCAGCCGCCAGGAGGCGAGCGCATGGCCGGCCGCCTCCGCCATGTCCTGCCCCACCAGCAGCCGGGCGAGCGCATCATGGGCCGCCGCTTCGGCTCCGGCACCCTCCGCCCCACGGTTCGGCGGCCGGTTCAGCACCCGGCGGTACAGCGCCGTCGCGGCGTCGTGCCTGCCCGCGTGCTCGGCCTCGCGTGCGGCGTCCAGATCGCTTTGGAGGTCTGCGGGTGCGGCGGGGGACGGGATGGGGGACATGACGAACGGCCTCGCAGGCTGGGGCGGGTTTCATCCCATGACACCCCGCCGGCTGACAAGCCGCCGGTATGGACGGCTCCCTCCTCGAGTCGCGGCCCGCGGGTCCCGACCTGTCCATTCCGGCGCGATGCCGCCGGGAAGCCGGGGGGTGGCCGGGACCGGGAAAACGTATCCACCGCCGTCCTGCGGAAATATAAAGGCGTCGCCAAGCAAAAACGCGGCCGCCTGGGAGAAGGCGCTTGAACCGCTCGTAAAATGTCATCAAATGTTTGTATGGACCCGGGAAAGGGTTCCAGCCGAAACTGTGCCACGCCGGTCGCTCCGGCGTGGCACTTTTATATTCGCACGTCCGAATGCGGCGATCCATCCGGCGATCCATCCCGACGGTCCTCCGCAAACCCGGCGGGCGCCCAAGGGGGCGCTTGAGTGGGAGCCTGCCGGCAGGCGGGGCGAGAGACTGGGGGGAGCTGCGGAACGGTGAGCATCGCTGACGGCCTCAAGATCGCCTTCGACGTCCATCTGTCCGGCGATCTGGAGCGGGCGGAGGACTTCTATCGCGCCATCCTGCGTGCCAGCCCGGGCCACCCGATGGCGGCGACGCTGCTGGGGCTGATCCGGTCCCAGCGGACGATGGTCCGCCAAAGCAAGCACAAGACGCTGGCTCTGCTGCGCGGCCGGGGCTTCCGCCCCGCCACCGTGGTCGATGTCGGGGCCCAGACCGGCACCCCGCCGCTCTACGAGGTCTTCCCCGATGCCCGCCATGTGCTGATCGAACCGGTGGCGGAGAACGAGCCGGCGCTGCAACGGCTGTGCGCGGATCTGCACAATGCCGAATACCACATTGCCGCCGTCGCGCGGCAGGGCGGCACCAGCCGGCTGGCGGTGTCCGACGACCGGCTCTATTCCTCCGTCGTTCCGGCGGACCATCGGATCGAGCCGGGCCATGCGCTGCGCAGCCTGCGCGAGGTGCCGGCCGTCTCGCTCGACGGGCTGTGCGCCGAGCGCGGCTATGCCCGTCCCCTGCTGGTCAAGATCGATGTCGATGGCCTGGAACTGGAGGTGCTGGCCGGCGCCGCCACGCTGATGGAGCCGGGCAACGTCTTCGTGATCGAGGCAACGGTGGCGGGGGAGGAGGCGCGGCTGGCCCGCATCATCGACGCGATGGCTCCGTACGGCTTCCGCGTCTGGGATATTGTCGATCCCCTCTACCGCCCCGAGGACGAGCGGATGTGGCAGGTCGATCTGGTGATGGTCCATCGCGACGGGCCCTACGCCGCGCTCTGAACCCTGCCAAGGCTCCCTATCCGGCGGCGCGTTTGCGGAGCGCGCGTTCGAGGCTGTCGAGGGTGTCGTCCCAGTGCTGTGGCCTGGACTGCCGGAAGAGGCGCATGGTCGGGTACCAGGGGCTGTCGTCTCGGTCGAGCATCCATCGCCAGTCTGGGGCGAAGGGGACGAGGACCCAGACCGGCACGCCGAGCGCGCCGGCGAGATGGGCGACGGATGTGTCGACGCAGACCACCAGATCGAGGTTTGCCATGATGGCGGCTGTGTCGGCGAAATCCTTGATTTCCGGGGACAGGTTCAGCAGCGGGAAGCCGCCGGGCGGGTTTTCCGCCTGGCCTTCGGTCGGCCCCTTCTGGATGGAGACCAGGGTGACGCCGGGGATCGCGGCCAGCCGGGCGAAGGGGGCCAGCCCGATGGAGCGGTTCCGGTCGTTGCCGTGGGTGGGCGATCCGGCCCAGACGATGCCCACCTTCAGTCCGCCCCCGCCCCCGCCCCCGGCCCCGCCCCCGGCCCCGCCTTGTGCCGGAGCCGTCAGCCGCTCGCCCCAGTGCGCCACCAGTTCCGGCTCCGCCGACAGGTAGGGAACACGGGACGGCACGGTCTCCAGCCGGGTGCCGAACAGCGCCGGCAGGCTCATCACCGGGATCTGGACGTCGAAGTCGGGCAGCGGCTCACCGGTCGGCGCCAGGGTGACGCCGGACAGGCCGCGCAGCGCCGGCAGCAACGGACGCTGGCATTCGAAGATGACCGGCTGTCCGTCGGCCATCTGCGACAGCAGCGGCAGGTAGCGCACGAACTGCAGCACGTCGCCGAATCCCTGTTCCCAATAGACCAGCAGCCGCCGTCCCCGCAGCGGCGATCCGTCCCAGCGCGGCTTGGTGAAGCTGCGCTGCGGCGAGGGCAGCTGACCATGCTTCCAGCGCCATTCGTAGCCCTGCCAGCCCCTGACGAAATCTCCCAGCAGAAGCCGGAGCAGGGAGTCGTTCCAGTGGGCGCCGGCGAAATCCGGAACCAGCCTCGTGGCCCGGCGGAATGCCAGCAACGCCTGCCAGAAGATGGCCCTGTCCTTCAGCGTGGAGCCCAGATTGCTGTAGGCCCCGCTGTGCTGCGGGTTCAGCGCGATCGCCCGGCGGAAGCAGCGCGTGGCCTCTTCCAGCCGCCGGTCGTTGCGCAGCATGGCGCCGAGGTTGTTGGCGTATTCGGCCTCCATCGGGTCGAGTTCCACCGCGCGGGCGAAGGCCCTGCACGCCTCGTCCGGGCGTTTCAGCCCATCCAGAAGAAGGCCCAGCTCGTTGAGCACCGCGGGATCGTCGGGCCTGAGCTTCGCCGAGATCCGGTAGATCCGGGCAGCATCGGCGCGCCGGTCGAGCCGGGTCAGCAGCGATGCCAGATTGTTCCAGCTATTCAGCGACCCTGGCACCAGCGCCAATGCCCGCCGCAGCAGGGCGACCGCCGCCTCGTTCCGGCCGGCCGCGGCATGCAGAAGCCCCAGGTTGTTGATCGCGGGCGCGAAGTACGGATCATGGGCGGCGATCTGTGCATACAGCCGCCCGGCCTCTTCGGAAAGGCCGGCTTTCTGGAGGCCGACCGCCGTCGTGAAGGCTTGTTCGATGTTCATGGAGGCCGCGGCGCTTCGGGTGGGGGACGGCGGGATCAGTAGCATGAAGATGGCCGCTCCTGCAAAGCACGGCCCCTGGGAACGGCCCTTGGGAACGGTCCCTGCGATTTTCCCCGTGAACCGTTTCCTTCCGCGTGATGTCTGTTGCATCGCCCTCCCCGCCTCCGCATCAATGGCGCTCGTCGAACGGGGAGCGTGGCGGGCGGCATGGCGCGGTTTCTGCTGGAATGCCACGCCGGACGGTGCCAGCCCTGCTGCCGGAAGCGATTGTGTCCGCCACGCCCGATCTCCCATTTATCGACGCATCCCGCGGGAGGATCGCGCAATGCGCGCAACTGGGCCAGCCGCCCGGACGGGGTAGCGATTTCACGTCACGCCGGCATGCCGTTCTGACAGACTGGCTGTGAAGCCGCCCCGCCGGACAGGATCCTCGCCGCGTCAGCTGGCGGCGGTGGACGGGGGATGAAGGCCGGCCCGGCACGGGACCGATGCCAGCATGTCACGGAACCACCGTTGCGCCGGATGGACATCGTTGCGGCGATGCCAGGACAGCGCGAAGAGGATCCGCGGGAGGTCGAGCGGAGCCGGCATGATGCAAAGCCGCTCCTCATATCCCGATGCGGCGACCACGCCTTCCATCAGGGTCGCGATCAGATCGGTTTGCGCCACGAGCGCGGGGGCGGCGTACAGCTGCGGCAGCGTCAAGGCCAGCCGGCGCTTCAAGCCCTGCTTGGCAAGGGCCGCATCGACCACCCCGTAGCTCTCGTTCTCCGGCGACACCAGAAGGTGGGGCAGCTCCAGGAAGCCCTGGAGTTTCAGCGGCGGATGCACGGTCGGATGGCCCTTGCGGACGACGCAGACGAAATGCTCCTCGAACAGGGGCCGGCTGAGAATGCGGCCTGTTGCCGACGGCGGCACCCCGATCGTCAGATCGACCTCGCCAGCATCCAGCATGCCGATGGCATCGTCCCGTGCGATGAAATTGCGGATGCGCAGGGTGATGCCCGGCGCCTGTTCGCGCAGCACCTCCAGCAGGGCCGGCAGCAGCGCAAAGGTCGGGTGGTCCGACAGACCCAGGGTGAAGCTGGCGGTGGAGGTCGACGGGTCGAAGCTCTGCGTAAATTCCAGGGCGCGTTGGAGTCCGGTCAGCGCCTGGGCGATGGGGTGCGCGAGATCGAGGGCGAGCGGCGTCGGCTGCAGCCCCTTCGGCCCGCGGACGAACAGCTCGTCTTTCAGCAGCCCACGCAGGCGCGCGAGCGCGGCACTCATCGCCGGCTGGGTCCGGCCGATGCGGGCGCCGGCCCGTGTCACGCTGCGTTCGGCCATCAGGGCGTCGAAGGCGACGAGCAGGTTCAGGTCGATGCCATACAAATCCATGCCATGGATGTTTCCACATATCGATGATCGATTTCAAGCATGCACAGTCCTCGGGTAGCGTCCCCTCATCGCACCGACAACGGGAGAAACCCCATGGCACCGCAGGACGAGACACTGACCGAAACCGGGCTGACGCCGCAGGATCGCCGCGCCATCGACATGCTCTATCGTTCCTTCAATGAAGGTAATCCGGACCTCCTCGACGAGGCGGTGACCGAAGACTGGCAGGACATTCCCCTCAATCCCGGCCAGCAACCGGGGCGCGAGGGGATGAAGCCGTTGATCCGCGCCTTCCGGGCGGCGTTTCCGGATACGAAGATCGAGGTTCTGGACATCATCGGCGCACCCGGACGGGCCGCGGTGCGCGCGGTGATAACCGGGACCCACAGCGGGGAGTGGTTCGGGATCGCTCCGACCGGCCGGTCCTTCCGGGTGGCGATCCATGAGTTCCACCGCATCGCCGACGGCAAGCTGACCCACACCTGGCATCTGGAAGACTGGTTCGGCTGGATGAACCAGATCGGAGCCCGCCCCGTCCTGGCGGAGTAGGCCAGCCGGTAAAAACGGTGCGCCGGGAGGCCCGGACCTCCCGGCGCACCGCCTTTCTCAGAACGGCTGCGGAACCGCCTTGCCCCGCCCGTCAACTCCGTGCGACGGGGCGGACGGTGATCTCGTTGACCCCGACCTCCCGCGGCTGTTCGATGGCGAACAGGACAGCCCGTCCGATCGCCTCCGGTTCGATTGCATTGCGGCGGTACTCCACCATCGCCCGGGCCGCCGTTTCGTCGGTGATGGTGTCGGCGAGTTCGGAGCGCGTCACGCCGGGATAGATGCAGGTCGTGCGGATCGTCTCGCTTTCCTGGCGCAACCCATCGGTGATGGCCCGCACCGCGAATTTGGTGGCGCTGTAGACGGCGGAGGTCGGCACCACCTCGAAGCTGCCGACCGAACCGATGTTGACGACGTGGCCGCTTCCCTGCGCGTCCATCACCGGCAGGACGGCCGCGATGCCATGGAGGACGCCGCGGATGTTGACGTCGATCATGCGGTCCCATTCCTCCACCTTGAGGGAGGCGAGCGGCGACAGCGGCATCACGCCGGCATTGTTGACGAGGACGTCGATGCGGCCGAAGCGCTCCCTGGCCTCGGCGACGAAGCCGTCCATGCTGGAACGGTCGGTGACGTCGAGGGCGCGGGCGGCGGCCATCCCGCCCTGCGCCTGGATTTCCCCGACGAGCGCGTCGAGCCGGCCAGTCCGCCGCGCCCCCAGCATCAGGGTGGCGCCGGCCTGGGCGAGGACGCGCGCGGTGGCTTCGCCGATGCCGCTGGAGGCACCGGTGATGAGAACGACCTTGTCGATGGTCATGGCAATCTCCTGGCTTTTTGCGTGCTGAAACGTTCGGCCGGCGGCGGTCACTGCGCCCTGTGCCAGCCGTCCATGCCCACAAGGTGGCATCCGACCGCTGTCGAGAAAACTTGCCAAGAACTGGACGATGCGGTTAGTTCTGCTAACCAATGCAGATCGACCTGAACCTGTTGACGCTGTTCACCGCGGTGGCGGAGACCGGCAATTTCCGCGCGGCGGCGGATCGCCTTGGGGTGACGCGCTCGGCCGTCAGCCAGGGCGTGCAGCGGCTGGAGGCCGCACTCGGCCAGGCGCTGTTCCTGCGCACCACCCGCAGCGTGCGCCTGACCGAAGCGGGCGAGCGCTTTCTGGCGCAGGTCTCCGCCCCCTTGGCCGAGATCGCGGACGCCATCGACACGGCGTCCGGTTCGGCGGCGGAACCACGCGGCCTGCTGCGGATCGCCGCCACCTCCATTGCCGAGCGGTTCCTGTCGGGGCCGCTGATCGCCTCCTTCAGCGAGGCCCATCCCGGCATCGCCCTCGACGTGACGGTAACGGATCTGGAATTCGACATCGTCGCCGCCGGATTCGATGCGGGCGTGCGGTTGGGCGAAGTGATCGAGCGCGACATGATCGCCGTGCCGCTGACCGGCGACCAGCGGCAGATCGCGGTGGCGACGCCCGGCTATCTGGCCCGTCACGGCACGCCGGGACACCCGCGCGACCTCGTCCGCCACCGCTGCATCGGCTGGCGGCCGCAACCGGACACGGCCCCCTATCGCTGGGAGTTCGAGAAGGACGGGCACTCCTTCGACGTGTCGGTGGAGCCGCAGATCACCACCAACGACATGCTGCTGATGCTCCGCACGGCGCTCGCCGGGGCCGGCATCACCTTCGGCATCGAGGAGACCTTCCAACCCTATCTGGAGCGCGGCGAACTCGTTACGATACTCGACGACTGGCTACCGCCCTTCGCCGGCTTCTTCCTGTATTTCCCGAGCCGGCGCACGGTGACGCCGAAGCTCCGCGCCCTGATCGACCATGTGCGGCGTTATCGCGAAGGTGCGAAATCCGGAGAAGCATCCCCTCCCCCCTCGACATAGGCCGCGGGTTCGTCGTCGGTCCCCTGCGGAAAGACTGCCTTCAAATAATCGAGAAAGGTGGAGACGCGCATTGAGCAGCCGCCTGAAGATCGATGCTTCCTACTTCCGTTGAAATGTTCGGGTGGCGCAGAAGACCGGGACTGTCTTGCCCGATCTGCTCCCATCGTCGAACTCTGCAATGGAACCTGGGCCGGCGTTCCGCCACCGTGCCTGCCGGCAAATTGACAAAAATTGCCATACCTCCTAGATTGGGATCTTATCAAAGTCAGGAGCAACGCATGGCGACGATGAATGTCAGTCTTCCGTCGGAGATGGTCGACTTCGTCGAGCGTGAAGTGGCGACGGGTGGTTATTCGTCGTCCAGCGAGGTGGTGCGAGAAGCGTTGCGCCTCCTCCAGCGGGACCGCGCACAGGAGCAGGAGAAGACTGCCATCCTGCGGCGGGAGGTCGCCGCTGGCCTGTCGGCAGCGGCGCAAGGCGACTTCTCGTCCCGGTCAGCCCTGGACATCGCCGAGCAGGTTGCTCGCGAATGAGCCATATCCTCACCGGTCCGGCCGAGCGTGACATCGTGGATATCCTGCGCACGACAAGGACCCGGTTTGGAACTTCGCAGCTGCGCCTCTATGCAACGCTGATCGACAAGGCGATCCAGATGGTTGCCGAAAATCCGGACCGACCGGGGATGCTGTCGCGTCCGGAACTCGGCCCCGACGTTCGTCTGTTCCATCTGGAACTGGCGGCCGGCAGGCGCGGTGCCGCTGCGCATTGCCTCTACTACACGACGGGTCTGCTGCCGGACGGAACGGTGGGCACGATCATCCTGCGTGTCCTCCATGAAGGCATGGAACCGCGCCGCAAGGTCGCCAGGTCATTGACCGGTCATGCCACCTAGGCGCTCCTTGCTATTCGTGGTGTTCATGCATTGCCATGGATTGCTGGTGCGGACAGCCGAGGATTGCTTCACACTGCTCTGCCGGCATCGGCATGGCAGCCGGATAGAGCAGGAGATGTGCGCGGGATGGACGGCATGTTGCAGGACCGGTGGGACGCGGTCATTTTCGATTTCGACGGCGTTCTGTGCGATTCCAACCCTTTGAAGGGCGAAACCTTCGCCACGCTCTATGCCGACGAGGGTCCGGCGGTGCAGGAGGCCATCCGCACCTATCACCGTGGCAACGGTGGAATGCCGCGGCGCGAGAAGCTGGCGCGGTTCGAACGCGACGTGCTCGGCCGTACATTGGACGAGGAGCGGCTGGACCGGCTGGTCGACGGGTTCGCCGCGGCGGTGGAGGAGGCGGTGATCGCCTGCACCGAAATCCCCGGCGCATCGGAATTCCTCGCCGCGCATGCCGGCCGTCTTTCCCTGTTCATCATCTCCGCAACGCCGCACGAGGAAATGCTGCGCATCGTCGCGCGGCGGGGGATGGCCGGCCGCTTCGTGTCCGTCCACGGCAGCCCGCCGGGCAAGGCAGAGACGGCGGCCATGCTGCTGGCCCGCCACGGCCTGCGGCCCGACCGCGTGGCGTTCGTCGGCGATGCGGTTCAGGATTACGCGGCGGCGACGGCGCTCAACCTCCCCTTCGTCGGGGTACGGGATACCGATGGCGGCCATCCCTTCCCCGACGGAACGCCGACCATCGCCACGTTGCATGAGCTACCCGCCGCGCTCGCCGCGCTTTGACCTCACTCCTCGGTCACGCCGCCATCAATCATACTGCGTCGGCCGGTGGCCGCGCGGTGCCGCGAAGGGCGAGATCGAGCGGTGCAGGAACCATCCATCGCCGGCCTTGCCGGTCTGCACACCCTTGTCGATGATGACGGTGCCGCGCAGCAGGACGGTTTCGGGCCAGCCGGTCACCTCCATCCCCTCATAGGGCGTGTAATCGGCCCCGTGATGCATCAGATCCTGGGTGATCGTCACCTTGCGGTCGGGATCCCACAGCACGAGGTCGGCATCCGCCCCGATGGAGATGCTGCCCTTGCGCGGGGCCAGCCCATACATGCGGGCGTGGTTGGTGGATGTGAGGGCGACGAACTCCTGCAACGAGATCCGACCCTTCCCCACCCCTTCCGAGAACAGGATCGGCAAGCGGACCTCGACGCCGGGGATACCGTTGGGAACCCATTTGAAGGCCGTCCGCTCGCCCTGTTTCTTCTTGCCGGCGGGGCTGTCGAAGCGGAAGGGGCAATGGTCGGAGGAGAAGACCGAGAACAGTCCCGATTGCAGGCCGGTCCAGCAGGCGTCCTGGCTCTCCTTGTCGCGCGGCGGCGGGCTGCAGACGTATTTGGCGCCTTCCATGTTCAGGCCCTTCAGGTCGTCCGCCGTCAGGGTCAGATACTGGGTGCAGGTTTCGGCATAGACCTTCAGGCCACGGCTCTGCGCCCAGCGGATCTGTTCGATGGCGTCGGCGGACGAGACGTGGACGATCATGATCGGCACGTCGACGATCTCGGCGAAGGAGATGGCGCGGTGGGTCGCCTCCCGCTCCACCGGAATCGGGCGCGATTCGGCGTGGTAATAGGGATCGGTGCGGCCGGCGCGTTCCAGCCGCTCGGTCAGGAACTTGATGGCGTCATAGCCTTCGGCATGGACCATCACCAGCGCCTTCTCGCGCCGGGCCACGTCGAACACCTCCAGAAGCTCGCGGTCGTTCAGCTTCAGGTCGTCATAGGTCATGAAGACCTTGAACGAGGTGTAGCCGTCCTGCACCAGCGCCGGCAGCTCCTGGCCCAGCACCTGCTCGGTGGGGTCGGAAATGATGAGGTGGAAGGAATAGTCGGTCAGGCATTGGCCGTCCGCCCGCTCGTGATAGCTCTGCACCGCGGCGCGCAGCGACTTGCCCTTGGGCTGCAGGGCGAAGGGGATGACCGTCGTGTTGCCGCCGAAGGCCGCGGACAGCGTGCCGCTGCGGAAATCGTCGGCCATGATCGTGCCGTCGTCGCCATCCTGCGCGATGTGGACGTGGCTGTCGATGCCGCCCGGCATCACCAGCTTGCCGGCGGCGTCGAGGACCGGCCCCGTCGCGGTCAGCCGTTCGGCCAAGGCCACGATGCGGCCGTCCTTGATGCCGATGTCGCAACGGCTGACATCCGCAGCCGTGACCACCGTGCCGTTGCGCACCACCAGATCGAATTCAGCCATGTGCCTTATCCCGTTCCAGATGTGATCGGTCGGTCATCCCTCGGTCCTTCCGGCGCTCACTGCCCAACCGGCATGACGCGGCCGAGCGCCTCGACGAGGCGGTCGACCTCGTCGAGCTTGTTGTAGTGGACCAGCGACACGCGGATCACGCCGTTGACCGCGGCCAGCCCCAGCGTCTCGATCAGGCGCTTGGCGTAAAAATCGCCGAAGCGGATGCCGATCATCGACGCATCGACCGCACCCACCACCTCGTCGGAGCGGCGCCCATCCACCACGAAGCTGATGGTCGGCACCCGCAGGGTGCGGTCGGCAGCGGAATGGCCGATGATCGTCACGTCGTTGCGTCCGCGCAGATAGGAGAGCAGCCGTTCGGCAAGCGCCTCCTCATGGGCGGCGATGACGTCGAAGGCAGCCTCGATCCTGGCCCGGCGCGATCCGGTGGCACCGCAGCGCTCCCCCAGCTCCGCGAGATAATCGACGATGCCGGTGCAGCCGACGGCGAGTTCGTAATTCACATTGCCGGGCTGGAGCTTGTAGGGGATCACCGAGCGGTCGATGAAGTAATGGTTCAGGCTGGGCAGCGCAGCCAGAAGCTCGTGCTTGCCGTAGAGAACGGCGAAATGCGGCCCATAGACCTTGTAGAAGCTGAAGACATAGTAATCGACATCCCAGCCGGCGACGTCGACCGCCCGGTGCGGGGCATAGGCGACGGCATCGACCAGCAGCCTGGCACCATGCCGGTGGACCAGCCGGGCGATGTCCGCAACCGGGTTGATGGTGCCGAGGATGTTGGAGGCATGGGTGACGCAGACCAGCCGCGTGCGTCCATTCAGCAGGGACTCCAGATCGTCCAGCGATAGCTCCAGGCTGTCGGGGCGGACCGTCCAGGTGCGGATGACGGCGCCCTTCTCCTCCAGCTTGCGCCAGGGGCCGATATTGGCCTCGTGATCACAGTTGGTGACGACGATCTCGTCGCCGGGCCGGATCTGCTCGGCCATCGCCGCCGACAAGGTGTAGAGCAGGGCCGTCGTGCTTCCCCCCATGACCAGCTCGTCCGGCCGGGCGGCGCCGATCAGCTCGGCGATGTCGGCATGGGCGTCGGCGACACGCGCGCCGGACTTGCGCGACACGGCGTAGCTGGCGCCAAGCTGCACGTTGCTGGTCAGCAGGTAATCCCGGATGCGGTCGGCGACACGCGCCAGCGTCTGGGAACCCCCGGCATTGTCCATGAAGGTCCAGTCGCCGGCGAGCGCCGGGAACTGGGCGCGGACAAAGGACAGATCGAGCGGGGAAGTCGTCACGTTCGACACGGGTTCGGTTCCTTCGGTCAGGTCGCCGCATTCTGGTCGGCGACCAGCAGCGGCACGGACAGGGAGGCGACGCGGCAGTCGGCGTCGGGATCGGGGGCGCGCCACATCATCATGGCGAAGTCGGCGGTCTCGTCGAGAGCCACAAGCGGACAGTGCCAGACCCCTCCCGCATAGGTGATCGCCTGATCGGGGCCGGCGATGAAGGCGCGGGCGGTCCGGGGATCCGGCACGCCATCGGCATCGGCCAGGGCGGCCACCACCAGGAAGCGCCCGCCGGTCATCGGCACGAAGGTCTGGCTGCTGAGCGGATGCTGCTCCATCGCTGTCACCGCGAAGGGCAACTGCGACGGTACGATGCGGTAGAGCGCCAGCACCGGCGGCAGCGGCTCGCCGGCGTACCCCAGCCCATGCTCGGCATCGTAGCGGATGCCACGCCCGTCATTGACCAGCGACGACCTGCCGACGCCGGCGGCGAGCACGGTGCCGAACGGGGCGAAGGCTTCGCCGGTCAGCGGCACCGGCGGGATGATGCGGGGGGCGCTCAATGGTTCAGGACCGCTTGCAGGAAGGCGCGGGCACGCTCCTCCTTCGGCGCGGAAAAGAAGGTCTCCGGCTCGGCCTCCTCGACGATCTGGCCGCGCTCCATGAAGATCACGCGGTCGGCCACGCGGCGGGCGAACCCCATCTCGTGGGTGACGACCAGCATGGTCACGCCGGTGCGGGCCAGCGACTGCATGACGTCGAGCACCTCGCCGACCATCTCCGGGTCGAGGGCCGAGGTCGGCTCGTCGAACAGCAGGATTTTCGGTTCCATCGCCAGCGCGCGGGCGATGGCGACGCGCTGCTGTTGGCCGCCCGACAACTGGCCGGGGAACTTGCCGGCCTGTTCGGCGATGCCGACACGGTTCAGCAGGTCCATCGCCCGGTCTTCCGCGGCCTTCGGCGCCAGCTTGCGCACCCGGATCGGCGCCAGCGCGACGTTGCGCAGCACGGTCATGTGGGGAAACAGGTTGAAGCTCTGGAACACCATTCCGACCTCGCTGCGGACGGCCGCCAGGTTGGGACCGGGCTGGACGGCGACATCGTCGACCCGCACGGTCCCGGAATCGTAGGTCTCCAGCAGGTTGATGCAGCGGATCAGGGTCGATTTGCCCGAACCCGACGGGCCGAGCAGCACGACCACCTCGCCTTCCGCGACATCGAGGTCGATGCCGGACAGGGCGCAGAAGCTGCCATACATCTTGCGCAGACCGCGGATGGAGATGATCGGCCGGGCGGCGGACGGTGCCGCGATGCCACGGCCCCCTGCTTGCACATCGTCGATCTGCATGTCAGCGGCGCTCCCTGGCAAAGTGTTTCTCAAGCGTGCCGACGGCGCGGACCATCGGCAGGAGCAGGAGGATATAGAGCGCGGCGGCACCGATCAGAGGCGTCGGATTTGCCGCCAGCGCCTGGGCCTGGGTGGCCTGCTTCAGCAGGTCCGGCATCGCCACGACGGAGGCGAGCGCGGTGTCCTTCATCACGTTGATGCAGTTGCTGGTCATCGGTGGAACGACGATGCGGACGGCCTGGGGCAGCACGATGTCCCCCATCATGCTCCAATAGGACAGGCCCAGCGCCTGGCTGGCCTCGAACTGGCCGCGGGGGATCGCCTGGATGCCGGCCCGCAGGATTTCCGCGCTGTAGGCGGCGCTGACCAGCGACAGGGCGGTGGTGGCGGATGCAAAAGGGGAAAGCCGGATGCCGACGAACGGCAAGGCGTAATAGACGATCACAAGAAGCACCAAGATGGGAATGGCGCGGAACAGGTCGATATACAGCACCCACAATCCGCTCAGAGCCGGCGGACCGTAAAGCCGCAGCAGGGCCAGGATCAGGCCGCCGATCAGGCCGAGCACGATGCTGATAATCCCCAGCGACAACGTCGTCCCCAGCCCCATCAACAGGAGCGGCAACGAATCCCACAGGACCCTTCCATTGAAGAAGGTGTCGATCAAATCCATGAGAGAATGTCCAGGCATGGGGTCCAGGCATGGGCCGGGCACGCGCAACTCAGGCGCCGTGTGCCCGGCCATGGGATCCGATGACGGGGGTCCGATGGCGGGAAGACGGTCCGCGCTCAGGACTTCTTCGGGATGTCGAGAATCTTGACGGTGCTGCCGTCGGCGTCGGGCTTCACACCGAACCACTTCTCGTGCAGGGCGGCCAGCGTTCCGTCCTTCTTCATCGCGGTGATCTGCTCGTTGACGGTGGGCAGCAGCGGGCTGTCCTTGGCGAACATCACGGAATAACGCTCGCCGGTCGGGATGCGCTGGATGACTTTGAACTGCGGCTTGTCCTTGGTGTAGTAGAGCAGAGCCGGAATGTCGCTGATGTAGCCGTCCAGACGCCCGGCCCCGAGGTCGAGCATCGCCGGCTGCAGCCCCTCATAGCGGCGGACATCGCCGAAGCTGTATTTGGCCTGGTTCTGGTTCACCCACATGTCGCCGGTGGAGCCGGTGTCGACTCCCACGGACTTTCCCTTCAAATCCTCGACGGTCTTCAGCGGGGTGTTCGCCCGCACGGTCAGCGACTGGTCGCTGTCATAATAGGGCTGGGCGAAGGAGACCGAGTCCAGACGCTTGTCGGTGATGGTGATCGACGAGATCGCCATGGCGATCCGGCCCGACTGGACAGCGGAGAACAGGCCGTTGAAGGGGATGTTGACGATCTCCACGGTCTTGCCCAAGCGCTTGGCCGCCTCGTTGACCACATCGATCTCGAACCCGACGAAGGTGCCGGAAGCGTCCTGGAACTCCCAGGGGACGTTGCCGATGTTGGCGCCGACGGCGAGGTCGGCGGCGCGGGCCGGTGCGACGCCGCCCCAGACGGTGGCGGTCGCCGCCGCGAGGAGAGCGAGTTTGAGAATCTGTCTGCGCATGGCTGTTCCTGCGTCTCCCTGCATGGATGGAAGAGTGCCTGACGCGAATCCCTGAGTGCCGGTGCTGTTGTTTTTGGTCTGATAGGCCATACCGGTCTGACCAGTTGGATTGCACCCCCTTTCTGGTCTATTGTCAAGGCGTCGCGTGGGGCACCCCCGGCATGGCAAGGACAGACAGGAATCGGCAGGATGCGTGGACGGCTGTTGGTGCCACAGGCGGCGGTCGAGAAGATCCGCCAGATCATCGACGAACAGGGGTTGCGTCCGGGCGACCAGCTTCCGCCCCAGCGCGAACTTGCAGAGAGGCTGAGCATCAGCCGCGCTTCGTTGCGTGAGGCGCTGTCGGCACTGGAAACCCTCGGGCTGATCAGGATCGAGGTGGGGCGCGGCGTCTATCTCACCGATGGGAAGCCGCCGGACCCGGTCGCCGCCTGGCGGTTCGCCGACCTCTATTCACCACGCGAAGTCTATGAGGCACGGTTGGCGCTGGAGCCGCAGGCCGCCCAACTGGCCGCCATCACCCTGCCCGACGCCGCGCTCGAAACGCTTGCCGGCACGCTCGTCCGGATGCGCAGCGCCTTCCAGGCGCATGACTTCGCCCAGGCCGGGGTGGAGGACAGCATGTTCCACCGCCTGATCGTCGAGGGATGCGGCAACCGCATGGTCCTGGACCTGTTCCGCACGGTCGATGCGGTGGTTGCGGAAATCCAGACGCTCCCCTTCGCCCAGGAGGACCGGGTTTGGGAAACGCTGGAGGAACATGAACGGATTCTCGTGGCCTTGCAGAGCCGCGACGGCGGCCGCGCCGCCCAGGCGATGTTCGACCACATCAGCGGTGCCGCGGGCCGGCTCGGCATTCTGTTGGGTGGCGGAAGCGGTTCGGCATCCGCTGGTCGTCAGATGCCGGTGGAAGTGCCAAGCGGATGAGCCGGGCGCACCCCCACCGCGTGACCTAATTGAGCAGACGGTTCGACCGCAGACTGGCAACCGCCAGATCGACGAAGGCCCGCACCTTCGCCGGCGCATGGCGCCCCTCGGGATAGAGGATGTGGATCGGCAATGGCGGCTCTTCATGGTCGCCGAGCACGATCCGCAATGTTCCCTCAACCAGCGCCGGGCCGATCTGGTAATGGAGAACCCGCGTCAGGCCCCAGCCGTCCTTGGCCGTGGCGATCACCGCTTCGTTGGTGTTGCATTGAAGGATGGGATCGACGGTCACCCGCTGATCCCCGGCGAACCGCCATTCCGGCGATGCCCAGGCGCTGGTCGAAGCGGCGATCCGATGATTCTTCAGGTCGGCGGGCGTCAGCGGAACGCCGTGACGCTCAAAATAGGACGGCGAGCCGCAGATCACCCGCCGGACCGAGCCGACCTTGATCGCCGTGAAGCCCGAATCCGGCAGATGACCGATCCGCACCGCAACATCGATGCCTTCCTCGATGATGTTGACGGGCCGGTCGATGAAGAAGGTCCGGACGCGCATCGCCGGATAGGTGTTCAAGAATCCGGTCACGATCGGCAACACATACATCTGCCCGAACAGCGCGGAGGCGGTGACCGCGAGCGTGCCGGTGGGGTTGGCATAGGAACCGCCGGCCGCCGCTTCCGCCTCGGTGATGTCCGCGAGAATTCTACGGCAGTCTTCGAAGTAACGGGTCCCCGCTTCGGTCAGCTTGACCGACCGGGTTGTGCGGACGAACAGCCTGGCGCCGATCACATCCTCAAGGGAGGCCACGGCGCGAGTCACCGCGGGCGCGCTCAGATGCATGAGGCGGGCGGCTTCGGCAAAGCTCCCGGTCTCCGCCACCTTCGCGAAAATCCGCATTGCCTGCCAACGATCCATTCCCCGCCCCTTCCCCGCGTTCAATGATGCAGGGATTTTAGACTCCTCGTCATCAAAATCCGAAATGGCTGAGACCGGGATGATCGTCCGGCCGGCGGCCGAGCGGCCAATGGAACCTGCGGTCCGCCTCGGCGATTGGGTGCTCGCTGATGCTGGCGTGCCGGGCGCGCATCAGCCCATCCTCGGCGAATTCCCAGTTCTCATTGCCTTAGGCGCGGTACCATTGGTCGCTGTCGTCGCGATATTCATAGGCATAGCGCACCGCGATTCGGTTCCCCGCAAAGGCCCAGAGTTCCTTGATCAGCCGGTGCTCCAATTCCTTGTTCCACTTGCGGGTGAGGAAGGCTTGAGCCTCGGCCCGGCCGGTCACGAATTCGGCCCGGTTGCGCCAGCGGCTGTCCTCGGTCTAGGCGAGAGCGACCTTCGCCGGATCTCGGCTGTTCCAGCCATCTTCGGCAAGCCGGACCTTCTCGATGGCGGCTTCTTCGGTGAAGGGGGGAGGGGCGGACGGGACATGGCAGCTCCTTGAAGCGGAAAGGGTGAGACGGGAAAAGAGGGGAGGCGTCAGAGGGCGAGCTGGATGCGGTTTTCCTCATCCGGCCCGGCCTCCGCCGGGACGGCGCTGCAGATCAGCACCTCGTCGTCGGCGACATGGACGCCCGGTTCCCGGATATAGGTCACGGCGCCCTTGAGCAGCTTGGTCCGGCAGGTGCCGCAGGTGCCTTCGCGGCAACTGTACTCGGGATTCAGGCCGCGCGCCTCCGCCAGTTCCAGCAAGGTGCCGGACGCCGGTGTCCAGCGATCCTCCTTCATGGAGGTCATGAAGGCCACGGGCACCGGTTCGGTGGACGGCGGCGGGCGAATGGCGGCGGGGGCGGAACCGGCATCAACCGTGCGCTTCAACGACGACGGCCCGAAGGCTTCGGCATGGATCCGCCCGTCGGCGATGTTGCGGCCACGCAACCCGTCATAGAGCGCCTGCGTGAAGGCGGGCGGGCCGCACAGGTAGAAGTCGTAATCGTCGAACGGCAGGAAGCGGGTCAGCAGGGCCATGTCGATGCGGCCGGCCGCATCGTAATCGACACCCTCCGCCGCCGCGCTGGGATCGCTGAGAACCCGGATCCAGCGGACCTTCCCGTGCGCGGCGTCCACCAGATCGGCAATCTCGCGCTCGAAGGGACGGTCGGACTTGGAACGTGCGGCCTGGATCAGGATCGTCGGCCGCATCCGCTGCTTGCGCAGCCCCTCGTAGACGATGTGGCGCAGCATCGCCAGCAGCGGCGTGATCCCGATCCCGCCGGCCAGCAGGACCGCCGGCCTTGTTTCGTGCGGGTCGATGATGAAACCGCCGTCGGGAGCACGCGCTTCGATGAGGTCGCCGGCGTGGATGCTGTCATGGAGGTGACGCGAGACCAGCCCGTCCCGCTTGACGCTGATGCGGTAGAGACCGTCCGACGGCGCGGTGGACAGCGTATAGGTGCGGGTGATGGGCTTGTCCGTGCCGGGGACGGTCACACGGATCGGCAGATGCTGACCGGCGGCATGGGGAAGCAGGCCCGCCCCATCGGCCGGCTGCAGGTGAAAGGAGCGGATCTCCGGCGTCTCGTCGGTGATCTTCGTCACGCGGTAGGGCCTCCAGCGCGTGGCGAGGTCGGCCGCCTGCAGGCGGCTTGCCGCCTCCGCCCAATCCCCGGTCATCAGCGAGCTGGGGGACCAGCCCTCCTTGCGGAACGACCAGCGCAGGGCCAGCGCCCCAGCCCGGCGCAGGATGCGGCGCGGCCGGAACGTCCACAGCCGCTCCGCCCCCTGGAACGCGGCGATCTCTGGCGAGTCCAGGAGCACCTCGGCATCACCGGTCATCTGCAGCAGGCCGCCGCTTTCGTAATCGATGAAGACCAGACCCGCCTTGCCGTTCAGGACGATATTCCCGAGGGTCGAGAAAAAGAGGTTGCCGTTGAAGTCCGGCACCGTCAGCGTGCCATCCGCGGCGACGCGGACGAATCCAGCCTTGCCGCCGCGATGGGACACGTCGACCTGCCGGCGCTCCGCCCGGTCGGCATAGGTGGCGACGAAGAAGGCATCGGCCGCCCCGATCATGGCGCGTGCCGCCGGATCGAGCGCGGGCAGGTCCTCCACCACGCCGGTGAACGGATCCGCCGGATCCCGCGCATAGTCCAGATCGCGCAGCTGGATGTAGCGCGGGCAATTGCCGAAGCTCTGGTCGACATCGACCTGGAAACCGGCCTCAGTGGCGGTGACCACGCCATTCATGCGGTTGCGGCGCCGGGTATGCATCTCGATCCCCAGCAAACCGATGGGGTCGCCGTCCCGCATGCCCCCGCCCGCCGGATCGCCGGGCGCGGCCTGGGCGGCGATGTCGAGCCTCGTCGGCGTCGGCGACGACAGGAAACCCGGCTTGCCGACCAGCAACGTGGCCCACGGGTCGCCCGCGGGGTCGACGCTGCCCAGAACGATGAAGGGAAGCTGGGCATAGAAGTCGCGATGCTGGTCGGGCATGTGATCGCGGATCACCCGCTCGCCGACCGCTTCCATCCGTTCGGCCACCCCCAGCTTCCGCTGGATGAACACCTCACCCTCGTGCCAGGTCGGCAGCGTCTTCAGTGTCGCGGTCATCGTCAGTGTCCTATGCTGGGGGTCGCAGGCAGGATGGGACTTCGGATCAGGCCGTCAGCCCGGCCGGCGTCTGCGCGAAGGGAACGAAGCCCGGCAGCTCCTCGACGCGGCGGAGGAAACCCCTGACCGCCGGATAGCCGGAGAGATCGACGTTGCCTTCCGGTGCGCGGGCGACATAGCTGTAGATCGCGACATCCGCGATGGTCGGACGGTCGCCGACCAGCCAGTCCTGTCCGCTCAACCGGCTTTCGAGCCGGCCCAGGAGGGTGTGCGCCCGGGCGATGACCTCGTCGGCGTTGAACTTCGCCCCGAACACGGTGATGAGCCGGGCCGCCGCCGGGCCGTAGGCGACCTCTCCGGCAGCCACGGAAAGCCAGCGCTGAACCGCCGCCGCACCGCTCGGGTCTTCCGGCAGCCAGTCGCCACCCCCCGCCTTCTTGGCGAGATAGACCAGGATCGCGTTCGAGTCGGCGATGACGACGCCGTCGTCGAGGACCGGCACCTGACCGAAGGGGTTGAGCTTCAGGAAGTCCGGGCTCTTGTGCTCGCCCGCCATCAGGTCGACCTCGACCAGTTCATGGGGCAGACCGAGCAGCGAGACGAACAGACGCGCACGGTGCGCATGGCCCGACAGGGGATGATGATAGAGCTTCATGTCCAACTCCGGTGATCCATCCAACGGGGTCATTCCCGTTGCGCATCACCAGACTGAGCCATCCTCTTCCTGACGGGAATGACCGGGCTTGGCAGTTCATCATTGCATAGGATGAAATAATCCGCCGACTTCCGGCCGATCATGGCGGGCAACGGAAGCAGAGCTTAGCGCGAAGCGACTCGGTACCGGAAAAGCAATTCAGCCGCCATCCCAAAGAGCAGAGATGACGGCTGAGAGAAAATCACGTTTGTCAATCAATCACTTGCGGGCACATTTTTTCAGATCGTCTTCGCTGATCGAGAATGCATAGGCTTCCGTTCCCGACAGGCTGACATTGCGCAAGACGCAGGTGCGGCCCTTCTTGTCCTTCATGCTGACATCCCATGTGCCGGGCTTCACGTCGCTGAGTTTCAGCCGTTCGTCGGCCTCGACCGTCTTGTCCTTGTCGTTCAGCGTCTGATTCTTGCCCCATTTGTTCGTGCCGGGTTCGGCCAGCTTCAACTCCGTGATGGTTTCGCTGGTCAGGTTCCAGAACTTCAACGTCTGGGCTGTCTGGGCATGGGCGGCCGTGGTCAGCGATCCTGCGCAAAGGCAGAGAATAAGGCCGTATCTCTTCATGGTGTTTCCCCCTTGGATTATGCCGGCACCCCAGTGTGGCCATGGCTCAGGGGAAGCGAAATTGGACATTGGAATTAGTTGGCCACGCGAACAGGTGCCGTCGGGGTGCAGCGGCGCGGATGTGGCCCTCGGCAAAGCTGCAACGTGAAGTCCGTGCCCCGCATAATTGATGCGATGCAGCACCGCAAACGTTTGCGCAAACGTTTCGATGGCGCTAGGGTCCGGCCGTCCCGCCCAGTTGGAGCCGCTTTGCCATGAAACGGATTGGCCTTCTCAATGCCCCGCTCAGCCACGCGATTGCGTCTCTGGGCCATACGCAGGCGTTGGTCATCGCCGATGCGGGACTGCCGATTCCGGCCGGGCCGGAGCGCATCGACCTCGCGGTGACGCCGGGCCTGCCCTCCTTCCTCCAGATTCTCGACGCGGTGGCGGAGGAGATGATGGTGGAGCGCGTGGTGATCGCGCGCGAGATGGTGACGGCGAACCCGTCGCTGCGCGCCCAGCTGTCGGTGCGCCTGGACCGCATGGCGGCGGAGCAGGGCCGGCCCATCGCGCTGGACGAAGTGCCTCATGAGGAGTTCAAGCGGCTGACCGCATCCTCCGCCGCGGTGGTGCGCACGGGCGAGTGCAGCCCCTACGCCAACATCCTTCTCTATTCCGGCGTAACCTTCTGACCGGGGAGAGCGCGATGGATCCCCAGTCCGGATTCCTGCTCGACCTCAAGGGGGTCGGCAAGGGCTTCAACGGCGTGACCGTGCTCGACGGGGTGGATTTCCGCCTGCGTGGCGGCGAGATCATGGCCCTGATCGGCGAGAATGGCGCCGGCAAATCGACGTTGATGCGGATCATCACCGGCATCGTCCAGCCCGATTCCGCCAGTGCGATGATGTTCCGCGGGCAATCGGTGAGGTTCACCGCTCCGCGACAGGCGATCGACGCCGGCATCGCGATGATCCACCAGGAACTGAACCTGCTGCCCCATCTGTCGGTGGCCGACAACATCTGGCTGGGACGGGAGCCACGCAACCGGCTGGGCCTGATCGACCGCGGCCGCATGCGGCGCGAGGCCAAGGCCCTGCTGGAGCGGCTGCGCCAGACCATCGACCCCGACCGCGCGGTCGGAAGCCTCAGCGTCGGCCAGCAGCAGATGGTGGAGATCGCCCGCGCGCTGTCGCTGAACGCCGAACTCATCATCATGGACGAGCCGACCGACGCCCTGACCGACGTCGAGACCGCCGTCCTGTTCGAGGTGATCCGCGCCCTGAAGGCGGACGGCAAGGGGATCGTCTACATCTCGCACCGGCTGGGCGAGATCTTCGCGCTGTGCGACAGCGTCACCGTGCTGCGCGACGGCCACATGGTCCATCGCGGCGCCGTCGCCGATCTCGACGAGGCGGCGCTGATCCGCCACATGGTCGGCCGCTCCATCACCGACCAGTATCCCTACCTGCCCTGCCCCGCCGGGCCGGAGCGGCTGGCTGTCGAAGGCGTCAGCGCCGATGGCGTGACGGATGTCAGCTTCACCGCCGCGGGTGGCGAGATCCTTGGGTTTGCCGGGCTGATGGGTGCCGGCCGGACCGAACTGGGCAAGGCGATCTTCGGCGCCAGCCGTCTGCGTGCCGGCAGCGTCCGCGTCGATGGGACGGAGGTGCGGCTGCGCCATCCCCGCGACGGCGTGGCCGCCGGCATCGCCTATGTGCCGGAGGACCGCAAGGCCGAAGGGCTGATCCAGGGCCATTCGATCCGCACCAACATGTCGCTGGCCGCGCTGAAGCAGCTTTGCGGTCCGGCCGGCGTCGTCCGCCAGACCGACGAGCGGACGGCGGTCGACCGCTTCATGGCCGCCTTCGCCGTCAAGGCACATGGCATCGGGGCGGAGGTGCGGACCCTGTCCGGCGGCAACCAGCAGAAGATCTCGCTGGCCAAGGCGCTGATGCTGTCGCCCAAGGTGGTGATCCTGGACGAGCCGACGCGCGGCGTCGATGTCGGCGCCCGCCGGGAGATCTACGGCCTCATCAACGACCTGAAGGCCAAGGGCCTGTGCATCCTGCTGATGTCTTCTGACATGCCGGAGCTGCTGGGCCTGTCCGACCGCATCCTCGTCATGGCGGGCGGGCGGATCACCGGCCGCTTCGCCCGCGACGAGGCGACCCAGGAAAAGATCATGGCCTGCGCCATCGCTTGACGGCCAGGAAGAGAGACGACGATGACCACGCTGATACGCTTCCTGTCCCGCAACAAGCCGCTGGTCGGCCTGGTCGTGCTGATGGCGGCCGTCGCCGTCCTCAGCCCCAGCTTCATGACCGTCGACAATCTGCTGAACATCCTGCGGCAGACCTCGATCAACGCGGTGATCGCGGTGGGCATGACCTACGTCATCCTGTCCGGCGGCATCGACCTGTCGGTCGGCTCGGTGCTGGCCTTTTGCGGCGCCGTCTGCGCCTGGCTGGTGGCCGGCGACCTGTCGATCTGGCTGGCGATCCCCCTCACCCTGCTGCTGGGTGCCGGGCTGGGCGCCGTCAACGGCGTCGTCATCGGCACCGGTGGGGTGCAGCCCTTCGTCGCCACGCTGGTCGCCATGACCATGCTGCGCGGCGCCACCCTGGTCTTCACCGACGGACGGCCGATCACCACCGGGACCGGCGCAGCGGCCGATGCGTTCTGGAGCGTCGGCGGCGGCTATCTGCTCGGCATTCCGGTGCCGGTGGTGGTGGCGGCGGTGGTCTTCGCCATCTGCGGCCTGATCCTGACCCGCACCCGCTTCGGCCGCTACACCTATGCGGTCGGCGGCAACGAGGTGGTGGCACGGCTGTCCGGCATCCGCGTCAATCTTGAGAAGACGACGATCTATGCCCTGTCGGGCCTGCTGGCTGCGCTGGCCGGCGTCATCCTGACGGCGCGGTTGAAAGTGCGCAGCCGACCGCCGGCGCCGGGTACGAGCTGGACGCCATCGCCGCCGTCGTGGTCGGCGGCACCAGCCTGTCCGGCGGCAAGGGCACCCTGTTCGGCACGCTGGTCGGCGCCCTCATCATCGGCGTGCTGAACAACGCGCTGAACCTGATGGACGTCTCCTCCTATTACCAGATGATCGCCAAAGGCGCGGTCATCCTGCTCGCGGTGCTCGCCGACAGCCGCAAGTCGCCGTGAGGCGGCCGTTTCACCAGATCGGCATCTCCGGTCCAATTGCCTGCTCCAGTCACGCCAACAAGAATGATGAGGAAGGAATCCAACCATGCGTAAGCTTCTGACCGTGGCCACCGTCGCCGCCTCCGCCCTGCTCGCCTCCGCCAACGCCCAGGCGGCCGACACCATCGCCCTGGTCGTCTCCACCCTCAACAACCCCTTCTTCGTCACGCTGAAGAACGGGGCGGAGACCAAGGCCAAGGCGCTGGGCTACAATCTGCTGGTCCTCGATTCCCAGAACGACCCGGCCAAGGAACTGGCCAATGTCGAGGACGTGGTGAACAAGAAGGTCAAGCTGCTGCTGGTCAACCCGACCGATTCCGACGCCGTGCGTTCGGCGGTCCGTTCGGCCAACCGCGCCAAGATTCCGGTGGTGACGCTCGACCGTTCGGCCAATGGCGGCGAAGTCGCCTCCCACATCGCCTCCGACAACGTCGCCGGCGGCCGGATGGCCGGCCAGCTGGTGGTCGACATGCTGAAGGGCCAGGGTGCCGTGGTCGAACTGCAGGGCCTGCCGGGCGCCTCGGCCGCCCGCGACCGCGGCAAGGGCTTCCATGATGTGGTGGACAAGGCCAGCGGCCTGAAGGTGGTGGCGAGCCAGCCGGCCGACTTCGACCGTACCAAGGCGCTGAACGTGATGGAGAACATCCTCCAGGCCCAGCAGAAGATCGACGTGGTCTTCGCCCACAATGACGAGATGGCGCTGGGCGCCGCCAAGGCGATCCAGGCTTCGGGCCGCAAGATCCCGGTCGTCGGCTTCGACGGCACCGACGAGGGTGTGGCGGCGGTCAATGCCGGCGCCCTGGCGGCGACGGTCGCCCAGCAGGCCGGCCTGATCGGCGAGAAGGGTGTCGAGACCGCCGACAAGGTGCTGAAGGGCGAGAAGGTCCCGGCCTTCACCCCGGTCGAGTTGAAGATGGTGACGAAGTAAGGCACAGCCCGTCCCTGCCGGCGCGACCGAGAAGGGGGCGCCGGCAGGGACGGATCGTGTTAGGGGGGAGCGGCGGCATGGTGACGATCAGGGATGTGGCCCGCGAGGCCGGCGTGTCGATGAGCACCGTCTCCCACGTCATCAACGCCACCCGCTTCGTGGCGCCGGAAACCGAACAGCTGGTTCGCGCCGTCATCGACCGGCTGGGCTACACGCCGAACGGCATCGCACGCGCGCTGAAGGGCAACCGCACCCGCACGCTCGGGATGATCGTCACGGCGAGTTCCAACCCCTTCTTCGCCCATGTGATCCATGGGCTGGAGACGGTCAGTTCCGACCGCGGCTACAGCCTGATCCTGTGCAACACCGACGACGAGCCGGACAAGCAGCTACGCGCGTTCGAGGCGCTGCACAACCGCCGGATCGACGGGCTTGCGGTGATGACCAGCAACGCCGATCCCGGCTTCCTCGACGACGTGCAGGGCCGCGCCAAAGACCTGCCGCTGCTGCTGCTCGACACCGATCCGCGGCCCGGCGCCTGTGCGGTGACCGACGATTCGGTGTTGGGCGGGCGGCTCGCGGCCCGGCTGCTGGCCGGGCGCGGCTTCCGCCGCATCGCCTGCATAACCGGTCCGGGACGCCACCCACGCTCCCGCGCCCGGCTGGCCGGCTTCGTCCAGGAGCTGGGAGACGCCGGCCTGAGACTGGAGCCCGCCCTGCTGCGCGAGGCCGACCTGACCATTGCCGGCGGCTATGCCGCCGCCGCGGATCTGCTCGATGTGTCGGATCGGGTGCCGGAGCGGCCTGAGGCGATCTTCGCCTTCAACGACCTGATGGCGGCCGGCGTCCTGCGCGCTGCCGCCGAGCGCGGACTGGCCGTTCCGGACCGGCTGTCGGTGCTGGGCTATGACGACATCGAACTGGCCGCCTATCTCACCCCGCCGCTCTCCACCATCCGCCAATCGGCGGGCCTGCTGGGCGCCCGTGCGGCGGAATTGCTGATCGACCATCTGGAAGACGGCCGGGCCCTGCCCGACCTGTTGTCCCTGCCGCCCGACCTCGTGCTCCGCGCCTCGGTCGGCTGGCCCTGCGCGAGGCTTTCATGACTTCCAATCGCCCCATCGTCGTCTTCGGCAGCGTCAACATCGACGTCTGCGCCTATTCCGACCGGCTTCCGCGTCCCGGCGAAACCGTGCACGGCACCGGCTATGCCATGGGGCTGGGCGGCAAGGGCGCCAACCAGGCCGCCGCTGCCGCCCGCCTGGGCGGAACGGTCGAGATGGTCGGCCGCACCGGCGGCGATGCCTTCGGCGAGATGGCACGCAGCCGGCTGGCCGGCTTCGGCGTGCGGACCGGCCATCTGTCGAACGATCCGGCCCACCCCACCGGCATCGCGGTGATCGGTGTCGAAGGCTCCGGCGAGAACTGCATCACGGTGATCGGCGGCGCCAACATGGCGGTCGGCGAGCAGGACGTGGCGCAGGCCGCCCCGCTGTTCGGCAGCGCCGCCGTGCTGCTGCTTCAGCTTGAAATCCCGCTCGCCGCCGGGCTGGCCGCCGCCTCCGCGGTGCGCGCGGGCGGCGGGCGCATCATCCTGGATCCGGCGCCGGCCCCGCATGGCGGGTTTGCCGCCGACGTCTTCCGCGCCGTCGATGCCATGACGCCGAACGAGACCGAGACCGAGGCCCTGGTCGGGCTGCGGCCGACGACGCCGGACGAGGCCGCCGTCGCCGCGGAGCGGCTGGCGGAGCGCGGTCTGTCCATCGCCATCGTCAAGCTGGGCGCCAAGGGCGTCTTCTACCGGGGCCTGGGCCAGCAGGGCTTCATTCCGCCCTTCCCGGTGACGGCCATCGATACGGTGGCGGCGGGGGACTGCTTCAACGGCGGGCTGGCCTTCGCGCTGGCGCGGGGCGACGATCTGGCTGCGGCGGTCCGCTTCGCCGCCGCCTGCGGTGCGCTCGCCACCACCCGCGCCGGTGCCGCGGACTCGGCCGCGACGCTGGCGGAGGTGACGGCGCTGCTGGGGTGACCTCCTTCCGCCGTCAGGTGGCGTCCTGGTGCAGGGCCCCGTTCGCGGGGTCCGAACCGGGATCGTTCCGCCGCAGCTTGTGCAGGCTGGCGTCGATCGACCGCTCGTAACTGACCAGTGGCGGCTTGAGTCCCTGGCTGAACAATGCCTGGCGGATGGCATGGCTGGTCCCCGTCAGGATCACTTTCACGCCGCGCCGGGCCGCCTTGTGCGCCAGCCCCTCGATGGTGTTGGCCGCCGTCGAATCGAGGAACGGAACGGCCTGGAAATCGACGATCAGCACCCGATGGGTGTCGGAGATGCGGTCGAGCACCGACCCGATGGACGCCGCCGCCCCGAAGAAGAACACGCCGGAGATCCGATAGATGACGATGTCGGGATCGGCGGCATTCTGATCGTACGGCTTGCGGGCGACCAGGGCGCCATCGGCGCTGTCCTCCGCCACGAAGGGCGTCTGGCTCTCGATGGCGGTGACCGTCGACATGCGATGGATGAACAGCACCGATCCCAGCGCGAAGCCGATGACGATGGCCTCGGTCAGGCCGGTGAAGATGGTCAGCAGGAAGGTCGTCAGCAACACCGCGGCGTCCCCGCGCGAAGCGCGCAGAAGCGATGCGATGGCCGGCTTTTCGATCATGTTCCAGGACACGACGGCCAGAACGCCGGCAAGGCTGGCGAGCGGGATGTAGCTGGCCAGCGGTGCGGCGACCAGGATGAAGACCAGCAGGAAGACGGCGTGCAGCATGCCGGCGACCGGTCCGTGGGCACCGGCGCGCACGTTGGTCGCCGTGCGGGCGATGGTGCCGGTCACGCAGATGCCGCCGAACAGGGACGATGCGACGTTGGCGACGCCCTGCCCGACCAGCTCGCAGTTGGACCGGTGGCGGCGTCCGGTCATGCCGTCGGCGACCACCGCAGACAGCAGCGATTCGATGGAGCCGAGCAGCGCGAACGAGACCGCACTCGGCAGGACCGCCTGAACCTTCTCCAGGGTGATCGCCGGCAGGGCCGGCATCGGCAGGCCCGAGGGAATGCCGCCGAACTTGGTGCCGATGGTCTCGACGGTCAGGCCGAAGGCGGCGGTCACCACGGCGCTGCCGGCCACCGCGATCAGCATGCCCGGCCAGTGCGGCCGCACCGCCTTCAGGCCGACGATGATGCCAATCGACGCAAAGGCCAGAGCGACCGAGGCCGGATCCGCCGTCGGCAGGGCCGACCACAGCACCGGCAGCTTTTCAAGGAGCGGCCCCGGTTCCGCCCCGGCCAGGGTCAGGCCGAGCAGATCCTTGATCTGGCTGGCGAAGATGATAACGGCAATGCCGGCGGTGAAGCCGACCGTCACCGGGTAGGGCATGAACTTGATGTAGGTGCCCAGTTGGAGAAGGCCGATGGCCGCCAGGATCAGGCCGGACAGCAGGGTGGCGAGGATCAGACCATCCATGCCGTGGGCCTGCACGGTGGCGGCGACCAGCACGATGAAGGCGCCGGCCGGGCCGCCGATCTGGAACCGGCTGCCGCCAAGGGCGGAGACGAAGAAGCCGCCGAAGATCGCGGTGTAGAGCCCCTGTGCCGGCGATGCGCCGGAGGCGATGGCGATGGCCATCGACAGCGGCAGCGCGACGATGGCCACGGTCAGTCCGGCGACGGCATCGGCGCGGAGGTTGGCCAGTCCATAGCCCTCGCGCAGAATCGTAACGAGTTTGGGCGTGAACAGCTCGGCAAAGCTGAGTTGGTGGGAAGTCGGTGCTGTCATCTGTCCGGCGGCCTTCTGGATCAAGGCGGCGGGATCGTCGGCATCAGGTCGGCGGTCGCCGTCGCGCGGTCGATGGTGTAAGGGCGGGGTTTCGGG
>NZ_BADK01000022.1 GCF_000333595.1 Azospirillum sp. B506
GCCACTAGCCATCTCCTACGCGCCCGGCGCGCTGACGGTGAACCAGGCGGCGCTGACGGTGACCGCCAACAACGCCAGCAAGACCTACGACGGGCTGGCCTACAGCGGCGGCAACGGCGTCAGCTACAGCGGCTTCGTCAATGGCGAGACGGCGGCGGTGCTCGGCGGAGCGCTGGCCTATGGCGGCACCGCACAGGGTGCGGTGAACGCCGGCACCTACACGCTGACCGCGTCCGGCCTCAGCTCCGCCAACTACGCCATCTCCTACGCGCCCGGCGCGCTGACGGTGAACCAGGCGGCGCTGACGGTGACCGCCAACAACGCCAGCAAGACCTACGACGGGCTGGCCTACAGCGGCGGCAACGGCGTCAGCTACAGCGGCTTCGTCAATGGCGAGACGGCGACGGTGCTCGGCGGGACGCTGGCCTATGGCGGCACCGCACAGGGTGCGGTGAACGCCGGCACCTACACGCTCACCGCGTCCGGTCTCGCCTCCGGCAACTACGCCATCTCCTACGCGCCCGGCGCGCTGACGGTGAACCAGGCGGCGCTGACGGTGACCGCCAACAACGCCAGCAAGACCTACGACGGGCTGGCCTACAGCGGCGGCAACGGCGTCAGCTACAGCGGTTTCGTCAATGGCGAAACGGCGGCGGTGCTCGGCGGAGCGCTGGCCTATGGCGGCACCGCACAGGGCGCGGTGAACGCCGGCACCTACACGCTCACCGCGTCCGGCCTCAACTCCGCCAACTACGCCATCTCCTACGCGCCCGGCGCTCTGACGGTGAACCAGGCGGCGCTGACGGTATTGACGGTGACCGCCAACAACGCCAGCAAGACCTACGACGGGCTGGCCTACAGCGGCGGCAACGGCGTCAGCTACAGCGGCTTCGTCAATGGCGAGACGGCGGCGGTGCTCGGCGGAGCGCTGGCCTATGGCGGCACCGCACAGGGCGCGGTGAACGCCGGCACATACACGCTCACCGCGTCCGGCCTCAACTCCGCCAACTACGCCATCTCCTATGTGCCGGGCACCCTCACCATCAATCAGG
>NZ_BADK01000021.1 GCF_000333595.1 Azospirillum sp. B506
GCTCCCGTCGCCATCTGCGCCCTGATCCCCATCTATTCCGCGTAGCAAGCTGGGCATCGCCGGAATGCCAATCAAGCGCCGGATGGCATCCAGCCCCTCGCCCGCCTTGACGTTGGCGAAGACGAAGGGACGGTCGCCGCGCATCTTTCGGGCGTCGCGGTCCATCACCTCCAGGCTGGCGCCGACCATCGGAGCAAGATCGGTCTTGTTGATGACCAGCAGGTCCGAACGGGTGATGCCCGGCCCACCCTTGCGAGGGATCTTGTCGCCGGCCGACACGTCGATGACGTAGATGGTGATGTCGGCCAGCTCCGGCGAGAAGGTCGCCGCGAGGTTGTCGCCACCCGATTCAATGAAGATCAGGTCGAGGTTGGGGAACTTCGCGTTCATCTGATCGACGGCGGCGAGGTTGATCGAGGCATCCTCACGGATCGCGGTGTGCGGGCAGCCGCCGGTCTCGACCCCCATGATCCGTTCCGGCTTCAGGGCGCCGGAACGGGTGAGGAACTCCGCATCCTCCTTGGTGTAGATGTCGTTGGTGATCGCCGCGACCTCCCAATCGTCGCGCATGCGCTTGCACAGCGCGTCGGTCAGCGCGGTCTTGCCGGATCCGACGGGGCCGCCGATGCCGACGCGAAGCGGACCGGCGTGGCTCTTTTCGATAGCGGGGAGAGCGCTCATGAGCGGAACAGCCTCGTATATTGGGTTTCGTGGATCATCGAGGTCCAGTCGACGGCCATCGCCCGGCCGCCGAGATCGTCGAGCGGGGCCGCCAGCGCCGCCTCCGCCGCCCGGTGTGTGATGGGGTCGAGGGCGGCCAGCGCCCGCTGCCCGTCGGTCTGGCCCAGCGGGACCAGACGGACGCCGGCCGATACCAGATTGGCGGCGAAAGCGTGAAGATAGGCGGTCAGCGCCGGGCCCTCCGCCACGCCGATCAGCGCCGCCGCCAGAGCCACCGCCACCGCATAGGCGACCGGCCGCCCGGTGGCGGCGATCACCTCATCCCAGCGGGCCAGACCGTCGAGCGGCCATGCGGCGCGGATCGCCAGCAGGAAGGCCTGCCCTTGCGCCCGCGATTCGAGCGCGGTCTCGGCAGAGGCGCGCAGGATGTCGGCCCGCTCCAGCGCCCAGGCGAAACCGGCCTCGTCGCCTGCCAGAATCGCACGATGGGCGGCGGCGAACAGCATGCCATCGGTCCGCCCGGCGCCGGGCGCAGGTC
>NZ_BADK01000020.1 GCF_000333595.1 Azospirillum sp. B506
AGTCCTGAATGCCTGTAATATTAGGGCGCCAAATTGAAACGAGCTGTGGCGCTTTTCCGCGGTGCGCAACTCATTGACGGCGAATGAGTCGGAGATCAGCATCGTAGCGGCGGCATGCGCCGGCATCGATGACGGATGCGAAACGGAGAATGGAGGGAGGGTAGGCTGGGAACCATGCTGGGTGTGTATGCAGCGGCCGCACTGGCGGAGATTGCCGGCTGCTTCGCCTTCTGGGCCTGGATAAGGCTGGGCCGCAGCTGCTGGTGGGCACTGCCCGGGCTGGCTTGCCTATGCCTGTTCGCCCTGTTGCTGACCCGGGCCGACGCCGATTTTGCCGGACGCGCCTATGCCGCCTACGGCGGCGTCTACATCGCCGCGTCGCTGTTGTGGCTCTGGCTGGTCGAAGGCGCGCGCCCGGACCGCTGGGATGCGGCCGGCGCACTGGTTTGCCTGGTCGGCGCGACCCTTATTCTTGCCGGGCCGCGCGGGAATTGAATGCGGGCGAGACCGGCCGGTTGAACGACCGATGCAGAGCAGGGCCGTTCACCAGCACCAAGCGTCCGCCATCGACCCGCAGATAGGCGCCGACGCGGACTCTGCCACCCAGAATATCGTCATTGAGCATGATCTGCGCATCGGCCAGGGACAGCGGGCTGCCCTGGTAGTACGCACGGCCGTCGGCGTGTCGGATCTGGCTGAATGCGTTGGTCATGTCGGAATGCTCCCAATCGTTTTTTCGAGCCGCGGACCCTTGGCGCACCCGACGCCATGGCGGCGTCCAACGTGAAGTCGGCTGCCTCGGCCGTTGTCAGGAGAACGCCTGGAACTTCCGGTTTATTCCTCCATACAGGCACAAAGAGATAAGGCGTGCGCGGTGCGGCAACAGGGGATGACCTCGGCAGCTGCCCTTCGACATCCTGCGATGAATACGTCCACAGGTCCAGAATGCCCCACCCGATGCCCCCGAATTGTCGCAGGGTGGACGCGCAAAGGATGTAGCGGCGCCGCGGACGGGGAGCGTTTATCTCCGAAACACTGCGTCGCATTGAACCATGTCAATCGCGCACCGGCCCACAACCGTTAGAGTTCGGGCGCATCGCAATGTCGCGGTTGCAGAAATCTTATGCTTCTTCGCTGCCGCTTGACGTTGGAAAAGACGCCGGACGGGGTCATAATACCCCCGATTGGGGATCTGATTCCGCGTCCCGGCCGTCCGAGGGCGCATCGTCAGGGCGGCCTTCGGGGCGGAACAGAGATTATATGCGGATCGTTTCGTGGACCTACAACCGGCGGATCAGATGAACGGTTCCGAGTGCAGCGGTTCGGATGCGGCGAATACCGCCGGCCTGCCGCGCGATCCGGTATTTCTGGCTTCGCTGGCCACCAGCCTGCTCGACGACGGCGGGATGGCCGTGGTCTACCTGGACAGCGACCGCGTGTGCCGCCACGCCGACCGGCATTTCGCGGCAGCGCTGGACAGGTCGCCGGCGGATCTGGTGGGCCATCCGCTGGATGGCATCGAACATCCTGTCGCAGCGGCTCTGGGAGCTGCCATCGCGACCATCGGTGATTCGCCGGCCCCCAGCTCCGCACCGGTCGATTGCCCGACAGTTGGCAGCGACGGCCGCCGCCTCATCCTCAGCGGTTGCGTCGTCGCCCACCGCGACAGGGCCGGGACGACGCTTGGCTACCTCGGCAGCTTTCACCGGACCGCCGATCCAGACCGTATCGCGGAATTCGTGACCTGCCGCGATTCCTTCATCGCCACCCTGCTGGATGCGGCGGTGGACGGCATCATCGTGTCCGACAACAGCGG
>NZ_BADK01000019.1 GCF_000333595.1 Azospirillum sp. B506
GAACTGGGAATGACCGGCCATGGGTCGAACGAGCCTCGAAACGGAAAATGGTCAATCGGGCGGGGGGAGCGCACGACACATGTAACAGGTCTGTCGCCCCACCGCACTTTTCGGCGCGGGAGACGACACCCACGGGATTAGAAAGTCAATATGGCGAGATTGCGGCGCGGCCGGGGGCGCGCTGTGAACGCCCTATTGCATCCGCTCCGGCAAAGTCCGGCTCAGCCGCCCGCCGATCCGCAACGGCTCGATGCGGACCGCCAGACCGGTGCGGTCGTCGGTCTCGACGTAACAGCCGCAGACGGTGCCCTCGCCCTCCGCCGGCGACAGCCGCTCGGTCGGCAGCTTGCGCACCATCTTGGCCAGCGCCACCTCCTTCTTCATGCCGATGGCGCTGTCGTAATCGCCGCACATGCCGGCATCGGACTGGTAGGCGGTGCCCTTCGGCAGGACCATGTGGTCGGCGGTCGGCACATGGCTGTGGGTGCCCACCACCAGCGAGGCGCGGCCGTCGCAGAAATGGCCCATGATCATCTTCTCGCTGGTCGCCTCGCCATGCATGTCGATCAGCACGGCATCGACGCCTCCCGGCCCCAGCCGGTGCGCCTTCAGCACCCGGTCCACCGCGGCGAAGGGGTCGTCCATCGGCTCCATGAACAGGCGCAGCAGCACGTTGACGACCAGCACCTTCCGCCCGCCGCGCGCCTGCAACAGGACGAAGCCGCGGCCGGGCGTGCCCTCCGGGTAGTTCACCGGGCGGACGATGCGCGGCTGCTGCTCGATGGTGGAGACCAGTTCCTTCTGGTCCCAGCTGTGGTTGCCCAGCGTCACCGCGTCGATGCCGGCCTCGAAGAACTCCTCGGCGATCTTGACGGTGACGCCATAGCCGCCGGCCGCATTCTCGCCATTCACCACGGTCAGGTCGGGGTCCAGCGTCTCGCGCAGCATCGGCATGTGCGCCAGCACCGCCTCACGCCCGGCCCGGCCCACCACATCGCCGAAGAACAGAATCCGCATCGCCCCAACCTTCCCGAATAACTACTTACGAATGCGGAGCGTCTCGCGCTCCGTCACGATCCAGTCCAGCCGTTCGTCATGGCCGTCCACCGGCACGGCCGGCATCTCCTGCACGGCGAAGGCCCACACCACCGCAG
>NZ_BADK01000018.1 GCF_000333595.1 Azospirillum sp. B506
CGAGCCGGCTCGACCATCCGGTTTCGCTGCTTGAGACGCTGGTGGGTGGCGCCGGGACCGATGTCGTCAGCCTGGACAGCGTCGGCAACACCGTGCAGGTCTCGCTGCTGGAGACGCTGGTGGGCGGCATCGGTACCGACATCGTCACGCTGGCGGGGACGCTCGGCGCGACGCTGCAGGTCTCGCTGCTTGAGACGCTGGTGGGCGGCGATGGCACCGATGTCGTCAGCCTGGGCAGCGCCGGCAGCACTCTGGCGGTCGCGGGTCTGGAGACGCTGGTGGGCGGCGATGGCACCGATGTCGTCACCATCGGCTCGGCCGGTTCGACCCTGCTGGTCGGCGGGATCGAGACGCTGATCGGCGGCGTCGGCACCGACGTGGTCACCATCGGCACGGCCGGGTCTACCCTGGTGATCGGCGGGATCGAGACGCTGACCGGCGGGGCCGGCACCGATGTCGTCACCATCGGCTCTGCAGGCGGCACGCTGACGGTGACCGACATCGAGACGCTGATCGGCGGCGTCGGCACCGACATGGTCTATCTGGCGACCACAGGCACCACCGTCACGCTGACGAACATCGACATCGTGGTCGGTAGCAGTGCCAATGACGCGGTGACTCTGGCCAATCCGGGCGGCAACACCGTCCAGCTGGTCGGGATCGAAACGCTGACCGGCAGCATCGGTAACGATGTGCTGATGCTGGGCAGCGGTGGCGGAACGGTCATGGTCTCGCTGTTTGAAACCGTGACCGGCGGTACCGGCCTGGACGTCATCAGCATTGGCACGGCCGGCAGCACGCTGGCGGTGTGCGCCGTGGAGACGCTGACCGGCGGCGTCGGCACCGATGTCATCACCCTCTGCCCGAATGGCAACACCGTTCTGGTGTCGGCTGTTGAAACGCTGGTCGGCAGCACGAGCACCGATGTCGTGACGCTGGGCACGGCCGGCAACACGCTCCTGGTGTCGCTGCTGGAGACGCTGACCGGCGGTGTCGGCACCGATGTCGTGACGCTGGGCACGGCCGGTACCACCTTGCTGGCGACCGGGCTGGAGACGCTGACCGGCGGTGCCGGCACCGATCTGGTGTTCATCGGCCTGACCGGCAGCACCCTCTTGGTGTCTGGCATCGAGACGCTGGTCGCCGGGGCGAACATCGACACGGCGAATACGTCGGTTGACATCGTGACGCTGTCGTCCATCGGCAACACCATCCTCCTGCGCGGCCTGGAGACGCTGATCGGCGGGGCCGGCACCGACGTCGTCACCATCGGCGACACCGGCACCACCATGCTGATGTCGAATGTCGAGACGCTGAGCGGCGGCACCGGCATCGACGTCATCAGCCTGGGCGCGGCCGGCAACACCCTGGTGCTGAGCGGCCTGCTGGAGACGCTGACCGGCGGCGTCGGCACCGACGTCGTCACCCTGGGTTCCGCCGGCTCGACCTTGCTGGTCGACGCGCTTGAGACGATTGTCGGCGGTACGGGTTCGGAACTGATCTATCTCGGGACGGCCGGCAACACGGTTCTGGCGTCCGGCATCGACATCCTGGTCGGCGGTGTGGGCACCGACGTCGTGACGCTGGGCACGGCCGGCAACACGCTGCTGCTGCGCGGCATCGAGACGCTGACCGGCAATGTCGGCACCGACGTGCTGACGCTGGGCAACACGGCCAACACGGCGACGGTCTCGCTGTTCGAGACGATCGTCGGCGGCACCGCCTCCGATGCCATCATGCTGGGCACGGCTGGCAACACCGTCCTGGTCTCGGCCATCGAGACGCTGACCGCTGGCGTCGGCACCGATGTCGTTACCCTCGCCTCGGCCCTGGGCAACACCATGCTGGTGTCCGGCCTGGAGACCCTGACCGGTCAGGCCGGCACCGATGCCATCGCGCTGGGCACGGCCGGCAACACCGTTCTGGTGTCGCTGCTGGAGACGCTGACCGGCGGTATCGGCACCGACGTCATCACGCTCGGTTCGGCCGGCACCACCTTGCTGGCGACCGGGCTGGAGACGTTGACCGGCGGTGCCGGCACCGATCTGGTGTTCATCGGCCTGACCGGCAGCACCCTGCTGGTGTCCGGCATCGAGACGCTGGTCGCCGGGGCGAACATCGACACGGCGAATACGTCGGTCGACATCGTGACGCTGTCGTCCATCGGCAACACCATCACCTTGCGCGGTCTGGAGACGCTGATCGGCGGGGCCGGCACCGACGTCGTCACCATCGGCGACACCGGCACCACCATGCTGATGTCGAATGTCGAGACGCTGAGCGGCGGCACCGGCATCGACGTCATCAGCCTGGGCACGGCCGGCAACACCCTGGTGCTGAGCGGCCTGCTGGAGACGCTGACCGGTGGCATCGGCACCGACGTGATCACGATCGGTTCGGCTGGCGGCACGCTGCTTGCCAGCGGTCTTGAGACGATCGTCGGCGGCACGGGTCTGGAACTTGTGTTCCTCGGCACGGCCGGGTCGACGGTCTCGGTGTCGGGCATTGACACCCTGATCGGCGGCGTCGGCACGGACGTCGTGACCTTCGGCACCTCCGGCAACACGCTGCTGCTGCGCGGCATCGAGACGCTGATCGGTAACGTCGGCACCGACATCCTGACGCTGGGCGACACGGGCAACACGGCGGCGGTCTCGCTGTTCGAGACGGTCATCGGCGGCACCGCCACCGACGTCATCGCCATCGGCACCAGCGGCAACACCCTGTTCGTCTCGGGCATCGAGACGCTGACAGGCTCCGTCGGCACCGATGTCATCACCATCGGCTCGGTCCTCGGCAACACCATCCTGGTGTCCGGCCTTGAGACCCTGACCGGTCAGGTCGGCACCGACGTCGTCCGTCTGGGCACCGCCGGCAACACCATCCTGGTGTCGCTGCTGGAGACCCTGACCGGTGGGGTTGGCACCGACGTCGTCACGCTCGGCACCGTGGGCGGCACCCTGCTGGCCTCGGGCATCGAGACGATCACCGGCGCTTCGGGTACGGACCTCGTCTTCCTGGGTTCGGCCGGCAACACGGTCCTGGCTTCCGGTCTGGAGTTCCTGATCGGCGGCGCGGGCAGCGACACCGTCACCCTGGGCACCTCTGGCAACACGGTCATCGTCCGTGGCCTTGAGAGCCTGACGGGCGATGTCGGCACCGACGTCATCACCATCGGCGATACCGGCACCACCATGGTGGTCTCGGGCATCGAGACGCTGGCCGGCGGCACCGGCATCGACGCCATCACGCTGGGCGCGGGCGGCAACAACCTGCTGATCTCGGGTCTGGAGACCGTGACCGGCGGCGCCGGTGTCGACGTGGTCACCATCGGTTCGTCCGGCGGCACGCTGCTTGCCAACGGTCTTGAGACGATCGTCGGCGGCACGGGTTCGGAACTGGTGTTCCTCGGCTCGGGCGGTTCGACGGTCGTGGTGTCGGGCGTCGACATCCTGATCGGCGGTGTGGGCACCGACGTCGTGACGCTGGGCACGGCCGGCAACACGCTGCTGCTGCGCGGCATCGAGACGCTGACCGGCAATGTCGGCACCGACGTGCTGACGCTGGGCAACACGGCCAACACGGCGACGGTCTCGCTGTTCGAGACGATCGTCGGCGGTGCGTCCATCGATGCGATCACCATCGGCACCACGGGCGGCACGCTGCTGGTCTCCGCTCTGGAGATGCTGACGGGCAGCACGCTCTCCGACGTCGTCACGCTGGGTTCGTCCGGCAACACCCTCGCGGTGACGCTGGTCGAGACGCTGACGGGCGGCGCGGCCACCGACGTCGTGACGCTGGGCACGACCGGCAACACCCTGCTGGTTTCGGGCCTTGAGACCATCACCGGTTCCACCGCCACCGATCTGATCACCATCGGCACGGCCGGCAGCACGCTGCTCGCCAACCTGCTGGAGACGGTGACCGGCGGTTCGGGCACCGACGTGATCTTCCTGGGGTCGGGTGGCAACACCATCCTGGCGTCGGGCATCGAGATCCTGGTCGGCAGCACCAACACCGACGTCGTGACGCTGGGCACGGCGGGCAACACCCTGATCCTGCGTGGCCTGGAGACCCTGACCGGCTCCGTCGGCACCGACGTCGTCACCATCGGCGACACCGGGACCACCATGCTGGCGTCCGGGATCGAGACGCTGATCGGCGGTTCGGGCCTCGACCTGATCTCGCTGAGCACGGCCGGCAACACGATGCTGGTTTCGGGTCTTGAGACCCTGAGCGGCAGCGTGGGCACCGACATCATCACGCTGGGCACCGTGGGCAACACCCTGGTGGCCAACGCGCTGGAGACCCTCACCGGCGGTGCCGGTTCGGACCTGGTGTTCCTGGGTTCGGCGGGTTCGACGCTGCTGGCGTCCGGCCTGGAGATCCTGGTCGGCGGCACGGGCGTCGATGTGGTCACCTTCGGCACGGCCGGCAACACGGTGCTGCTGCGCGGCATCGAGACGCTGACCGGCGGTGTGGGTACCGACGTCATCACGCTGGGCAACACGGCCAACTCGCTGATCGTCAACGGCATCGAGACGCTGATCGGTGGCCTCGCCTCCGACATCGTCACGCTGGGCACGGCGGGCAACACCCTGCTGGTTTCGGGTCTTGAGACCCTGACCGGTGGCGTGGGCACCGACATCGTCACCATCGGCTCGGCCGGCGGTACGCTGCTGGTGAGCGGCATCGAGACGCTGGTCGGCGGCACGGGCCTTGAGGTGATCTTCACCAGCACGGCCGGGTCGACCCTGACCGTCTCGGGTGCGGACTTCGTGATCGGCGGTGTCGGCACCGACGTCCTGACCCTGGGTACGGCTGGCAACACCAGCATCGTCCGCGGCATCGAGACGCTGATCGGCGGCGTTGGCACCGACGTCATCACCCTGGGTGACACCGGCAACACGCTGACCGTGGATGTCATCGGTACGGCAGCCAACGGCCTGGAAATCCTGGTCGGCGGCACCGGCACCGACGTGGTGACCATCGGCACCGCGGGCACGACCCTGCTGACCCGCGGCATCGAGACGCTGATCGGCGGTGTTGGCACCGACGTCATCACGCTGGGTGACACGGTGAACACCATCACCGTGACGGGCATCGAGTCGCTGACCGGCGGTGCGAACACCGACATCGTCTTCACCGCCACCACCGGCGTGACGATGACGGTCTCGGGCGTCGAGTTCCTGGTCGGCGGCACCGGTTCGGATGTCGTGACCCTGGGCTCCTCGGGCAACACCATCATCACCCGCGGCATCGACACCCTGTCGGGCGGTGCGGGCAGCGACCTGGTGTTCCTGGGCGACACCGGCGTCACCATGACGTTGGGTTCGGGCATCGAGATCCTGGTCGGCGGCGCCGGCACGGATGTGCTGATCCTCGGCACCTCGGGCACGACCCTGCTGACCCGTGCGGTCGAGACCCTGGTCGGCGGCGTCGGCACCGACGTCATCACCCTGGGCGACACGCCGAACACGGTCACCGTGTCGGGTGTGGATACCCTGGTGGGCGGTGCGAACACCGACATCGTCTTCACCGGTTCGGCCGGCGTGACGATGACGGCGTCTGGCGTCGAGTTCCTGGTCGGCGGCACCGGTTCGGACGTCGTGACCTTGGGTGGGACGGGCAACACCGTCATCACCCGCGGCATCGACACGATGATCGGCAGTGCCGGCAGCGACCTGGTGTTCCTGGGCGACACCGGCGTCACCATGCGGGCCGAGACCGGGATCGAGATCCTGGTCGGCGGCGCCGGCTCGGATGTCGTCAGCCTCGGCGACAACGGCAACACGGTGCTGCTGCGTGGCATCGAGACGCTGACCGGCGGTACCGGCAACGACGTGATCACGCTGGGCAACACCGGTGTGACGATGTCGGTCTCCGGCATCGAGACGCTGATCAGCGGCACCGGCACCGACGTGATCACGGTCACGGGTGGTGCGGGCATCCGCTTCCAGGCCGGTACGGGCGACAGCCTGACCCTGGCCCCGGGCGGCGGCACCGACACGGTCGTCTACTCGTCCTTCACCGACATCTCGGCGCTGGGCGCGAACAGCGGCTTCGTCTCGGTCTCGAACTTCCAGTCGGGCACCGACAAGGTGCAGCTGACCGGTGCGGCCCGGACCGATGCGGACAAGAACGGCGATGCCTCGCTCTCGACGGCCTCTGCGGCGACCAACGGCGTGAACGTCAGCTCCAACGAGCTGGTGAGCCTGACCTCGGTCGTCAGCGGCAGCCTGACGGATGCGACCCTCGCCAATTTCCGCACGGCGCTGGGAACGCTGACGAACTCGTCGGCTGGTGCGAGCACGCTGGTTCTGGCCAACAACGGCACCAGCTCCGGCCTGTACCAGGTGGTCGACACCAACGGCGACGGCCAGGTGGCCGCCACCGAGGTCCGGCTGCTCGGCGTCTACAACGGCACGGTCCTCTCGCTCTCCGACATCAACCTCGGTTGATGACGGCGGCCTGAGCCAAGCCAAGGGTAAGGGAGGGGGCGTCCGCAAGGGCGCCCCTTTCTCTTTGGGCGTTCCTGCCGATTGCGAGCTTGTGCGACTGTCCCATGCCGCCCGGCTTCCACGGCCACCGGGCAGCCACCGGGGCGGGATCATGAAAAAGGCGGCGGCCGGTTACCCGGCCGCCGCCTTTTTTCGGTTCGTCGTCATGTCCGTCGCGTCGCAGCTCGGCGGCGCGTGGGAGCAGTGCGTGGGGTAGGAATCAGTGTGGGGGCAACGCCGACAGGCGGTCGGCCATCCGCAGGACGCCTTGGGCCAGCCGGACGATGGCGGGAGAGCCGATGAACAGCTCGCGCAGGGCCGCCCCTTCGCCGAAGCGCAGGACAAAGCCGTTCGGGTTGAAGATCACAGCGATCTTGGCCGCTTCCGAAAGGACATGCTGGGTGCGTCCCTGGAACACGGCATCCAGGATCGATCTGGCCAGTTCGCGGGCATCCTCGACATCCAGGGAGGCGATGTCCGGCCCCAGCCGGCTTTCGTTGAACAGGAAGACGCCCTCCAGCCGCACGGTGCCGCCGTCCGGCGCTTCGCCTTCATGCAAGGCGATGTGGGACAGGAACTTGCCGTCGGGAAACAGGACGGTGCGGTCGTCCACCTCGATGTTGATGACGAGTTTGCTCCTGGCCGACATCGGGCGGGCTTTCCTCGGAAGGCTGTTCTGGAGAGGGGATCTTCTCAGGCGACCGACCGGCGTGCCATTTCGGCGTCCGCCAGTCCGGTGACCACCTGGGCCATGCGGCGTTCGGCACGCCATCCCAGCATCCGCTCCGCCTTGGCGGAGTTGCCCAGGCTGAAGGCGATGTCCGACGGGCGCAGCAGGTCCGGATTGCCGCTGACATGGCGGCGCCAGTCCAGGCCGAAATAGGAGAAGGCCTGGGCGACGAAATCCTCCAACCGGTTCGCCTCGCCGGTGGCGATCACGAAATCATGGGGCTCGTCCAGGGCCAGCATGCGGGCCATGGCATCGACATATTCCGGAGCCCATCCCCAGTCGCGGGCGATCGACAGCGTTCCCAGCTCCAGCTTGTCGGTCTTGCCCTCGGCGATGTCGGCGGCCCCGCGGATGATCTTCTGCGTGACGTAGCGGGTGGGCCGCAACGGCGATTCATGATTGAACAGGATGCCGGAGCAGGCGAACAGGCCGTAGGCCTCGCGGTAGTTGGCGACCGCCCAGAAGGCGGCGGCCTTGCCGACGCCATAGGGGCTGCGCGGGTGGAAGGGGGTCGATTCGTCCGCCGGCGCCTCGGTGTTGCCGAAGCATTCGCTGGAGCAGGCGCTGTAGAAGCGGGTGTCCAGGCCCAGGAAGCGGACCGCTTCCAGGATGTTGATAGTGCTGGAGATGGTGCTGTTCAGCGTCTCGACCGGCTGCTCGAAGGACAGCCCGACCGAGGCCTGGCTGGCGAGATTGTAGATCTCGGCCGGCCGGACACGGGCGATGACCTCGACCACGCTGCGGAAGTCGGTCAGCACGGAGGAATGGAGGATCACCCGGCCGAAGATGCCGAGCCGCCGCAGGTTGGCGAAGCCCGCCATCTCCCGGTCGCGCGAGGTGCCGTGAACCGCATAGCCCTTATCCAGCAGAAGCTGGGCGAGATAGGCGCCGTCCTGGCCCGAAACGCCGAAGATCAGTGCGGTCTTCGGCTCGCTTCGGGTCATTCCTCCAATGGTCATGGAACGGCGCCTACATCGGTTACTGGGCGGTCGCGGGGCAGCTTGTGTCAGCGGTGATCGTCGCCGCCGGCCAGGAGACGCATGTCGGACTCGACCATCTCCCGGACCAGATCGCGGAAGGCGGTGGTGTGGGTCCAGCCCAGCTTCGCGCGCGCCTTGCTGGGGTCGCCCAGCAGCAGGTCGACCTCGGTCGGGCGGAAATAGCGCGGGTCGATGCGGACCACCACCTTGCCGGTCTTCCGGCAGAGGCCTTCCTCGTCCACGCCTTCGCCGCGCCATTCGATCCCGCGGCCGACATGGCCGAAGGCCAGCTCGACGAACTCGCGCACGCTGTGGGTCTCGCCGGTGGCCAGCACGTAATCGTCCGGCTCGTCCTGCTGCAGGATGCGCCACATGCCCTCGACATAGTCGCGTGCATGGCCCCAGTCGCGCTTGGCATCCAGGTTGCCCAGATAAAGGCAATCCTGCTTGCCCTGCTCGATGCTGGCCACCGCGCGGGTGATCTTGCGGGTGACGAAGGTCTCGCCGCGGGTCGGGCCTTCATGGTTGAACAGGATGCCGTTGTTGGCGTGCATGCCGTAGGCCTCGCGGTAGTTCACCGTGATCCAGTAGGCGTACAGCTTGGCCGCGGCATAGGGACTGCGCGGGTAGAAGGGCGTGGTCTCCCGCTGCGGCGTCTCCTGGACCTTGCCGTACAGCTCCGAGGTGGAGGCCTGATAGAAGCGCGTCGTCTTCTCCAGCCCCAGGATGCGGATCGCTTCCAGAAGGCGCAGCGTGCCGATGCCGTCGGCATTGGCGGTGTATTCCGGCGTCTCGAAGCTCACATGCACATGGCTTTGGGCCGCCAGATTGTAGATCTCGGTCGGCTGCACCTGCTGGACCAGGCGGATCAGGTTGGTGCTGTCCGTCAGGTCGCCGTAATGCATGAAGAAGCGGACGTCCTCCTCATGCGGATCCCGGTAGAGATGCTCCACCCGGCCGGTGTTGAAGGAGGACGACCGGCGCTTGATGCCATGGACGATATAGCCCTTCCCCAGCAGAAGCTCGGCAAGATACGCGCCATCCTGGCCAGTGGCGCCGGTGATGAGGGCAATTTTGCGCAAAGGACCGACCCTTGATCTGTACGGCATTGATGATCGGGCACTATCCTCAAAGGATCCGGGCAAGGCAAGGGGCGTTGCGCCCGGCCCCGGAGAAGGCACGGGGCCATGTTGCCGCGGTGCCGGCTTTCCGGCAGGTCAAGGGAGAAGCCTTAGAGGGAGAAGCCGTCGGGCGGCACGAACGGAGTTGAAGCGCCTATCGCGGAACGATAGGGTGCGCGCCGAACGGGCCGGCCATCCCCGGCGGCCCCGGTCGGGTGCGGCCGCGGGGCCGGGGCCGGAGGCCGCACAGCACGGATCGTCATGGCTACCGTTGCCGAAGCATTGCAAATCGCCGTGGGGCTCCATCGCGCCGACCGCCTGGACGAAGCCCGCGCCGTCTATCTGCGCATTCTGGAGGCCGACCCGCGCAACGCCCATGCCCTGCATCTGCTGGGCCTGATCGAGCGGCGCCAGGACCGGCGGGACAAGGCGCTGGAGCTGATCCGCGCGGCTCTCGGCATCGCGCCGGAGATGGCGGATGCCGCCTGCAACCTCGGCAGCACGTTGTCCGAACTGGGGCAGGTCGATGCCGCCGCCGCGGCGTACCGCCGGGCGATTCAGCTCGATCCGGCGTTGGAGGGGGCGCATCTGGCGCTTGCCGCCCTGCTGGGCGGGCGTGGCGGCCCGCGCGACTGGGCGACGGCCGCCATGGCCTATCGCCGCGCCTTGCGGCTGAATCCCCAGCGTCCCGAAAGCTATCACGACCTCGGCATCGCGTTGCGCCAGGACGGGGCGGTGGAGGAGGGGCAGGCAAGCCAGCGGAATGCGCTCGCCCTGAATCCGGGCTTTGCCAGCGCCCATATGAATCTTGGCAATCTGCTGATCGAGGTCGGCCGGATCGACGACTCCCTGATCTGCTTGCGCCGGGCGCTGCTGCTCCAGCCGGGGCAGGGCAGTACACTCTACAACCAGGGCAATGCCCAGCATGCCGCCGGACTGGCCGATGCGGCGGTCGAGAGCTATGCCGGTGCGGCGCGTGCCGGGGTCGGTCTGGCGTTGACCCGGCTGGCCGACGTGCTGACCGGCCTTGACCGGCTGGCGGAGGCGGAACAGGTGCTGCGGCTGGCGCTGACCCGGCCGGGCACCGACGTGCCCGGCGCCATCGACATGCTGTCGGCCCTGCTGGCGCGCCAGGGGCGCCATGAGGAGGCGCGGCGCTTCTTCGCCGACTACCGCTATCCGCATGCCGCCGATCCCAAGGCTTTCCGCCTCGAATGCCTGACCGCGGTGGCCGAGAACTGGCTGGCGGCCGGCGAGGTCGACCGCGCGGTGGAGGTGCTGGCCGGCGTGCACGGCCATGGCAGCCGCTTCTTCACCGTGAAGTCGATCGCCGGGCTGCGGCAGTCCCTGGCCCGGCGGGGCCTGCAGCTGGAGCGGCCGGCCAACCCCGACCCGTCCCTGCCGCGCCTCTGCTCATCCACCCTGGCGACCCATGGCCGCTTCGCCCACAATGTGCTGGAATATGTGCTTGTGCGGCTCTATGCCGAGAAATTCGGCTACCGGCTGGAGACGCCGGACTGGGTCGGCGGCTATTACTTCGACCTGGACGATCCCAGGCCCGGCGGCGGGCTGAAGCCGCTGCATTTCGGCCGGCGCATCCTGAACGATCTGGTGACCGGGCGGCGCGACGACCCGCGTCCGGACGTCGACATCCTGTCGCCGCTGTTCCTCTTCGAGTACCGCGAGGCGTGGCGCGAGCGCGTGCAGTCCTGGCTGCGGCCGCGGCCGGAATGGCTGCCGCATGTCGATCCGGTGATGCAGGCGTTGAAGGCCCGCGGCAACACGGTGGTGGCCCTGCACATCCGCCGCGGCGACTTCGTCTGGTTCCGCTACACCATCACCGAAACCTCCTGGTACGTCGACTGGCTGAAGGCGCTGTGGCCGACGCTGGACCGGCCGGTGCTCTACATCGCCACCGACGATCCGGCGACCATCGGCGACTTCGCCGAATTCGCCCCGGTCTCCCTCGCCGATCTGGCGAAGGACGGGGCGGTGGAACCGTGGAGGGGGCTGGAGTTCCTGCAGGATTTCCACGTGCTGATGAACGCCGATGTCCTGGGCGTCAGCGCCCAGAGCGGCTACAGCCAGCTGGCGGCCCTGCTGAACCGCAACGCCCGCCTGTTCGTCGAACCGGATGCGGCGGCACGGCGGATCAGGCCCTATTCCCCCTGGACGGCGTCGGCCGGCACTCCTTAAGACCATCACCATCACGACCAACGCGACGCCCTCAGCGGGCGGGAGGGCAGCCCCATGGATCTCGCGACCAAGGAATTCTACGACGACTTCTGGCCCCGTTTCGTGCCGATCTACGACGAGACCAAGAAGTACATGCTGGAGACGCTGAGCGAGCGGCAGATCGGCCGGGCGCTGGATGCCGGCTGCGGCCACGGCATCTGCTCCGTCATCCTCTCGGAAATGGCGGAGCGGGTGGTGTCGGTCGACGTGTCGTCGGACAGCCTCGCCACCGCCCGCCAGCAGGCCCAGCGCTTTGGCCGCGACAACATCGAGTTCCACCACCAGGATCTCCAGGAACTGGACCACGGACTGGGGCCGTTCGATCTGGTCTGGTGCTGGGGGGTGGCGATGATGGCGCCCGACCCGATGAAGGTGATGCGCAACCTGATGGCCGTCACCAAGCCGGGCGGTACCGTCTATCTCGGCCTCTACCTGAAGACCTGGCTGTCGCCGGTGCATGAGGGCGTGCGCCATTTCTGCCGCGCCTACATGGACACGCCGGCCCGGCGCAAGCTGGTCGGCGGCTTCTTCACCGGCCTGACCAAGCTCGCCTGCCTGCTGAAGGGGCAGGAGATCAACCGCCGCGCCGACAACGTGTCGATCCAGGCCCAGGTCGAGGACTGGTATTATCCGCCCTACAAGACCTTCTATTCGATCGAGGAGATCGTCGCGCTGTTCGAGCGCAACGGCTTCAAGGCGGAGTGCATCCAGGACCGTCTGGGCCGGATGAAAAGCGCCACCATCTTCGTGATCCGGGCGACGAAGAATGCCTGAGGCGGCGGCGGGACAGGAGAGCCGCATTGCCCCCCCCGACTGGGAGGAGCTGGGCCGGCTGCTGTCCCGCGGCTACATCGACAGCGGCTTCATCGGCGGCGTCACCCGCGTGCCGGTCGCCGACGTCGTGCGCGACATGCTGTCGGAGGCACGCGCCGACGAACAGGTGGCGGAGCTGCGGCGCACCGCGGCGGCGGCCGGCGTCGATGCCGGCCGGGCCCGCATCCTGGAGGTCGGGTCCGGCTGCGGCATGACCGTGGTGCGCGGACGCACGGCCCATGGGCTGGACATCCACGGCATCGAGCCCAGCATGGGCGAATACAGCTCCACGCTCGACGTCTGCCGCCGGCTGATCGACCATTACGGCCTGCCGGCCGACGCGGTGCGCGACGCCACCGGCGAGGCGATCCCCTTCCCGGACGCCAGCTTCGACATCGTCTATTCCTCCAACGTGCTGGAGCATGTCGGCGATCCGGCGGCGGTGCTGGACGAGGCGCTGCGCGTGCTGAAGCCGGGCGGGCTGCTGCTGATCGTGGTGCCCAATTACGGCTCTTGGTGGGAGGGGCATTACGGCATCCTGTGGCTGCCGCGGATGCCGGCCGGGCTGGCGAAGCTCTATGTCCGGCTGTTCGGGCGCGACCCGGCCTATGTCGACACCCTCAACCTGATCGACCGTCCCTGGTTCGACCGCTGGCTCGGCCGCCATCCCGGTCGGCTGGAGGTGCTGGACTGGGGCTGGAGCGTCTTCGAACAACGCCTGCGCACGTTGGGCTTCGGCGACTGGGCGGCGCTGTCGGTCGCCAAGCGCATCGTCACCTTCGTCCACCGCTCCGGCCTGCTGGAGCCGGCGATCTGGCTGGCCCGGCGCCTGCATTGGGAAACGCCGATCATCTTCGTGGCGCGCAAGCGGCCGGGCTGACCGGCCTGCCGCCTGTGCGCCGTTGCCCTGTGCCGCCTGTCCGGTCAGCGCCCTGTCCGGTAGAGGGCGATCAGCGATTTCCATTCCAGCGCCCGGTTCTCCCAGCGGTAATTGGCGCAGATCGCCTGGCGCTGGTGCCGCAGCGACGCCTCGAGATCAGCTCCGTCGCCGTCGCTCCACTGCCTGATCTTGGCGACCAGGGCCTCGGTGAAGGCCTTCTCGAACGGATGGCCGCCCTCTCCGTAGGGGATCGTGGTGGCGAAGCCGGCGGTGCTTTCCGGCAGGGCGCCGCGGTCGGTGCAGACCAGGCTGCAGCCGGCGGCGAGCGCCTCGATGGGGGCGATGCCGGAGGTTTCCTCGAAGGCGGTGGGGTAGGCGACGATGGCGGTGTTCATCAGCCGCTCGGTCAGGCGGGCATGGGACAGCGGGCCGCGGTAGTCGACGCCCTCCAGCGTCATGCTGCTGAGCCGGCGGTGGATGGGGTCGTTGGCCGGCGCGATGCCGTAGATCGACTGGCCGGAATAGACGGCCAGCGTCGCGGCCGGGCATTCCGCCCGCACCGCCGGCCACAGCGTCAGCAGGGTGTCCAGCCCGCGCGTCGGCGCCGAGACATAGGCCACCTCCAGCGCCGCCCGCCTGGCCTCGAACAGTCCGGCCTCGTCGTCGCGCTGCCGCAGGATGAAGGGATTGCAGGCGTTGCGGATCACATGGCAGCGCTCCGCCGGGACGGTGTCCTTGAACCGCTCCAGAAAGACCCGCTTCTGCCACTCGCTGACGAACACGATGCCGTCGGCGGAGCGCGCATGGTCGGTGTCCAGGTAATGGGCCAGGCATTTCAGGTCGTGGAACCACACGTCGTGCTGGATGTGGACCCACAGGAAGACGGGCACGGAGGGAAGAAACCGCTTCACCGCCGTCACGTTGTCGGCATTGTTGCTGACGATGACCGCATCGACCCCGGCCAGATCCGCAGCGGTGACCTTGGAGCAGTCGATGATCCTGACACCGCTCCGCCGCACGTCCCGGTCGCTGCCGATGGCAAGCGCCACCTCGTGCCCTTCAGCGGCGAGGGTGTCGGACAGGTAGATCAGCGACGAGGCGATCCCGCCCATTCCTTCCGTTTCGCTGTAGGCATCGCTCGCCTTCGTCACGCGGGAGTCGATGATGAGGAGCTTCATGGGTCGAAAGGCCTTTTTCGGAAGGGCGACAGGCTGCGCGGAGGCGGTGGGACGATGCGGGAGTTATAGGACGCCTGCCGGCCGGTTTCATAGCGTCTGCATCCGCCGGATCACGGCGGGCGGATGAGGGGGCCGGATGACGGGGCCGGGCCATGGGCGCTTCATGTTGAAAAGGCGGGCGGACTGTCCGAGATTGCCCCCTCCCATCCCCACCCTCCGCCGCCACGGGCGGGGGAGGCAACCTTCGGATAAGTCAGGCCGATCGATGCGTCAGCGCCTTCAGTTCACCGCCCCGGGCCAGTTCGAGGCCCTGCTGCGGCAGTGCGTCCACCGCCTGTCCGTCGATCCGGCCGATGCCAACCAGTGGTTCGTCCTGGCCCAGGGGCTGGAAGGCGTCAGGCGGGACGGGCAGGCGCTTCGCCTTGCGCGCCGGGCGATGGCCCTGCTTCCCGGCCAGCCCGTGCTGCTGCGTTTCGTCGGGGCGCTGTCCAAGCGCCTCAACCGGCTGGACGAGGCGAAGGACTGCTACGGCGAGCTTTCCCGCCTTCTGCCCGGCGACGGGGAGGCCCTGGCCGAACTGGCCGACATCGACAGCCGGCAGCGCATCCTGAACGCCCCCCTGCGCGTCCGGGCGGAGCCGAAGGGGGCGCCGTCCGCTCCGATCACCGTCAACCTGCTGTACAAATGGTGGGACCAGCCCTGGCTGCGCCAGACCCCCGGCGGCTCCGGGCGCTGGGGAAACCACCAGTTCGTCGCCAACCGGGCGGACGGGCAGTCGGACTGGGTGGTGGTCTACGAGGATCTGGACGTGCCGAGGACGGTGACCTGCCGGCAGGGCAACCTCGTCCTGGCCACCGGGGAGCCGCCGTCCCTGTCCCGCTACAGCCGGGGCTACCTGGACCAGTTCGATCTGGTCGTCACCTCCCATGAGGATCTGGTCCATCCCCGCGTCCTGCTTTCGCAGGTTCCGCTGCCCTGGCACATCGGGCTGTCCGGCGTCGAGGCGTGGCCCGGATCCGGGCCGATCGGCTACGACCTGCTGTCCGGGGTGACGGGGCTGGACAAGGCCTTCGCCGTTTCCGCCATCGTCTCCGACAAGCTGCTCACCGAGGGGCATGTCGTCCGGGCGGAGTTCCTGCGGCGGCTGAAGGCCCTCATGGGGGACAAACTCCATCTGTACGGCCGGGGCTATTGCGAGGTCGCCAACAAATGGGCGGCGATCGCTCCGTACAAATTCCATCTCTGCATCGAGAATTACCAGAGCGCCCATTACTGGACGGAGAAACTCGCCGACGCCTATCTCGGCTGGTCGATCCCGATCTATCACGGCTTCACCAGAGTCGGGGAAGCCTTCGACCCCTCGACCTTCTGCGGGATCGACATCCGCGATCCGGATGCGACATACCGGCGGATCATGGATTTCATGGAGCGGCACCGGGACACCGACGTGTCGGCCCTGCTGGCCCGGCAGCGTGCCGCCGTCCTGAACGGCCACAACATGTTCAACCGTCTGGCCGAGATCTGTGCCGGCGCCACGGGAGGCGCGTGGCGCCAGGTGACCCTTCATCCCGAGGTCTCTTTCCAGACAGGCCGCTGACGATCCGCTCCCAGCTTCAAGGCGGCTGGTTCAATTGACCGGCCAAATTGGCCTGTGCTATGCCGCCGGAAGGGCCGGGGATCGGGCGATGTGCCGTTTTCTTCGCCCAAGCGCCCGCTTTTCCCCTGTTCTTCCCCGGTCAAGGCCACGCCATGGGACATGTCACCGATCGCGCCATCGAACTGTACAAGGCCGGGCGCCGGGACGAGGCGCTGTCCCTGGTCGAGCGGGTGCTGCACGAGGATCCCGGCGACCGCGACGCCCTGAGCCTGGCCGGCGTCATCCTGTACCAGTCGGGCCGGCTGGACGAGGCGGAGCGGACGCTGCATCGGCTGCTTGCCGGCCATCCGCTGTTCGCGCAGGGGCACGTCAATCTGGCGGTGGTGATGGAGGCGCGCGGAGCCAGGCGGGAAGCCATTGGCCATCTGCGCGTCGCCTGCCTGCTGATGCCCGGCGATCCCGAAGTGCACAACCGCCTCGGCAACCTGCTGCACGGGTCCGGCGATTACGGGGCGGCCACGCGCCACATGACCCATGCCGCCCGGCTGTGCCCCACCGATCCCGACCGGCAGGTTCTGCTGGCGGTGGCCCTGCTGTCGCACTGCGACTATGCCCGGGCGGTCGAGGTGCTGACCCCTGTCGTGGCCCGGCAGCCCGGCCATGCCGATGCCTGCAGCCATCTGGCCACGGCCTGGCTTGCGCTCGGCCGTCCGGACCTGGCGGAAGAGACCCTGCTGCCGGCTGGAAGCGACCCATCCGGCGTCCCCTCTCCATCCGGCGGCGCGCCGACGATCGCGCAGCGCGATGTCCTGCTGTCCCGCGCCCGGCTCTACCGCCGGTTTGCCGCCGACCTCCGGCGGCCACACACGCCGGAGGGGTTGCTGGTCCGCGCCCCCTTCTCCGTGCTATCGGGCTACGGCGACTTCGCCCAGCATTTCGTGCGCAGCCTGATGGAATGCGGGACGACCTTGCGGCTGGCCGGGCTGATGGGGGAGGAGAACTGGCGCCCGGCCTTCACCGACCCGATCCTGCAGGCGGCCGCCCGGCGCCTCGGCGATCCGGTGCGGGCGCGGCTGGCGCTCACCGTGCTGACCCCGCCGCTGGTGGAACCGCTTCCCGGCCTGCCGACGGTCAACTACACCATGTTCGAAGGACCGCGCATTCCGGATTCCTGGGCCGCCTGCAACCGGACCCACGAGCTGGTCGTCGTGCCGACCGACTCCTCGCGCCTGGCCTGGATCGCCGCCGGCCATCCGGAAGACCGCGTCCGTGTCTGCCCGCCCGGTATCGCCCCCCATCCGGCCGATGCGGCGGCGCAGCCGCTGCCCATCGTCGGTCCGCGCGGGCGCAGCGTGATGGATTACCGGGTGCGGGTTCTCAACATCTCCGACTTCGTCGCGCGCAAGAATCTCGCCGGGCTGCTGCGGGTCTGGCTGCGCGGCACCCGTGCCGACGACGATGCGATCCTGATCCTGAAGGTGGGAAAGGGCGGGACGTCCCTCATGGGCGAGATGCGCCGTCTGGTCGAGGAGGGCATGCGCGCCACCGGCCGGCAGCTGGATGAGGCGGCCCCCATCGCCCTGCTGACCGACCGCTACGACGATGCGGGAATTGCCGGCCTCTACGCCGTGGCCACCCACTATCTCAGCCTGTCGCATGGCGAGGGGTGGGACCTGCCGATCACCCGCGCCGGCTGCCTGGGGGCCGGGCTGATCGCGCCCCGGCACAGCGCCTACACCGCCTATCTGAACGACCGGGTCGCCCACCTGATCCCCTGCACCACCGGCCCGGCGCTGATGCCCTACAGCAACGCCTATTATCCGCCCTTCCACGGGCTGGACTGGTGGCATCCGGACGAGGATGCCGCGGCCGACATCCTGTCCCGCGTGATCCGCGACCCCGAGGGGGAGCGCCGCGACGCCGCCCGGCATCTGATGGACAATTTCACCTGGGATGCCGCCGCCCGCCGCCTGCTCGACGCCCTCGACGGGGTGGGGCGCTAGAGTGTGATCGCTTCAGACGGAAGCGTCTGAAACGTGACTCGCACGGAAAACCGAAAGCCTGGAGTCTGTCCGATGCTTCAACGGGTACCGGATGGGGTCTCCTTCTCCAGCGCGAAGCTCCGGCCATGCAGGACGATGCGGGGGCGGATCCCTTCCGGCTCAACGCTGCGCAAGGCCCGGATGCGGCGTTCCAGCTCGTCCGCACCGATGTCGGTCGGCAGGGTGCGGAGCGCATCCAGCGCCTTCGCCGTGCAGCGGCGGCTGTGGTCCCAGGCAAGCTCCGTGCGGGGCAAGGGCCGGTCTGTCGCCGCCAGCTGGGGCGCCAGGATCACGAACAGCTGGATCAGCGCCCTATGGGCCTGGTCGATCAGCCAGACCGGGTCTGGATCGGCGGGCAGGGCGAAGCCGAGCGCACCGACGATCGGGCCGGCGTCCACCCGCTCCACCATTTCGTGGGCGGTGACTCCATACTGCGCCACCCCGTCATAGAGTGCGAAGGCGAAGGGGTAGCGGCCGGGATAGGCGGGCGGGGCGGGGTGGAAATTGTAGGAGGGGCCTGACACCCGCCGCAGCAGCTCCGCCGGCACCACGCAGTTGGTCCGGAAGGCGACGAGGCGGTCGACCCGCTCGCATCCGGCCATCGCGGCTTCCAGCTGGGGGCGGTCGGCGGCCGTCACGACGCTCAGCTCGCCGTTGGCTCCGGCGAGGATGGCGGCAAGATGGCGCGCATCCTCGGGCCTTGCCAGCAGGACCAGGGTGGCGGGCATGGCCGGACCTCCTTCCTCAATAATCCCGGCAAAAGCCCCCGGCCTTACTGCGTGGCGTCGACGAACGCCTCGGCGAAGGCGCGCCAGCTGCGTTCGCCGCGGATGAAGGCCTTGGCGCGGGCGGCGCGCGCCCTGGCGGCGGCACGGTCGGCGTAGAGCCGCTCCAGCGCCTCCACCAGCTCGTCGACCGAGGATTCGCCCCAGCCGAAGCGGCTGCCGTCGCGGTCGGCGACCGGGAGCTGATGGTTCAGCGCCAGGCACAGGTCGTCACCCTGGGTCGGGCTCTTCAGCAGGTCGCGGTGGCCGGTGTTGTTGGACAGAATCACCGGAACGCCGCAGGCCATCGCCTCCATGGCGACGAGGTTGGTCGCCCCCTCGCAGCGGTTGGGGAAGACGGCCGCGTGGCAGTCGGCGAGGATGCCGGCGATCTGGTGGCGGCCGAGGAAGCCGAGATCGACAAAGCCCCCCTCGTCGGCGCCGTTCTCGAAGGCCCAGCTCTTCACGTCGATCATGTTGTTGGGCAGGACCCGCGGCCGCTTCGGCGCCAGCGGCGATTCCGCCATCGTCATGCCGACCTCCGGCCAGGCGTTCTGCCAGGCGGTGACCAGCAGCGCGTCGGGATGACGCTGACGGAAGGCCCGGAAGGCGGCCAGCACGATGTCCTGGCCCTTGCGGAACTCCAGCTTGCCGCCGGAGAAGACGACGAAGCGGTCGCCGAAACGGCCGCTCGGCTCGGCCTCGACCATTTCGGTCGGATCGATGCCCTGGAAGGCGAGGCCGACATTGTCGAAGCCCCAGATCTCCAGAAGCTGCCTGTTGTAGGTGGAATGCACGACGATGCGGTCGTACTGGCGGGCGCGGGCCATCACCTCCGGTGTGAAGCGGGTGTCCTCATAGGCGATCACACCGACATTGCGCCGGCCGCGGAAACGCCCGGACGGGCCGCCGGCGGTGAAGCCGTTGCCCAGCGCATGCAGGACGTCGAACTCCTTCAGCAGCAGCATGCGGCCCTTGGCGTTGTCGGCCATGGCGGCGACCTGCTGGTAGGGAGCTTCCAGGGGTTGCAGCCTGGCGCGGTTCTCCGGACGCAGGGTGCCCATCAGCGGCTTTTCCAGCAGCAGCGGCGGCCGTCCGGCATCGGCGAGGTAGAGGGCGGTGTGGACACCCACCAGTCCCCAGCCGTGGACCTCCGTGAGCTGCCAGGTGAAGGCCAAATTCGGAATCATGATGGAAACCCCAGTTCTGGGCGCAAGTCCGGCCGCCGGCGCCGGCGGCGTATATGGCCGGCGGCCCGTATGGCAGCCGCCGGGCGGCGGCCCGGCGAGCGGGCGGACGATCCCGCGCCGGGCCGGCGCTTGTCAAGTCGAGTGGAGCGGACTGGATTCCCCGTCTGCCCGATGCTACGACAGCGACGGCTTTTCATAGCGGCATGGGGCGCAACGGTGCGGACGGAATCGCTTTTCTCCCTGGAGGGCAAAC
>NZ_BADK01000017.1 GCF_000333595.1 Azospirillum sp. B506
GGTCAGCGGCACGACGTCGTCTATCTCGGCTCGGCCGGCAACACGCTGCTGGTATCGGGTCTGGAGATCCTGGTCGGCGGTTCCGGCAACGACGCGGTGACGCTGGGCGATGGCGGCAACACGGTGCTGCTGCGCGGCATCGAGACGCTGACCGGCAACGGCGGCACCGATCTGCTGCTGTTGGGCGACACCGGCAACACCGCGACGGTGTCTCTGTTCGAGACCATCCTCGGCGGCACCGGCATCGACACCATCCTGCTCGGCAATGCCGGCTCCACGCTGGCGGTGTCGGGGGTGGAGACGCTGTCGGGCGGGGCCGGACTGGACGTGGTGACGTTGGGGTCGGGCGGCAGCACGCTGGCGACGGTGGCGGTGGAGACGCTGCTCGGCGGCAGCGGCCTGGATGTCGTGACGCTGGGCACCGGCGGCACGACGGTGCGGATCGCCGGCATCGAGTCGGTCACCGGCAACAGCGGGCGCGACGTCGTCCAGCTGTCGGACGGCGGCGGCACCTTCGTCGTCAACCTGCTGGAGACGCTGGTCGGCAGCTCGGGCAGCGACGTGGCGGTGGTCGGCGAGCTTGGCGGCGGCTCCACCCTGCTGATCGCCGGGCTGGAGATCCTGGTCGGCAATTCCGGTTCGGACATCGTCACGCTGAGCGACGGCGGGAACACCACGCTGCTGCGCATGCTTGAGACGCTGGTCGGCGGGAGCGGGGTGGATGCCATCACCATCGGCAACCGCGGCTCGACCATGACGGCGTCGAACCTGGAGACGCTGGTCGGCGGCTTCGCGCTGGACATCATCGCGCTGGGCAGCGGCGGCAACACGCTGCTGGTGTCGCAGCTTGAGACGCTGACCGGCGGGTCGGGGGTGGACATCGTGACGCTGGCCACCGCGGGCTTTGACAGTGCGGCGGACATGAACCGGGTGTCGGGCACCGCCGGCAACACGCTGCTGGTGTCGGGCCTGGAGACGCTGATCGGGTCGAGCGGCACCGACGTCGTCTATCTCGGCTCGGCCGGCAACACGCTGCTGGTATCGGGTCTGGAGATCCTGGTCGGCGGTTCCGGCAACGACGCGGTGACGCTGGGCGATGGCGGCAACACGGTGCTGCTGCGCGGCATCGAGACGCTGACCGGCAACGGCGGCACCGATCTGCTGCTGTTGGGCGACACCGGCAACACCGCGACGGTGTCTCTGTTCGAGACCATTCTCGGCGGCACCGGCATCGACACCATCCTGCTCGGCAATGCCGGCTCCACGCTGGCGGTGTCGGGGGTGGAGACGCTGTCGGGCGGGGCCGGACTGGACGTGGTGACGTTGGGGTCGGGCGGCAGCACGCTGGCGACGGTGGCGGTGGAGACGCTGCTCGGCGGCAGCGGCCTGGATGTCGTGACGCTGGGCACCGGCGGCACGACGGTGCGGATCGCCGGCATCGAGTCGGTCACCGGCAACAGCGGGCGCGACGTCGTCCAGCTGTCGGACGGCGGCGGCACTTCGTCGTCAACCTGCTGGAGACGCTGGTCGGCA
>NZ_BADK01000016.1 GCF_000333595.1 Azospirillum sp. B506
ATTTGACCGGCAAAATTTTCCCAGCCGCCCGGCAGAAGATTCCCAGCGGCCGGCAAGCCTTGCCCACCGACCGCGGCCAATCGGTCGCAGCCGATCAGGTCGGGACCGATGTGATGGCGCTGGGCACCACCGGCAGCACGATGCTGGTGTCAGGCATCGAGACGCTGACGGGCGGCAGCGGCCGTGACGTCGTAATCCTGGATTCCGGCGGCGCAACCTTGACGGTCCAGAGCCTGGAGACCGTGACGGGCGGGGTTGGCACCGATGTGGTGACGTTGGGCACCGCCGGCGGCACGATGCTGGTGACCGACATCGAAACGCTGACCGGCGGGGGCGGCTTCGACGTCGTCATCCTCAGCACTGGTGGGAACACTGTGCTGGTGTCGGCTATGGTCACGCTGACCGGCGGGGCCGGCACCGACGTCGTCACGCTCGGCACGGCTGGCGGCACGCTGATGCTGTCGGACTTCGAGACGGTGACCGGCGACAGCGGCATCGACGTGGTGACGCTCGGCACGGCCGGGAACAGCCTGCTGGTGTCCGGCATCGAGACGCTGACCGGTGGGGCCGGCACCGACATCGTCACGCTTGGCACTGCTGGCAGCACGCTGCTTGTGTCCGACATCGAGACGCTGTCCGGCGGGCGCGGGACTGACGTGGTGACGCTCGGCACCGCCGGCAACACGCTGCTGATGTCCTTGATCGAGACGCTGACAGGGGGGGCCGGAACAGACTTTGTGACGCTGGACAGCGGTGGTTCGACGCTGCTGGTGAGCGGGCTGGAGACGTTGACCGGCACCGATGGCACCCATGTGATCACGCTGGGCGGTACCACCGGCTCCACCATGACGGTGTCGTCGCTGAAAAGCCTGACCGGTGGGGTCGGGACTGATCTCATCACGCTGGGGTCCGTCGGCAATAGCTTTTTCGTCTCGCAGGTGGAAACCCTGGTCGGCGGGATTGAATCGGACGTCATCACGCTGGGCTCTTCGGGAAACACCAGCGTGGTGTCCGGATTGGAAACCCTGTTCGGCGGCAGCGGCACCGATGTGATCACCCTGGGCGATGCCGGCAATACGATAGCGGTCTATTTGGTTGAAACCGTCATCGGCGGCGCCGGAACCGACTCCGTCCTGCTCGCCAGCGGTGGCATGCGCTACTCCGTGTCGGGTGTGGAAGTCATCTCTGCGGGCAGCGCGAACGGCACGTCGATTTTGCAGCTGGGGACACAGGGCAACACCACGACAGTGTCGCTGTTTACAACCATCGTCGGCAACAGCGGCACCGATGTGATCACCCTGGGAACGGCGGGCGTCACCACGAAGGTGGCGGACTTGGAGACGCTGACCGGCGGCGTCGGCACCGATGTCGTCACGCTCGGCAGCGGCGGCAACAGCCTGCTGATCTCTGCTGTCGAGACGGTGATCGGCGGGGCCGCCTCCGATGTGGTGACGCTCGGCAGCGGCGGCGGGACCATGTTGGTGAGGCTGCTGGAAACCCTGATCGGCGGGTCCGGCACCGATGTCATCACGCTCGGCAGCGGCGGCAACAGGCTGCTGGTTTCGAACATCGAAACGTTGACCGGCGGGTCCGGCTCCGATGTGGTGACGCTCGACACCCACGGCAGCACAGTGTTGGTGAGACTGCTGGAAAGCCTGACCGGCGGGTCCGGCACCGATGTGGTGGCGCTCGGCACCGGCGGCAACACCCTGACGGTTTCAGCGGTCGAGACGCTGACGGGTGGGGCAGGCGTAGACTTTGTCACTCTCTACGCCGCTGGCCAGACGATCCTGGTGTCCGACATTGAAAAGTTGTATGGCGGGGCCGGCACCGACGTGGTGACGCTCGGCACCGCCGGCAACACGTTTCTGACCTACCGCATCGAAGCGCTGATGGGAAGCAGCGGCACCGATGTCATATCCATAACCGCCAGCGGTGCGACCTTGAACGTTCAAGGTCTTGAGACCTTGATCGGCGATAGCGCCGTGGAGGTCATCATGCTCGGCGCGGCCGGCAACACAATGTTGATGTCGCGCATCGACACGCTGACCGGCGGGGCCGGCACCGATGTGGTGGCGCTGGGCACCGTCGGCGGCAGGATGCGGGTGTCCGGCATCGAGACGCTGACGGGTGACAGCGGCATTGACGTCATAATCCTGGGCATCGGCGGCGCAACCCTGAGCGTCCAGGGGCTGGAGACCTTGACGGGTGGGGTCGGCACCGATGTGGTGGGGCTGGGCACTGGTGGCAGCACGATGCTGGTGTCCGGCATCGAAACGCTGACGGGGGACAGCGGCACCGATGTTGTGGCGCTGGACAGCACCGGCGCAACCTTGACCGTTCAAGGTCTGGAGACCTTGACGGGTGGGGTCGGCACCGATGTGGTGACGCTCGGCACGGCCGGGAACAGCCTGCTGGTGATCGGCATCGAGACGCTGATCGGCGGCAGCGGCAGTGACGTCGTAATCCTGGATGCCGGCGGTGCAACCTTGGCGGTCCAGGGCCTGGAGACCTTGACGGGCGGGGTCGGCACCGATGTGGTGACGCTGGGCACCGCCGGCGGCACGATGCTGGCGACCGGCATCGAGACGCTGATCGGCGGTGCCGGCTTTGACGTCGTCATCCTCAGCACCGGCGGCAACACTCTGCTGGTGTCGGCAATGGCCACGGTGATCGGGGGAGCCGGCACCGACATCGTCATGCTCGGAACGGCTGGCAGCACGCTGCTGCTGTCGGACTTCGAGACGGTGACGGGTGACAGCGGCATCGACGTGGTGACGCTGGGCACCGCAGGCGGCACGCTGACACTGTCGCAGATCGAGACGCTGACCGGTGGGGCCGGCACCGATGTCGTCATCCTTGCCACCGGCGGCGCAACCTTGACCGTCCAAGGTCTGGAGACCTTGACGGGTGGAGCCGGCACCGATGTGGTGACGCTCGGCGCCGCCGGCGGCACGATGCTGGCGACCGGCATCGAGACACTGATCGGCGGTGCCGGCTTCGACATCGTCACCCTCGGCACCGGCGGCAACACTCTGCTGGTGTCGGCTGTGGTCACGCTGAGCGGCGGAGCCGGGACCGACATCATCACGTTCGGTACGGGTGGCGGCACGCTGCTGCTGTCCGACATCGAGACCGTGACGGGTGACAGCGGCATCGACGCCGTATCCTTGGGCACCACCGGTGCAACCTTGACCGTCCAAGGTCTGGAGACCCTGACGGGTGGGATTGGGACCGATCTGGTGACGCTCGGCACCGCCGGGAACAGCCTGCTGGTTTCTGCGGTCGAAACGCTGACGGGTGGGGGCGGGACCGACGTGGTGACACTCGGCGCTGCCGGGAACAGCCTGCTGGTTTCTGCTGTGGAAATGTTGACCGGCGGCGCCGGTACCGACCTCGTGACGCTGGGCACCGGCGGCTCGACGCTGCTGGTGAGCGCGCTGGAGACCCTGATCGGCACCGGTGACGTCAATGTGGTCACGATTGGCGACCCGGCCGGCACCACCATGACGGTGTCGTGGCTGAGAACCCTGATCGGCGGGGTTGGGAATGACGTCCTTACGCTGGGTTCCGCAGGCAACAGCACGGCGGTCTCGCTGCTGGAAACCCTGGTCGGCGGGAGTGGTGTCGACGCCGTGACCATCAGAACCGCCGGCGCGACCATGCAGGTTTCCGGGCTGGAAACCCTGACAGGCGGTGCCGGTACCGATGTCGTCACCATCGGTACGCTCGGCAGCACCTTGTTCACGAGGCTGCTGGAGACCCTGACCGGCGGGGCCGGAACCGATGTCGTGACGTTCGCCGCCGGCGGTAACACGACATTGGTGTCCGACATCGAGACGCTGACCGGCGGTGGCAACATCGATGTCCTGACGCTCGGCACCGGCGGCAGCACCATGATGATTAGGCTGGTGGAGACCCTGACCGGCGGGGTCGGCACCGACGTCACTACGCTCGGCCCCGGGGGCAACACTCTGTCGGTTTCGGCTGTCGAGACCCTGAACGGCAGTACCGCCGTCGATTTCGTGACGCTCGGCACCGGCGGCAACACCCTGCTGGTCACGGCTGTCGAGACCTTGACCGGTGGGTGGGACACCGACGTCCTGATGATCGGCTCCAGCGGCGCCACGATGCTGGTGAGGCAGTTGGAGACCCTGATCGGCGGTGCCGGCACCGACGTCATCACGCTCGGCATCGGCGGCAACTCAGCCTTGGTGTCCGACGTCGAGACATTGAATGGCGGGACTGGAAACGATGAAATCCTGCTCGGCACCGCTGGCAACACGATTAAGGTTTCCCGCATTGAAGCGCTGACGGGAAACAGCGGCACGGATGTCGTCACGCTCGGCTCTGCCGGAGCGACGCTGACGGTACAAGACATCGAAACCGTCACCGGCGGCACCGGCACCGATGCCATTAGACTCGGCACCGGCGGCAACAGCCTGTTGATGTCGGCAGTCGAAACGCTGACGGGCGGGGCCGGCACCGATGTGGTGACGCTGGGCGCCGGTGGCAACAGCCTGCTGGTCTCCTTTGTCGAAGCGCTCGTCGGCGGGATCGACATCGATTTGGTGACTCTCGGCAGCGGTGGCAACAGCCTGCTGATATCGGCTGTCGAAACGCTGACGGGCGGGGCCGGCACCGACGTCGTCACGCTCGGCACCGCCGGCAGCACGATGCTGGTGTCCGGCATCGAGACGGTGACGGGTGACAGCGGCATCGACGTGGTGACGCTCGGCAGTGCTGGCGTAACCTTGACCGTCGAGGGTCTCGAAACGTTGACGGGCGGGGCCAGGACCGACGTTGTGACACTCGGCACTGCCGGCAACAGCCTGCTGATGTCGGCAGTCGAGACACTGACCGGCGGGGTCGGCACCGACGTGGTGACGCTTGGCGCCGGTGGCAACAGCCTGCTGGTCTCCTCTGTCGAAGCGCTCGTCGGCGGTGCCGCCACAGACGTTGTGATACTCGGCACCGGTGGCAACAGCCTGCTGATATCGGCTGTCGAAACGCTGACGGGCGGGGTCGGCACCGATGTGGTGACGCTTGGCGCCGGTGGCAGCACGATGCTTGCGATCGGCATCGAGACGCTGATCGGCGGGGTCGACATCGATGTGGTGTTGCTCGGTAGCGGTGGCGGCATCCTGCTGGTTTCGGCAGTGGAAACACTGACCGGCGGGGCCGGCACCGACATCGTCACGCTCGGTACCGCCGGCAGCACGATGCTGGTGTCCGACGTTGAGACGGTGACGGGTGACAGCGGCATCGACGTGGTGACGCTGGGCAGTGCTGGCGCAACCTTGACCGTCCAAGGTGTCGAGACGGTGGCCGGTGGAGCCGGCACAGACGTGGTGACGCTCGGCAGCGCCGGCAACACGTTGCTGCTTTCGCTCGTCGAGACCCTGACGGGCGGGGTCGGCACCGACGTGGTGACGCTTGGCGCCGGTGGCAACAGCCTGCTGGTCTCCTCTGTCGAAGCGCTCGTCGGCGGGGCCGCCACAGACGTTGTGACACTCGGCAGCGGTGGCAACAGCCTGCTGATATCGGCTGTCGAAACGCTGACGGGCGGGGTCGGCACCGATGTGGTGACGCTTGGCGCCGGTGGCAGCACGATGCTTGCGATCGGCATCGAGACGCTGATCGGCGGGGTCGACATCGATGTGGTGTTGCTCGGTAGCGGTGGCGGCACCCTGCTGGTTTCGGCAGTGGAAACACTGACCGGCGGGGCCGGCACCGACATCGTCACGCTCGGTACCGCCGGCAGCACGGTGCTGGTGTCCGACATCGAGACGGTGACGGGTGACAGCGGCATCGACGTGGTGACGCTGGGCAGTGCTGGCGCAACCTTGACCGTCCAAGGTGTCGAGACGATGGCCGGTGGAGCCGCCACCGACGTGGTGGCTCTCGGCAGCGCCGGCAACACGTTGCTGCTTTCGCTCGTCGAGACCCTGACGGGCGGGGTCGGCACCGATGTGGTGACGCTTGGCGCCGGTGGCAGCACGATGCTTGCGATCGGCATCGAGACGCTGATCGGCGGGGTCGACATCGATGTGGTGTTGCTCGGTAGCGGTGGCGGCATCCTGCTGGTTTCGGCAGTGGAAACACTGACCGGCGGGGCCGGCACCGACATCGTCACGCTCGGCACCGCCGGCAGCACGATGCTGGTGTCCGACGTTGAGACGGTGACGGGTGACAGCGGCATCGACGTGGTGACGCTGGGCAGTGCTGGCGCAACCTTGACCGTCCAAGGTGTCGAGACGGTGGCCGGTGGAGCCGGCACAGACGTGGTGACGCTCGGCAGCGCCGGCAACACGTTGCTGCTTTCGCTCGTCGAGACCCTGACGGGCGGGGTCGGCACCGACGTGGTGACGCTTGGCGCCGGTGGCAACAGCCTGCTGGTCTCCTCTGTCGAAGCGCTCGTCGGCGGGGCCGCCACAGACGTTGTGACACTCGGCAGCGGTGGCAACAGCCTGCTGATATCGGCTGTCGAAACGCTGACGGGCGGGGTCGGCACCGATGTGGTGACGCTTGGCGCCGGTGGCAGCACGATGCTTGCGATCGGCATCGAGACGCTGATCGGCGGGGTCGACATCGATGTGGTGTTGCTCGGTAGCGGTGGCGGCACCCTGCTGGTTTCGGCAGTGGAAACACTGACCGGCGGGGCCGGCACCGACATCGTCACGCTCGGCACCGCCGGCAGCACGATGCTGGTGTCCGACGTTGAGACGGTGACGGGTGACAGCGGCATCGACGTGGTGACGCTGGGCAGTGCTGGCGCAACCTTGACCGTCCAAGGTGTCGAGACGGTGGCCGGTGGAGCCGGCACAGACGTGGTGACGCTCGGCAGCGCCGGCAACACGTTGCTGCTTTCGCTCGTCGAGACCCTGACGGGCGGGGTCGGCACCGACGTCATAACCGCGGGCACCGCCGGCGTGACGTTGCGGGTGCAAGCCATCGAAACCCTGATCGGCGGGACTGACGTCGATGTGGTGACGCTCGGCAGCGCCGGCAACACGATTCAAATCGACGCCCTAGAAACCATCACCGGTTCTTCCGGTACAGACGTCGTGACCTTGGGGTCGGCCGGCAACACATTGTGGAGCGAGCTGCTTGAAACGCTCATCGGAGGTGCGGGCACCGATGTCGTCACACTCGCCAACACCGGCATCACTGTTCTTGTTTCCGAGATCGAAAGCCTGATTGGCGGTTCGGGCCTTGATGCCATCAGGTTGGCGGATTCCGGCAATACCCTCCTGCTCTCCAATATCGAGACGGTGACCGGCGGAATAGACTCGGATTTCGTCCTGCTCGGCACCGCCGGCAACACGATCCAGATCTACCGCATCGAAACACTCACGGGAAACAGCGGCACCGATGTCATCACCATAAGCTCCTTCGGGGCAACGGTGATGGTTGAGGCCATCGAGACCTTGGCCGGCAGCACCACCGTCGATGTGGTGACGCTTGGCACATCCGGCAACACGACGCTGGTGTCCGGCATCGAGACGCTGACCGGTGGCAGCGGCATTGACGTCGTCATCCTCAGCGCCGCCGGGAACACCTTGCTGGTGTCGGCTGTGGAAACGCTGATCGGTGAGGGCGGCACCGACCTTGTCACGCTCGGCGCTGCCGGCAGCACGATGCTGGTGTCCGACATCGAGACGGTGGTGGGCGACAGCGGGATCGACGTCGTCATCCTGGGTGCCGGCGGTGCAACCTTGACCCTCCAAGGTCTGGAGACCGTGACGGGCGGGGCCGGTACCGATGTGGTGACGCTCGGCGCCGCCGGGAGCAGCCTGCTGGTCTCTGCTGTCGAGACGTTGACGGGTGGAGGCGGCATCGATGTGGTGTCGTTCGTTTCCACTGGGAACACCCTGCTGGTGTCGTCTGTCGAGACGCTGACCGGTGGGGCCGGCACCGACGTCGTCACGCTCGGCACTGCGGGCAGCACGATGCTGGTGTCCGACATCGAGACGGTGACGGGTGACAGCGGCATCGACGCAGTATCCTTGGGCATCACCGGTGCAACCTTGACCGTCCAAGGTCTCGAAACCCTGACGGGTGGGGTTGGGACCGACGTGGTGATGCTGGGCACCGCCGGGAACACTCTGCTGGTTTCTGCTGTCGAAACGCTGACGGGCGGGGCCGGCACCGACGTGGTGACGCTGGGCACCGTCGGCAACACGCTGCTGGCAACCGGCATCGAGACGCTCATCGGCGGTATCGGCACCGATGTCGTCCTGATCGGCAGCGGCGGAGCGACCTTCTACGCAGCCAATATCGAAACCGTCATCGCAACCGGGAAGACACTTCATCTGAGTGGGCTGGAAACCCTGGTCAGTCTTGTGAGCGGCGACATCCTTGTCCTGGGCGATGGTGGCGACACGTTGTCCGTCTCCACGCAATACGTCAGCATTCTCGGTTCCTCGGGAACCGACGTGATCACGCTTGACGGTGACGGCCGCACGGTTTTCGTCGAACGTCTCGAAACGCTGACCGGGTCGAGTGCCGGCGATGCGGTGATCGTCGGAACGACCGGCATCACGCTGTTGGCAACCATGCTTGAGACGCTGACGGGCGGGGTCGGCACCGATGTGATCACCCTGGGCACCACAGGTGGCGCTCTGCTTGTCGACAGGCTGGAGACGCTGAGCGGCGGCGGCGGCATCGACGTGATCACGCTGGGGAGCAGCGGCACGACCCTGCTCGTCGATGCCATCGAGACCGTGACAGGATCTGCGGGTACGGACGTCATCACGCTGGGAAGCGGGGGCGGCACGATCCTGGTCGATCTGATCGAGACGATCGTGGTGGCGCTGGGGCCGAACACATCGCCCTCGGCACGTCCGGGTTGACCGTCTCGGTGTCCGGGATCAGCGCCCTGACGGGTGGGATTGGGACCGACGTGGTGACGCTGGGCACCGCCGGAAATACCCTGTCGGTCTCGGCCGTCGAATCGCTGACCGGTGGGGCCGGCACCGACATCGTCACGCTGGACAATACCGGCGCCACCTTGCTGGTTTCGGTTCTTGAAACGATCATTGGCAGCGTGGCCGTCGACGCGGTTTCGCTCGGCACCGCCGGCAACACCCTGTTTGCAGCCGCTCTCGAAACGCTGGGCGGCGGGGTTGGCACCGATGTGGTGACACTCGGCTCGACCGGCAGCACGCTGCTCATCAACCTGTTGGAGACGCTGGGCGGCGGGGCCGGCACCGATGTGGTGGTTCTCGGCTCCGGCGGCAGCACGCTGCTCGCCAATCTGCTGGAGACGATCACCGGCGGGGCCGGCACCGATGTGGTGGCACTTGGCTCTGGCGGCAGCACACTGCTTGCCAATCTGCTGGAGACGATCACCGGGGGCACCGGCAGCGAATGGATCTTCCTCGGCACGGCTGGCAACACGGTCCTGGCTTCCGGCCTGGATCTCCTGATCGGCAGCATCGGGACCGACATCGTCACGCTGGGGTCGGCGGGCAATACGGTTGTCGTCCGTGGCCTGGAAACCCTGACCGGCGGTGTGAGCACTGACGTCGTCACCATCGGCGATACCGGTACCACAATGATGGTTTCGGGCATCGAGACACTGGTTGGCGGTGCCGGCATCGACGCCATCACGCTGGGCACGGCCGGCATGACCCTGCTTGTCGCTGCCATCGAGACGCTGAGCGGCAGTTCTGGCACCGATGTCGTCACGCTGGGGCAGAGCGGCAGTACGCTGGTTGTTTCTGGCCTGGAAACCGTTCTGGGCAGCCAGGGAACCGATGTCGCCAGCCTGGGGAGTGCCGGCAACACGCTGTTCGTGTCGTCCATCGACACCCTGGTCGGCGGTTCCGGCAACGACGCGGTGACGCTGGGCGATGGCGGCAACACGGTGCTGCTGCGCGGCATCGAGACGCTGACCGGCAACGGCGGCACCGATCTGCTGCTGTTGGGCGACACCGGCAACACCGCGACGGTGTCTCTGTTCGAGACCATCCTCGGCGGCACCGGCATCGACACCATCCTGCTCGGCAATGCCGGCACCACGCTGGCGGTGTCGGGGGTGGAGACGCTGTCGGGCGGGGCCGGACTGGACGTGGTGACGTTGGGGTCGGGCGGCAGCACGCTGGCGACGGTGGCGGTGGAGACGCTGCTCGGCGGCAGCGGCCTGGATGTCGTGACGCTGGGCACCGGCGGCACGACGGTGCGGATCGCCGGCATCGAGTCGGTCACCGGCAACAGCGGGCGCGACGTCGTCCAGCTGTCGGACGGCGGCGGCACCTTCGTCGTCAACCTGCTGGAGACGCTGGTCGGCAGCTCGGGCAGCGACGTGGCGGACTCTAGAGGTCCCCCGGGACCGAGCT
>NZ_BADK01000015.1 GCF_000333595.1 Azospirillum sp. B506
GGGATTGATCTCATCACGTTGGGGTCCGCGGGCAATACCCTTTTCGTTTGGCAGTTGGAAACCCTGCTCGGCCGGGGCCGGTTGGGACAGCATTACGATCGTCTCGTCTTTCAACTCGATTTTGGTGTCCGGCATCGAGACGCTGAACGGCGGAACGTCGTCGGATATCGTGATGCTCGGCACCGCCGGCGGCACCACGTCCGTAAGGCTGGTGGAGACCGTGATCGGTGGAGCTGGTTCCGATTCCATCGTGCTCGCCACCGATAGCAACACCATCTTCGTATCGGCTGTGGAGACCTTGACGGGCAAGGGCGGCAGCGACGTCGTAACGCTTAGCCACAGCGGCAACACCATACGTCTCTCCGCAATCGAAACGCTTACCGGTGGTTACGGCACCGACATTGTCACGCTTGCCAGCGCCTCCTCAATGCTTGTGCAGATGCTGGATACACTGATCGGCTCTGCCGGCAAGGACGTCATAACGATTGCCCCCAGTGCTCCCCCGATGATGGTATCCGGCATCGAAACGTTGAACGGATCGCTAGGCGCCAATGTCGTGATGTTTGGTTCCAGCGGCGGCACCATGATGGTAACGCTGGTGGAGACGGTGACTGGCGGTGCCGGCACCGATGTCATCATGCTCGGTACTGGCGGCAACACCTTGCGGATCTCGGCGGTCGAGACGCTGACCGGCGGCACCGGCAGCGATCGCGTCATTTTGGACAACGCTGGCAACACGCTGTTTGTGTCCGCCATTGAAACTTTGACCGGGGGTGCTGGCCTCGATCTCGTCCTGCTCGGCAACGCCGGCAGCACGTTGCTGGTGTCCGGCATCGAAAGTTTGACCGGCGGTTTGGGCACCAATGCCATCAGCTTGCTGAATTCTGACAATACCATCCTGGTGTCGTCTATCAGGACGCTGACCGGTGGAACCGGTAGCGATGTCGTGACGCTTGGCACGTCCGGCAACACGCTGCTGCTTTCAGCCATCGAAACACTGACGGGCGGGGCAGGTGTCGACGTTATCACACTCAGCAACAGCGCCAACACCATCCAGGTGTCCGGCATCGAAACGTTGAACGGCGGATCCACATCGGATCTTGTCCTGCTCGGCACCGCCGGCAACACGCTTCAGGTCTACCGCATCGATACGCTGATAGGAGACGGCGGCACCGATGTCATCACCGTAGCTTCCCCCGGGGCAACGGTGATGATTGAGAGCATCGAGACCTTGATCGGCGGGATCGGCGTAGAGGTCATCTGGCTCGGCACCTCCGGCAATACGGTGTTGATGTCGCGCATCGATACGCTGATTGGCGGGGTCGGGACCGATGTGATGGCGCTGGGCACCACCGGCAGCACGATGCTGGTGTCAGGCATCGAGACGCTGACGGGCGGCAGCGGCCGTGACGTCGTAATCCTGGATTCCGGCGGCGCAACCTTGACGGTCCAGAGCCTGGAGACCGTGACGGGCGGGGTTGGCACCGATGTGGTGACGTTGGGCACCGCCGGCGGCACGATGCTGGTGACCGACATCGAAACGCTGACCGGCGGGGGCGGCTTCGACGTCGTCATCCTCAGCACTGGTGGGAACACTGTGCTGGTGTCGGCTATGGTCACGCTGACCGGCGGGGCCGGCACCGACGTCGTCACGCTCGGCACGGCTGGCGGCACGCTGATGCTGTCGGACTTCGAGACGGTGACCGGCGACAGCGGCATCGACGTGGTGACGCTCGGCACGGCCGGGAACAGCCTGCTGGTGTCCGGCATCGAGACGCTGACCGGTGGGGCCGGCACCGACATCGTCACGCTTGGCACTGCTGGCAGCACGCTGCTTGTGTCCGACATCGAGACGCTGTCCGGCGGGCGCGGGACTGACGTGGTGACGCTCGGCACCGCCGGCAACACGCTGCTGATGTCCTTGATCGAGACGCTGACAGGGGGGGCCGGAACAGACTTTGTGACGCTGGACAGCGGTGGTTCGACGCTGCTGGTGAGCGGGCTGGAGACGTTGACCGGCACCGATGGCACCCAGG
>NZ_BADK01000014.1 GCF_000333595.1 Azospirillum sp. B506
TCGAGAACGCCATCATCGATGCCGCCGAGCTGCGCCGATTGGCTCCCGCCCTGTCGGACGGGCTGGTCGGCGCCGAATACGCGCCGCAGGAGGGCAAGATCAACCCGCTGCGCGCGACCTACGCCGTGCTGGAGCAGGCGCGGCGCCAGGGCGCCCGCTTCCTGCGCGGGGTGAATGTCACGGGCATCGCCGCCGTCCCCGCCGTCGAGGGCGGCGGCTGGCGGGTCGAGACCTCGCGCTGCCGCATCCGCGCCAGGCAGATCGTCAACGCCAGCGGCCCGTGGGCGCGCGAGACCGGGCGGCTGGTCGGCATCGACGTGCCGGTCCACAGCGCGCCCCTGCAGATGATCGTCACCGAGCCGGCGCCCAAGCTGGTCAGCCAGCTGGTCGCCCATGCCGACCGCCATCTCAGCCTGAAGCAGGCGGTCACCGGGGGCTTGATCATCGGCGGCGCCTGGACCGCGGTCTTCGACCCGGCGCGGCGCTTCAACACGGTGTCGCGCTCCAGCATCGAGGGCAATCTGTGGGTCGCCCGCCATGTGCTGCCGCAGATGGCCGGGCTGCATGTGGTGCGCGCCTGGGCGGCGATGAACATCAACATCGACGGCGCGCCGATCCTCGGGCCGGTGCCGGGATTGCCGGGCTTCTTCAACACGGTGACGTCCAACGGCTTCACCCTGGCGCCGGTCGTCGCCCGCATGACCGCCGACCTGCTGCTCGACGGCCGCACCGACATCGACCCGACGCCCTTCCTGATCGACCGGTTCGGCTGAACCGCCCCCCTCATCCGTCCCCCCTCATCTGCCCAACGTCCCCATCGCCAAGAGAAGCCTCCCATGATCGCCATCGAGAATGTCAGCAAGAACTACGGCACCTTCCAGGTCCTGAAGGACTGCACGACCACCGTGCAGAAGGGCGAGGTGGTGGTGGTCTGCGGCCCCTCCGGCTCGGGCAAGTCGACGCTGATCAAGTGCGTCAACGGGCTGGAGCCGTTCCAGTCGGGCCGCATCCGGGTGGACGGCATGGACGTCGGCGCGCCGGGCACCAAGATGTCGGCGCTGCGCGCCCGCGTCGGCATGGTGTTCCAGAATTTCGAGCTGTTTCCCCATCTGACCATCATGCAGAACCTGACCCTGTCGCAGCGCAAGGTGCTGGGCCGCCGGACGGACGAGGCCGAGGCGAAGGGCGAGGCGCTGCTGGCGCGGGTCGGGCTTGCCGCCCAGGCGCACAAGTTCCCCGGCCAGCTGTCCGGCGGCCAGCAGCAGCGCGTCGCCATCGCCCGCGCCCTGGCGATGGACCCCATCGCCATCCTGTTCGACGAGCCGACCTCGGCGCTCGACCCCGAGATGATCAACGAGGTGCTCGACGTGATGGTCGAGCTGGCGAACGAGGGCATGACGATGATCTGCGTCACCCACGAGATGGGCTTCGCCCGCAAGGTCGCCCACCGGGTGATCTTCATGGACCATGGCAGCATCATCGAGGACTGCACCAAGACCGAGTTCTTCGAGACCCAGCGGTCGGAGCGCGCCGCCCAGTTCCTCGCCAAGATCCTGCAGCACTGAAACCCGCCCAGGAGGGGCATCGGACCCTATCCCGGCGGACAGGCCGATCAGAACCTTTGCAGGACAACGGTTCGTCTGCTTTGTTAGGGAAAGATCAGCGTCAGGTGGCAGGACTTGGTATGAGCATGGACATGGAAGACTCCAAAGCCGCGACGCCGGCCGCAGCAGGTGCAAATCTGGCCGGCGTGAATCTGGCGAGCATGGCCTACCGCACCATCCTGGAGATGATCCTCGACCGCCGCATCCCCAGCGGCGAGGTGATCGTCGAGGACCGGCTGGCCACGGCGCTCAGCATCTCGCGCACGCCGATCCGCGAGGCGCTGGTGCGGCTGGCGAGCGAGGGGCTGATCCGCAAGGAGTTCAACCGTCCCTACCGGGTGCGCGAGGTCTCCAACCGCGAATATTTCCAGAGCATGCGCCTGCGCGAGATCCTGGAGGGGGAGGCCATCGCGGCGGCGGCCTCGCGGATCGATCCGGCCCGGCTGCAGGCGATGAAGGCCGAGATGCTGCGGCTGCGCGACGAGCCGAAGATCCGCTTCGAGGACCATTGGGCGGCCGATGAGGAGCTGCACACCCTGATCGCCGAGGCGTCCGGCAACGCGGTGCTGGCGCAGATCATCCGCGACCTGCGGGTGACGACGCGCCTGTTCGAGCTGTCCGGCCTGCCGTCGCGCATCCGTCCCGACTGCGACGAGCATCTCGACGTCATCGCCGCGCTGGAAACCGGCGACCCGGCGGAGGCGCGGGCCGCCATGGAGCGGCACATCCGCAGCCTCGCCAAGGATGTGCTGGGCGAGATCGCCAAGAGCTGAGCGGTCTCCGCGCCGGTCATCGCTGAATCGCCCGACGCTCCAGGGCAGCTTGTTCCAGGGCGGTGCGGACGCAGAGGATGACCGGGTCCCAGTCGCCCGGCCGGTCCTGGCGGAACAGGCGCATGGTCGGATACCAGGGGCTGTCCGAGCGGCCGCGCAGCCAGCGCCAGCAGGAATCGGAGCGCGACAGCATCCAGACCGGCCGGCCCAGCGCGCCGGCGAGATGGCACACCGAGGTGTCGACGCTGATGACGAGGTCGAGTTCCATGACGAGAGCGGCCGTGTCGGCGAAATCGCCGACCTCGTCCATCCAGTCGACGAGGTCCAGGCCGGCCGGCCGGGTCTCGGCCGCCGGAGGGCCTTTCTGCAGGCTGTAGAATTGTACGCCCGGAACGCCGGCCAGCGGGGCCAGCGCTGCCAGCGGCAGGCTCCGACGCCGGTCGATCATATGGGCCAGAAACTGGTCGTCGTGCGCCGACCCGGCCCAGACCAGCCCGACCTTCAGACGGCGCTCGCCGTCCAATTGCCCATCTGGCCGTTCGGCCAGCCGCCGCTTCCAGATGCCGCGATCCCGGTCGGACGCCTGCAGATAGGGGACCGATGCCGGGATGGTCGCCAGCGTGGTGCCGAACGCCAATGGCAGGCTGAGCAGCGGAACGCAGGCATCGCATGCCGGCGGCGGCTCCGTCAGCGAGCGGACGGAAGCGATGCCGGGAAGACCGGCCAGCAGCCGGACCAGCGATGGCTGCACCATCAGATGGACCTGGGCGCCGAGCGCGGCCAGCATCGGGGCATAGCGGACGAAATGCAGCGTATCCCCCTGCCCCTGTTCGGCCACCAGAAGGAACGAGCGTCCCGCCGGGTCGCCACCCTGCCAGCGGGGGGCATGGGTCGGATAGGCCACACGCTCCATCCGCCAGCGGGATTCGTAGAGACGCCAGCCATTGGCGAAATCCCCTTCTGTCAGCAGCACCATGGACAGGTTGAAGCGCGCGGCGTCGCTTTCGGGATTGAGCGTCATGGCGCGCTGGTTGCCACGGCGTGCCCGCTCCGTCTGTCCCAGGGCATGGTCGGCCAGGGACAGGTTGATGAGGGCCGTCGGGGAGGCCGGTTGCAGGGCGAGGGACCGGCGGGCCAGCGACACCGCCGTCGTGAAGTCGCCCCGTACGGTCGCCACCAGACTGTCACCGGCTTCGGCATGCCCCTCCAGAGGAGTCAGCCGGCGCAGCCGGTCATGCATCGCCTGCGCAGCGTCGAGCCTGCCCTGCCGGATCAGGAGGCCGGCACGGGTCACATAGCCGGCCGATCGGTCGGGCGACAGGGCGACCGCGCGCTGCACGCAGTTGAGCGGATGAGCCGGATCCGCCGTTTCGGCGACCGCGCCGGCGAGGGCAAGCCACGCCGCCGGGTTGTCCGGCGTGAGCCGCACCGCCCGATGCAGGATGATTTGCAAATGCTCCATCGCCCGCCGTTCCTGCAGGATCGAGCCGGCGACCGACCAGCCCTCGGCGAAGCCCGGATCGAGAGCCAGCGCCCGCATCGACGCCCGTGCCGCCGCCTTGATGCGCCGGGAATTCTGCAGCAGCGCCGCCAATCCCCCCCACGCCTTGGGATAGGCGGGCCGCAGGCGTAGGGCATGATGGTAGGCCCGTGCCGCACCGGCCGTCCGGCCCAGGGCCCGTCGCGCTTCGCCGAGATTGTGCCAGATGCTTGCCCGATGCGGCGCCAGGACGGCTGCCCTGGTGAAACAGGAGACGGCGAGCGCGTGCTGTCCGTCGACCAGAGCGGCGGCGCCCAGATGGGTGAGTGCGACGGCTTGATCGGTGAAACCGGTGGTCGGGAGGGACATCGAAGAGCTTCCTTCGGACGGCAACGAACCGGTTCAACGGGGCTGTGGATAGGATTGGCGGGGTGAAAGTTGGTATCCATCTACCCGAGCCGGACGGGCGAAATATGGGGTGCCCTTGAAATTTTCTACCAGAAACTGTTAAAGCGCGGTCAATCCTCCAAGTCTTTGCCATCTCTGGATGTGTCGAAATTCGAGTCTTGAGGGAAATGCCGCACTCCTTTAACAATTTGACGTTATTTTGCGCCGTATGCCAAAGATTCTTTCGGGATGATGGATTCAGAATGACGGGAAGCGGTTGGATGACAGGCGAGGATGCATCCCTTCCGGCAGCTGCTCACCCCATTTCGACCGTGCCCGTTTCGGGCCGGCCAATGCTGGAAGGGACGCCGAACCTGCCGGGCTGGCTGGAGTCGGTCGGCTGCGCCATCGCCTTTTCGACCTACGAGACGCATCGGCTGTTCTTCCTAGGGCTGGGGGAGGACGGGCGTCTGAAGGCGCATGAGCGGATGATCCAGCGCTGCCAGGGGCTGTGCGCCGATGGGGCCGCGCTGTGGGTCGGCGGGCAATCCCATCTGTGGCGCTTCGCCGACACGCTGCAACCGTCCGGCCGCACGCCGTCGGGCGCCGACCGACTCTATGTGCCGCGGCTGGGCTACATGACCGGCGACATCGATATCCACGACATCGCGGTCGGGCGGGACGGCGTTCCGATCTTCGTCAACACCCGCTTCAGCTGTCTGGCCGTTCCCGACGCCGACCGGGGATTCCAGCCGATCTGGAAGCCGGCCTTCATTTCCGCCCTGCGCAACGAGGACCGCTGCCATCTGAACGGCGTGGCGCTTGGCGAGGACGGCCGGCCGATGTTCGCGACGGCCTTGGGGCGTTGCGATGTCACCGAAGGCTGGCGCGAGCGCCGGATCGACGGCGGGGTGCTGATCGACGTCCCATCGGGCGAGGTCGCCTGTGCCGGGCTGTCGATGCCCCATTCTCCCCGCTGGCACCGCGGCCGGCTGTGGCTGCTCCACTCCGGCACCGGCGAGCTTGGAACGGTGGACCGGACCGGCCGCTTCGAGCCGGTCTGCTTTTGCCCCGGCTTCCTGCGCGGATTGGCTTTTCATGGGAAATGGGCGGTCCTCGGGCTGTCGCGGCCACGGGGCGATCACGGAACGCTGAGCGGGCTGCCGCTTGGGCCGGCGTTGGAACGGGCGGGGATTTCCGCGCAATGCGGCCTGGCCGTGGTCGACACCGACAGCGGAACCGTGGCGCACATGCTGTGGCTCCATCACACCGTGAACGAGCTGTATGACGTCGCCATTCTTCCCGGCGTGCGGCGGGCGGAGGCGGTGGGGCTGCTCGATGCGCGGGCGCTGGCCGAAGCGGTGGCCATTCCGACGGAAATCGCGAATTGACCGGACGCCTGCGGGCGGGCGGTGAGCGGGTGCGGTGCAGACATTTTTATTTTGGGGCTGAAAGATCGTGACCACTCCTACTTTTACCCTCGTCGGCACCAATTCTCTCGGTCTCAGCGGCGTCTACCAGAACGCCAGCCCCACATTCGTGGATCTCGACGGCGACGGCGATCTGGACCTTTTGGTCGGCACCAAGTACGGCGATGCGGTGTATTTCGCCAACGTCGGCACGAGGCTGGCGCCGACCTATTCTCTGCAAGGCACAAATCTCTTCGGCATTTCCGGTGACAGCAACTATGCAAAGCCGAGCTTCGTCGACATCGATGGTGACGGCGATCTCGATCTGTTCATCGGCGGCACCTACGGGACGATACGGTTCTTCCGCAACAACGGAACATCGTCCTCTCCATCCTTCTCGCTGGAGGGGGCCAACCTCTTCGACATCATTGCCAACGGCACTGTCGCTCCGACCTTCGCCGATCTGGACGGCGACGGCGATGCCGATCTGCTGATAGGGGACGACAGAAACGGGATCCTTTTTTACCGGAACAATGGGACCTCGTCGTCGCCGACCTTTTCGCTGGAGGGAACGAACCTCTTCGACATGACGGCAAGTGACGGTCGCAATGTTCCGGTCCTCGTCGATCTCGACGGCGACGACGATCTCGACCTGGTGAACAAGGAAATCGTTTCGATCAACATCGGGACGACATCGTCTCCCACATTCTCGCTTGTCGGGACGGCGGTCTATGGGCTCGTCACCGGAGCCAGTCCAGTACCGGCCCTGGCCGACCTCGACGGCGACGGCGACCTTGACGCGATCTATGGTGTCGCCGATGGCGACCTGATTTATCTCAGGAATGCCGCGCCGATCGTCAGGACGCTGGCCGATTCCGGCAACACGCTGACACTGTCGCAGATCGATACTCTGATCGGCGGCGCGGGGACCGATGTGGTGACGCTCGACAGCACGGGCAGCACCCTGCTGATGTCCCTGATCGAGACGCTG
>NZ_BADK01000013.1 GCF_000333595.1 Azospirillum sp. B506
GGATACAGCGTCGGGCTGCCCGTGATCGTGGCGCCGGGGTTGGCCCCTGTGGCCGGATCGCCGCTGGCGATCAGCACACCATCGATCTCGAACCAGATCNTGATGGCGGCCAGGTTCGTGGCATCGATGTAGAGGCCGACCACCTTTCCGACAGCGCCCCAGGCCGGCGACCATCCGGTGGTGCCCGATCCATTGACCGACAGTTGACCGGAGTCGGCCAGAGACCAGCAATTGGCACCGCCGATGTGTTGCCCATCGCCCATGGACACTGTGGACGCCGCAAGCCCGACCATCGCCCTGGTTGGGCTTGCGTCGGTCACTTCCTGCCGAAACTGGATGTACCATTTGCCGGTAGTGATCGCGGTGGAGGTTCGCACGCAGGACCAAGCGCCGGTGGAATTTATGGCTATTAAATTGCCCCCTGACAGCGTGACACTTGAGCCTTTGTTTGCAGGGTCAAGCGTCGTGACAGAGGAAACCGTACCGACGACCGACCACGCCGACGCACCGTCGCAGACGATGAAGATGCCTGTGCCGGGCCCGACCCCCACCGCGCCGGCACCGCCGATGGTCTCCGCCCCGGCCGGCTTTACCGTGATCTGTCCGGTGCCGGCGTTATAGACCACCAGCGGGAAGCCATTCCCCGCAACCGTGGAGGCAAGGAGCGACAGCTGAAAGGTGCCGGTACAGGCGAACGTCCTGGATGCGTCTGCAGCTGTGACGGTGTAGGCGGCGGACTTTGGCACCACCGGGAAGGATGTGGCGGAGATGGCAGCCCCGTTGACCAGAACCTTCCCGGTCGCGCTGGTGATGTTCAGGTCGCCGGCGGTCGTGGTGACGGTCGGCGCGCCGCCATTGGCCCCATACAGGGCGACCATCCGGTTTGCACCGGCCGGACCGCCAATCGATGCTTGATTTGCACCGTTGGCGGCAAAGCAATGTGTGCCGCTGCCCTTGGTCGAGTATTGGATATCGATGTTGGCGGAAGCACCGGCAACCGTAACGGTCGGCGCCCCGCCGTTGCTTCCTGTCGTATGGACGTAATTGGTCGCTCCGGCGGTGTGCCCGATGGAGAGCTGGGGCGTTCCGCCGTTGGTATAGAAGATATGGTTTCCAGTGCCCTTCGTATCGTAGGTCATGGAAATATTGGCGTCGGCCCCTGCCGGGGTCAGCTTCGGGGCGGTGCCGGCCGAAGCCCCGTAGAACAGGGGGTAGTTGATCGCGTTTGCCACGGCTCCGACCCGCAGCACCTCCACACCGCCGGCAATCAGACTGAGGCTGTCCGCCCCGCCTACCTGCGCCAGTCCGGTGTTGCTGTCGCCCGTCACCGCCCACCCCGGTGCGGCCAGCGTGCCGGGGGCGAAGCTGGCGGGGGTGACACCGGCGTCGCCGGCCCGGCTGAAGCCGATAGCCACGGGGTCGCCGGCCGCGAAGCCGCCCGGTCCTGTGCCGCCGGTTACCGTGATCTTGCGGTAACCGCCCCCGTCGACCACAGTGCCGCCGACCTGGAATTCCAACCATTTCGTGACATTGGTGCGATGGGCGATCCGCAAGGTGCCCTTCACCACGTTCGTGCTGTTGGTCCAGCGATCCAGCACCGCGGTGATGGAGGTGCCGGATGCGTCCAGGTTGTCGATATAGAGCGCCGTCGCGGCAGCGGAGGAGGCGTTGTTGATGCGCAGCTTGCCGTTGCCCGGATCGGCGTCGGCCGTTGCTGTGTCCCAGCTCAGCCGCACCGCCGGAACGGCGCCACCGGCGGCGGCGGCGTTCTGGTCGGCAAGGTTGGCACTGGTGGCGGCGGCCGACGCGCTGTTGCCGGCCGCGGTCCTGTCCTGCGCCACCGCCTGGCGGTCGGCCGCGGTCGCCTGCACATCGGTGCCCGTCGCAAGCCGGTCCTGATGCACAGCCGTCCTGTCCTGCGCCACCGCCTGCCGGTCCGCTGCGGTCGCCTGTGCGTTGGCGGCGGCATCGGCCCCGCTCGCCTGGGCGGCGGCAAGAGCCTCCCCCATGCCGTTGGCCACCGTGCCGATGTCCTGGATGCAGGGATCCCAGTTGTCGGCCATGCCGCCGACACCGGTGAGACCGCCGGGGTTCTGCGCCGTCTTCTCGTCGCCGTTGTAATAGGTCAGCAGCCGCTGGGCCGCAGCCAGCATGGTGGCCAGCGTCGTCATGTCGTCACCTCGCCAAGGGAAATCGTGGCGGCGCTGTGCAGGTCGTTCAGGTACTTCTGGCTGAAGTCCTCGATGACCTGGAAAAGCCCGCCATAGCGGTAGCAGTCGAAAGCGCTGTCGGTGTCCGGCAGCCACACCGCCGGCCGGTCGGCGTCGAGGAAGGTGACCAGGTCGAACAGGCGGTCGCGGTCGCCGGCCTCATTGACGGTGCGGTCCAGCGTGGCGGTGCGCCGGCCGCGCCCGGGCTCCACCGCCACCCCGCCGCCGGCCAGCTCGGTCACCGTGCCGCCGCGGCGGTAGCCGTCCGCCGACGCACCGACATGGCGGTCGAATGCCAAGCTGTCGCCGGCCCAGCCGAAGCCGATGCGATAGGCCTGCTCGGTGGTGCTGTAGCGGCTGCCGGTCACCCGGTAGGCCGGGCCGTAGATCGTCCAGCGCAGCACCTGCGCGCTGCACAGCGGCATCGTCACATGGATGTTGGTCGGGTAGCGCAGGAACTCCCGGGCGCCCAGCTGGCCCAGCACGGTGTTCTCACCGCCGAAGCGCAGGGTCTTGGGATCGTAGAGCCCGGGCAGCACCAGGCGGTCGATGCCGCTGGCATGCTGGGTGGTGAAGGCGAGCGCGGTCCGCGCGCTGGTCTTGAAGGCCTCCAGCCGGATGCGGCCGGTCTTCCACAGGTTGGACCGGTAGAGCCCGGCATAGGTCAGGTCGATCGGCCGCTCCCACTCCCATTCCAGCACCACCGGCCGGTCCCGGCTGCCGATCCGGGTGGACACCGCGGCGTCCACCAGCGGCAAGGTCTTCAGCGCATCGAGCGGCGCCGTTGCCGCCCAGTCGGCCGGGGTGCCGGCGATGGCGCAGTCCTGTTCCGACAGCTCGTTGATGTGGGCCAGCAGTCCGGTGGCCATGGCTCACCGCGCCACATAGAGGGTGGCGCCGCCGCTGCGGTCGGCGACGGTCCGGCCATAGACCACCACCGGCGCCCCCTCGGCAAAGCCGGCGATGTCGTCCTCCACTGTCACGGTGTCGCCGATCCAGACGCCGGGCGCCCCGTCCAGCGCCGGCAGCTCGTAGAGGGTGGGCGGTGCCGACAGCTCGGCCACCCAGGCCGGCAGCTCGGCCGCGGCGTCGGCGCTGAAGCTCAGGGCGGTCTCGATGGTGGCCACCTTGGCGGCGCTGCCCCAGGCGGCGGCGATCGTCGCGTCGGTGGCCGACGGCACCTCGACCCATTCCTGGGTCCAGCGGGTGGCGTCGGCCGCGGTGGCGTCGGAGGCGGCGCTGCCGGACGGGCCGGGGTTGTGGGCGCAGCGCAGCACCACCTGCTTGGCCGGCGGGTTGTGCTGGCCCTCGACATACTGCAGGCCCGTGCTGGTGCCGGCGGCGCTGCTGTAGGCGCGGACGGACGCCGCGGCGGTCGGACGGGGAACGCGGGTCACCACCAGCTGGCCGGCGGTGCCGACATACCAGCCGCCGCGCGGCACGCTGCCGACGAACCTGGCATAGGCGGCGGCGTGGGTGGTGCCGTCGCCGGCGGCGAGGAACAGGCCGACGGTGCGCGGCACCGCGTCGATGCCGGCGCTGTCCACGGTGCTGGCCAGCCCGGCGCCGGTGGCCAGGGCGGCGATCAGCTCCCCGATGGTGCGGCGGTAGGTGCCGGCGAATTTCCGGCCCAGCACCTCGACGCGGAAGTCGGCATACCTGACCGTGGTGGTGATGATCCCGCTGGCGAGGTCGACCGTGAAGTGGGCGTTGTCCGCCGGCGTGGCACCGCTTTGCTTGACCACCGACACACCGGAAGACCAGCCCCGCGGCACGTCCTGCACCGGCTTGCCGCCGCCGACGGACCAGCGGTGGAAGCCATCGACGATGCCGAGATAGGTCGGCCGCGCCATCGGGCAGTGCCCCAGCGGCAGCTCCTTCAGCGTGTCCTTCAGCTCGGCCGGCCCTTCATAGCCGCCGGTGCCCTTGTAGCGCTCGGTCTGGATCGGGGTGTCGTAGTCGAGGCGGGCGTCGTAGATCGGCAGGGCGATCTCGGTGCGCTTGGGCTTGGGCTGGCCCACCCGGGCGGTCCAGACGGTCACCGCGTCCGCCAGCGGCGCCCCGTCCTCGATCTCGCGCTCGGTCACCGACTGGATGACATAGTCGCCGGTCAGCAGCAGGTTGAGCGGCCGGTCATCGAGGGCGAGGCGCAGCCAGGCGCCGGTGTCGAGATCCTGCACGGAGGCGAAGCGTTGCCCGGGATTGCGGGAGGCCTCGTTGCGCAGCACCAGATCGCCGATCCGCAGCTCGGCCTGCCCGTCCGTGGCCCCCAGGCTGCCGATCGACACCGACGCGTCGGCGCCAGCGGTCACCAGCGGCAGCCAGGTGACGTTCGGCGGGCTGTCGGCAGGGCCGGACTGGTAGCCGGGGAAGCTGGCCAGCGGCAGCCGGTGGCGGTGGCCGCTGGGCCGATGGAACAGGGTCAGGTCGACGAGACGCACCTTCATCAGGCGGCCCTCCGGGTGTTGGCGAGTTTGCGGGGCAGGTCGCTGGTGGCCGCCTCGACGCGGGCCAGCAGGGCGGCGGCATCGGCGCCGATGCGGGCGCGCTGGGTGAGGGCGTCGCGGCCGAGCGCGCGGACCTCGTCGCGCAGGCCCTCGACCGCCTCCAGCAGCTCGGCCACGCCGGCGCCGCCGGCATCGAGGTCGGGACGGCGGAAAGAGACCGTCGGCGCCGGCGGCTCCAGGCCGCTGCCGGGCAGCCGGAGGTCGAGCGCCACCGGGATGCGCCGGCCATCCGGCAGAGGCACATGGGCCTCGGCGCTGTGGGCGCCTTCCGATACCCACGCCAGCTGCGGCCCGTAGGAAATGCCGCCGGTGGCAAAGCCTGGGACACCGGCACCGTGCGCCTGCGCCCGCACTGCAGCCTCGAAGGCGGGCTGATGCCCCAGCTTCACCCAGGCGTTCAGCCCGCTGTCGATGCCGCCGTCGTAACCGGCGGCGCGGACGGCGGCGAGCTGCTGCGCCTGGGTCAGCGCCTCCCAGGCCCGGCCGACGTCGTCCGGTGCGCCATAGCGCCCCCCGCCGGCGATGGCGGTGACGTCGGCGCCGAAGGCGGTGGCACGCTCGGTCGAGGTGGCCAGCCACAGATTGAAGGCCTCGTCGATGTCCCCGCCCCAGCCCATGGCCCGGGCGATGCCGTGCTTCTGCTCGCCCGACAGGCCATCCCAGGCCGACTGTACCGCCGCCGGCGCGCTGTAGTGCGGCCGGTTGTCGGTGCTGCCGGTCAACTGCATCAGCGGCGTCAGCGCCGCCTGCCAGACGGCGTAGCTCTGGTCCATGACGTCGCGCAGGCTGGACAGGCTGCCCAGCTGGCG
>NZ_BADK01000012.1 GCF_000333595.1 Azospirillum sp. B506
GAGAAATAGGTCGCCTCCTTGAGCGCTGGGGTAGCAGCGAGCCAAGTTCCCCCCAGGGCGAGGGTGGGAAGCGTCTCGAGCGAGGCCAGGATCCCAGGGAAACAGCATTCGGTCGCGTGGATCATCCGGAGGAACATAACTTCATCGTGCCAAGTCGACCGTGGTAAGCATAGGAAGTGAGCGAGTTCCCGGTCCGGGTCATCCGCAAAGTACTCCCAGTCGCTGGGGTATTTGGCCATGCCCTTGCGGACCATACGCGTGTCCGGAAGATCCGCGACGGCGGCAAGTTCGGCTAGGACGTCGAGCGTACGGACACGTTCCCGCAGGTGCGAGACCGGGTCATCCTGGTCGCCGTCCTCGAAGGTGTAGCCGATGACGCCCTTGGGCAGCTTATCATCGTCGAAGGCGCTGAGCCGTTCCTGCTCGAATTCAAACCAGTCTCGCATGATGATCGCGAGGGCGCGCCTAGCGCGGCCATGGTGTTTGGCAAGGGGACGAGACCGTGACGCCAGAAGATAGCGGTCCAACAGGCGCATGTTCGTATAGTGGACGTAGCGCGGCTTATCTGCGCTCCGGAGGAAGTTCTCAGCAACCAAGACATCATTGATCAGGGCGAACGCCTTGCGCAGTCCGGGTTCGGCGGTCTCAGTCGATTTTATCCATTCCGAGACGTCATAAAGCAGACAGGCAGTCCCTCTCATATTGGCAGGTAGGTTTGCGCGTCCCAAGGACGCAACCGCCTCAAGGTACTCCACCGCCGTAAGGTGTCTTAGAAAGGATCTATGCTGCTCCAAGTGGCACTCCTCATCATACGGAACGACGCAGGGTGATCACTCAATCGTGCCTATGCCTACTTTTTTACCAAGTAAGCAAAGCAACGGCTTTCCTGCAAGCGCCGCGTCGCCTTTATGGTCGGCTGATGCTCGCTTGGAATGTCGAGGGACAGAGATCTGGTAGCCACGTCGTTTCGGGTGCGCTAATAAGCCGCAATCACCCCCTGTATCTGATCGTGCAAAAGGGCTAGCTCTACCCATTACCGAAGCGGTTATTCATCACCGCGCCATAAAATAAAAAACCCGGAAATAAACATAACAAATCAATATTTCATAAGAAATAAAAATAAAAATGGCACACCTCAGAGAAAAACGATGCCATAATCAATAATTTAGATTTATAGCAAGAAATTTCCATTCCGCTAATACGCGCAAATCAAAAATATATTTTGCGGATACGCCATATATCGAACATATGATGCCCATTCTTGTCGCAAAGAGGTCGCGTATGCTTGTATAACTTTGATCAATATTGCCAACAATCCCCTCACAGATTTTTTTACCTGTCATTTTTACACAGAAATGACTCATTTCAGCCAGAAAAATAACATGTCGCTGCGCGACGTACCTGTAGAGAGAGACGAAAAAATTTCACTACTCGATCGTCCCGGGGATTTTTTGCCACTATCGATCAGAAGCGGTCACGAGAAGTGTCGCGAAAAACCTGGGCACCCGCACGGAACAGTTCCAAATGGAATCCAAAGTGTTCATAATTTTATCCAAAGTGTTCATAAGTGAACACCTTAACCTCTCGCTTCAGCGAGCGGGCGTCCACCCGCACAGCCGGGCACCGGTCAGGTTATGCGCCAGCAGCTGCCTGGCCGTGCCATCGGTGAGTGCATCGGCCCGGCTGGTATAGATCGGGCGGAAGGCGGCACAGCCGCCCTCAGTCCCGGCTCCACTGGTCGCGCAGCCGCTCAGCAGCGCCAGCAGGATGCCGGCGCAGATCATCCTCAATGCCATGGCGCACCTCTGCGTTTCGGAGTGCCTGTGTGGTCGACTCGAGGGCGGCATCCTGCTGCCCTGCCCGGCGCTGAAGCGCGCCGAAGGTGACGATCCCCGCCAGCACCAGGCTGGCGAGGATCAGGCCGGCAGCCGCTCTGCCCCAGCCCGTGGCAAGGAAAGCCAGCATCAGGCCGCCTTGCGCTGGTCATCCCAGCGCCGGTAGAGCATCACCGCCACCGCCAAACCCAGCAGGGCGGCCACCGCCCAGCCCAGCGCCCCCGACGGCAGCGCCTCCAGCAAGCCCTTGATTGCCGCTGAAACGTCGCGCGCCTGGTCCAGCAGAACGGCCACGCCAGCGAGGCCCAGCGCACCGCCGCCGCTGACGGCGCTGACCGACCTGGCCATCGGCCTCATCGCCGGCGCCGGCTCGGCAACCCGGCTCACCGGATGGACCTCGTCCGACAGGAACAGCGCCGCCTCGGCCGCCCGGCGCTTGACCAGGCCGGGCATGACCTTGCCGGCGCCGCGGGTCCATTTGGCGAACTCGGCCGCGGCACCGGCGGCGTCACCAACGTTCAGTTTCCGGAGCATGGTGGACGGCTGGCCGGTCTTCAGGGTGACGAAGCCGTCCTTGCCGGCGTCCTTGCCCTTGGCCTTCCGGCCGGCGCCGATGTTCATGACGAAGGCCACCAGCGCCCCGCGCTGGTTGTCGGTCAGCTCCACGGTCACGGCCCGGTCGACCACCGCGGCGGCGGCGGCCAGATCGGCCTGCAGCAGCTGCCCGGCCTGCGCCTCGGTGATGCGCAGGCCCGGCCGCACTTCCGGACCGGTGTGGCCGTAGCCGATCGTCCACGGAGCGCCGCCGGTGGCGGGATCCGGGTAGGCGGTGAGACGCAGGCCTTCGGCCTCCTTCACCAGGTCGAGGGCGGCTTGCGGAATGGCACGCATGGGATCCTCCAGGCATGAAAAAGGCCGCTCACTGGCGGCCGGATCGGTCGGGGTTGGAGTGTTGTCGCGGCGTCAGCCGGGCCACACCAGCGGCGGCAGCTCGGCGACCATTTCCTCCGGTGTCAGCGGCGGACGTTCGCCGGCCAGAACCGCCTCCAGAGCGGCAAAGCACGCCGTCCAGACCGCGGAGCGCCAGGCCAGCACCGCCCGGCCTTCCGCGTCCCATTGCGGGTTGGGATCGCCGACATAGGTCACGGCGGCGGCGGCAGAGGAATAGCTGCGCTCGGAAACAGCCGCATCGAGATGGCGTTGAACCGCATCGGCAACCTGCCGCTTGAGGGTGGCCGCGATGTCCTCCAGCGGGATCGGCTCCGCGTCCCGGACCCGCCGGATACGGCCCCGGTCGGGCTCAGGGTAGTCGGTGCAGGTCGGCGCCGGACG
>NZ_BADK01000011.1 GCF_000333595.1 Azospirillum sp. B506
GCTGGCGGCCCATGCCAGCATCCCGATCATCAACCGCCTGACCGACCAGACCCACCCCTGCCAGATCATGGCCGACCTGATGACCTTCGAGGAGCATCGCGGTCCGATCGGCGGCCGGACCATCGCCTGGATCGGCGACTGCAACAACGTCGCGGTCAGCTGGGCCCATGCCGCCGTCCGCTTCGGCTTCGAGCTGCGTCTGGCCTGCCCGACCGTCTACGGCCCGTCGCCGGAGTTGCTGGCCTGGGCGGAGCGCGAGGGCAACGGCCGTCTGGTCGTCACCGACAGCCCGGAAGAGGCGGTGCGCGGGGCCGAATGCGTCATCACCGACGCCTGGGCCTCCATGCACAACACCGACGTGGACGAGCGTGCGGCGATCCTCGCCCCCTATCAGGTGAACGAGGCGCTGATGGCGCATGCGCATCCCGAGGCGCTGTTCATGCACTGCCTGCCGGCCCACCGGAACGAGGAAGTGACCGACGGCGTGATCGACGGCCGCCATTCGGTGGTCTGGGACGAGGCGGAAAACCGCCTGCACGCCCAGAAGGCCATCCTCGGCTGGTGCATGGGCGTGCTGGACTGACGCTCGGCACCCGATACCGCCTGTCATGCTCCGATTTGGCCCTCTCCCACCCCGGGGGAGGGCCAAACTCGCATGGGTGCCCTGCCGGTCTTGATTCGGCCCCTCCGCACCCCGATCTTCGGCCCTACGCCTGCATCACCGGTCTCTGTCTTAAGGAATGCGCCCTATGGACGATCCGTCCGTCCGCCCGCTCACCGATGATTTCGTCCTGCCGTTCCAGATCGAGGCGTCGCGCCTGCGCGGCCGCATCGTCAAGCTGGGGCCGGCGATCGACGAGATCCTGACCCGCCACGACTATCCGCCCACCGTCGCCCGCTTCCTGGCGGAGACGGCGACGCTCGCCGTGCTGCTCGCCAGCATGCTGAAATACGAGGGCATCTTTACCCTCCAGACCAAGGGCGACGGGCCGATCCGCCTGATGGTGGCCGACGTCACCTCGGTCGGCGACGTGCGCGCCTACGCCCAGTTCGATCCGGAAGCGCTGGCCAAGGCCGAACGGGACGTCGACATCGCCCCGGCGGCGGCGCTGCTGGGCAAGGGCTACATCGCCTTCACGGTGGACCAGGGTCCGGACACCGACCGCTACCAGGGCATCGTCGAGCTGTATGGCAAGACGCTGACCGACTGCGTCCAGCATTACTTCCGCCAGTCCGAGCAGATCGACACCGGCCTGACCGTCTCGGTCGACCGCGCGGCGCTGCCGGACGGCTCCTTCGGTCCCTGGCGCACCGGCGGCATCATGGTCCAGCGCCTGCCGCAGGAACAGGGACTGACCGCGTCGGACAACGAGGACGATTGGCGCCGCGCCATGGCGCTGATGGCCAGCGTGTCCGGCGACGAGCTGCTGTCGACCGACCTGCCGGCCGCCGACCTGCTCTACCGCCTGTTCCACGAGGACGGCGTGCGGGTCTATGAGGGGCACGCGCTCCGCTTCGGCTGCCGCTGCTCGCGCGAGCGGGTGGAGACCATGCTGCGCAGCCTGCCCCGCGACGAGGTGCAGGAGTTGAAGATCGACGACGGCCGGGTCGAGGTGACCTGCCAGTTCTGCTCGACCGACTACCACTTCACCGACGCGGATCTCGACCGCGTGTATGGACCTGCCTCCTGACGGGGAATATGGTCTCACACCAGCGCGTTCATGGGGGCGCGGGGCCCGCGCCGCGCCCCTTTCTTTTGCCCTGACTCGATGATCCTCAAACCCAGGCTGCCAAACGCAGCCCAAGAACCGGAGCCCCCATGCTGTCGCGTCGCCTTGCTCTTGCCGCCGGAATGGCCACCCTCCTGCTTGCCGCCTGCCAGAGCGCGCCGCCGCGGCCGGCGCCGCGCCCGGTCGATTTCTCCAATTTCGGACCGATCGTCCTGAATGCCGGAACCATCGACGTGGTCGACGCCTATCGGCCGACCGGCGGCAAGCATGTGGAGGGCCGGTCCGCGGTTCCGCCGGCCGAGGCGGTGCGGCGCTGGGCGGCGGAGCGGCTGCAGGCGGCCGGCGGGACAGGCCGCGTCCGCGTCACCATCCGCGACGCCAGCATCGTCGAGGTCCAGTTGCCGACCAAGAAGGGCATCACCGGCTATTTCACCAACGATCAGGCCCAGCGCTATGACGGCCGGATCGAGGTGGAGATCACCGGCGAAGTGCCGGACACCGGCAACGGCGGCTTCCGCGGCGTGACCCGCTCCACCGTCACCCAGTCCACCACGGTGGCGGAGAACATCTCGCTGGCCGACCGCGAGGCCACCTTCCTCGACATCACCCGCCGGATGATGGAGGACCTGAACGCCCGCCTGGATGCCGGCATCCGCAAGGATCTGGCGCCGATGGTGCGACGGTAAGTTCCCGGCCCTGACCTCTTTTCCGGAAAGTGGCCCGGGCTTTGCGGTGGGGCACCCGACGTGTTGTCAGAACGGAGAGTGCCCATGCCGAAATTCGACCTTTACGTCGTCCGGCCGCCGGAGGGATCGGCCACCATCACCGCCATTCCCGAGGAAAAACAGCAGGCGTCCCAGGCGGCGCTCCGCAATCTCAGCCGCTCCGGCTGCGTCGTGAAGTCCTTGGGCGGCATCGATCTGTGCTTCGTCAAGAAGTCGGAGGCGCAGATCAAGCTGGAACTGGCGGTGCGGCAGATGTTCGCCGCCTCCGCCTACAAACCGCCGGTGTCCATCGTCTGGTGAAGACCGTCCGGTAGCGGCGTGAGGCGGGCGGCCTTCGGGCGGGGGCGGCAGAAACTGCCCCCGCCCGCCGCCGCCATCGGCAAAACCGGCCGGAAGACTCTGCCTCAAATTTCCAGCTGCATGCCCAGCTCGACCACCCGGTTGGGCGGAATGCAGAAATACTCCGACGCGCTGGACGACAGCTTCGACAGGAAGATGAACAGCGGTTCCTGCCAGCGCGGCAGGCCGACCTTGCCGTGGCTGCGGATCAGCGTCTCGCGGCTGACGAAATAGGTGGTTTCCATCGGCTCGAACGGCAGGCCGGGAATGCGCCGGATCTCCAGCGCCTGCGGGATGTCGGGTTCATCCTTGAAGCCGAAATGGACGATAAGCCGGAAAAAGCCGGCGGACAGCGCCTTCAGCTCGAATCGCTGCTCGTCGGGAACATGGGGCACGTCCTCGATGTCGACGGTCAGCAGCACGACGCGCTGGTGCAGCACCTTGTAATGCTTCAGGCTGTGCAGCAGTCCTGGCGGCAGGCCGCGCGGATTGCCGGTCAGGAATACGGCGGTGCCCGGCACACGCTGCACCGATCCGCCCTTCAGCCGCTCCAGCAGCATGTCGAAGGGCAGCGCATCCTCGGCCAGCCGCTTGCGCACCACCTCGCGCCCGCGCCGCCACGTCGCCATCAGCAGGAAGACCAGGGCGCCGACCACCAGCGGGAACCAGCCGCCCTCCTCCACCTTGACCAGATTGGCGAGGAACAGCGCCATGTCGACGCTCAGGAACACCGCCAGCGCCAGCACCGCCTGCCACAGTTTCCAGCGGCCCAGCGAGCGCGCGACCTTGTAGGCCAGCAGAGTCGTCGCCACCATCGTCCCGGTCACCGCGATGCCGTAGGCGGCGGCGAGGTTGCTGGAGGTCTGGAAGCTCAGCACCAGCAGGATAACGCCGGCCAGCAGCAGCCAGGTCAGCTGCGGCATGTAGATCTGGCCCTTCTCGTGCTCCGAGGTGTGCATCACCTCCATCCGCGGCAGATAACGCAGATGCATCGCCTGCAGCGTCACCGAATAGGCGCCGGAGATCACCGCCTGCCCGGCGATGATGGTGGCGGCGGTGGCCAGCAGCAGCAGCGGCACCTGCGCCCAGTCCGGCGCCAGATGGAAGAAGGGGTTCTCGATGGCTTCCGGTTCGTGCAGCAGCAGGGCGCCCTGGCCGAAATAGCACAGCAGCAGCGACGGCAGCACGATCGTGTACCAGGCGCCGCGGATCGGCTTGCGGCCGAAATGCCCCATGTCGGCATAGAGCGCCTCGGCCCCGGTCACCGCCAGCACCACGGCCCCCAGCAGCAGGAAGCCGTGCCAGCCATGGTTGAACAGCATCTCCACCGCATGGCCGGGCCACACCGCCCCCAGCACGCCGGGATAGCGGATGATCTGCCCCAGCCCCAGCGCCGCCAGCGTCAGGAACCACACCAGCATCACCGGGCCGAACAGCTTGCCGACCCGCTCCGTTCCGAATCGCTGCAGCACGAACAGCCCGACCAGGATGGTCAGCGTGATCGGGATGACGTAGCTGTCCAGGGCGGGGGCGACGACATGCAGCCCCTCAACCGCGCTCAGCACCGAAATGGCGGGGGTGATCAGGCTGTCGCCATAGAACAGCGAGGCGCCCATCACGCCGATCGCCATGACGGCCCCGGTCCGCCGGTGCCCCGGCCGCATGCCGCGCAGCGCCAGCGCTGTCAGCGCCAGGATGCCGCCTTCGCCCTGGTTGTCGGCGCGCATGATGAAGATGACGTACTTCACCGTCACCGTGATGATCAGCGCCCAGAAGATCAGCGACAGCACGCCCAGGATGACCTCCGGCACCAGCGGAAAGCCGCCGCCCTCGGTCAGGCATTCTCGCAGCGTGTAGAGCGGGCTGGTGCCGATGTCGCCATAGACGACACCCAGCGCCCCCAGCGCGAGCGCGCGCAGCTTGGCCGCATGCTCCCGCCCGTCCATGCTTGCTTCCATACCCGGTTTGCTCCGATCGTTTCCACACGCACGGCCATGCCTAAGGTGGCTTGCGGTCGCCGCGCAAGCCCCGAATGGCGAAACGCGCCGCCGGCCCGGCCGATCCCCCGTGATTTTCGCTTTGCTGGGTGCAAAACGATATAGGGCGGGCGCGACGCTCGGCACCGTTGCATCGGCGGCAAGAGCATGCTTCCCTCCGGACGTGCAGTGTGGACAGTTCCGAGCCGGCAGCCATGTCCACGATTTCCTGTTCGCCTCGGACGAGTCTCCCGACCCGCAGGATGCGTCCTCCGGAGCGGACGCTCCAGATGCCGCCGACGCGGCCATTCCCCCCTGGCTGGTGCTGGTCGCCGACGACGAGCCGGAAGTGCATGCGGTCACCCGGCTGGCGCTCGCCCGTCTGCGCTTCCGCGACCGCCCCGTCCGCCTGATCGACTGCACCAGTGCGGCGGAGGCGGAGCGCATCCTGCGCGACACCCCGGACATCGCCGTCATCCTGCTCGACGTGATGATGGAGACCGAGGATGCCGGCCTGCGGCTGGTCCGCCGAATCCGCGAGGATCTGGGGAACCGCGCCGTCCGCATCGTCCTGCGCACCGGCCAGCCGGCCCGCGTGCCGGAGGAGGAGTTGGTCATCGCCTATGAGATCGACGGCTATACGGCCAAGACCGAGCTGACGTCCCGCCGGCTGTTCACCAGCGTGGTCACGGCCCTGCGCGCCTATGCCGAGCTTGCGGCGCTGGAACAGCGTCTGGCCGAGCGCAGCCGCGCGCTGGAGGAGGCGACCGTCCGCCTGAACCGCATGGCGACGCTCGACCCGCTGACCGGCGTGTGGAACCGCCGCCGCTTCCTGGAACTGGCGGCGGCGGAGCTGGCGCGGGCGCGGCGCTATGGCCGGCAGTTGAGCGTCTTCCTGCTCGACCTCGACGGCTTCAAGACGGTCAACGACCTTCATGGCAGCGCCATCGGCGATGCCGTCCTGCGCGCGGTGGTGAGGCGGGTCCGCGCCGCCTTGCGCATCTCCGATCACATCGCCCGGTCTGGCGGCGAGGAATTCGTTGTGCTTCTGCCGGAGACCGACGGCGCCGGCGCCGCCGTGGTGGCCGAACGGGTGCGCAGCGCCCTGGCCGACAGCCCGATCCTGGTGGAGGAGCGGGCGATTCCCGTCACCGCCAGCATCGGCGTCGCCAACTGGCTGCCGACCGAACCCGGCGTCGAACAGACCCTGCACCGTGCCGAAGATGCGCTCCGAACCGCCAAGCAGGCGGGCCGCAACCGGGTGGAACGCGCGCCGGGGTGAGGCCGCGCGGCACCATCCCCGACGCCGGCCCCCGACGCCGGCCCTCGATGCCGGCATGTTTCATGTGAAATGTCGTTGCAGCGCCACGATTGAACCGCGGCGAGCCAGGGGGTACTCCTAGTGATGGAAGCATCCAACCGGATGGCATTCCGGACCGGGGGTCGCAGATGTGGCAGGACTACACCAACGCGCTGATCACCGCCTTCGGGCTGTCGGGCCTGGGATTCGGCATCGGTAAGCTCGTCATCGTGATGGGGGAGCGCGCGATCGAGCGCCGTCACGGATCGGAGGGCGTACGCGATGTCATCGCCCGCCGCGCCAAGATGGAGACGAAGTTTGAGGCCCGCCGCGGCGACCGCATCCGCGAGCTGAAGGAGCTGGACGGCGCGGTCGAGGATATTCTGCGCCGCCGGAAGGTGATGGAACGTCAGGTCGAGGACGCACGCCAGTCCGGCGAACGGCTGGTCCGCCTGATCGGCGAGGAGGTCGAGGGCTGCCCCTGCTACGTCGCCATGGTGGTGAACAAATATGTCGGCACCGGCGCCGCCCAGCAGAGCCAGCACTCGCTTGTCGATTCCAGCTGGGCCCAGCCGCAGATGATCGAGGTCTGGGCCAGGTCGATGGCGGAAGCGCGGACGGAGATCGAGCGGCGCTACCCGCCCGCCTTCGGCTATGCGGTGACGCGGATGCAGGAATTCCTGTCCGCCGATACCCCCGTCGCCAAGGCCAGTTGAGACTCCGAGTCGGGAGCGGATCCGCCATGGACAGCATGCCTTATATCTTCGCCGGTCTGGTCGGCCTCGCCTCGCTGGCGGTGTCGCTGCTGCTGGCGCTCCGCCGGCTGAAGACGTCGGAGGAACGGATCGCCACCGCCGTCGCGCGCAAACAGGCCCAGGTGGAGCGGATCAGGAAGGTCGCCCGCGTCACGCTCCAGCAGGCCCGCGACCTGCGCGACGCCCGCCGCCGTAAGGCGATGGCCGAACTGGGCTGCGAGGATCTCGAACAGCGCCTGAAGGCGGCCGGCGCCAGCGACCGCCGCATCTATGTGCTGGACGACCGCCGCACCCAGAACGACCAGGGCTGGCTTCTGCGGGTGGTCAACATCGAATATGGCACCCGCGTCAATGCGAACCTCACGGCCACCGCGCTCGGCAGCTGGAAACGCGGTCGCCGATTCCTGGTCTGGGCGCTGGACGAGAAGAAGGCCCGCGAAAAGGTCCACTCCCGCCTTCCCGAGAATAAGGGCTTCACGGTCATGGGCGTCGAATCCTATCTGGGATAGCCATCGACCTTCCATCGCTCCTAGCCCAGCCCATCCTCGCCACAATAATGACATAAGTCCCATTTCTGGACTATCATCCCCGTGCGCATCCATCACCCGCGCCGGAGAGCCTTGCCATGATCCGCTACGCCGAACTGCAGGTCGCCACCAGCTTCAGTTTCCTGGAGGGGGCGTCGCACCCTGACGAGCTGGCGATGACGGCGGCGGCGCTCCGTCTGGCGGCGGTGGGGGTGACGGACCGCAACTCGCTGGCAGGCGTGGTGCAGATGCATGCGGCGGCGAAGAAGGCGGGCATCCGGCCGCTGATCGGCTGCCGGCTGGACCTGACCGACGCCGACAGCCTGCTGGCCTATCCGACCGACCGCGCCGCCTATGCCCGGCTGTCCCGGCTGCTGACTCTGGGCAAGATGCGGGCGCCGAAGGGCGAATGCTTCATCGCCCGCGCCGACGTGCTGGCCCATGCCGAGGGCATGCTGTTCCTGCTGCTCGGCCCCAACCAGCGGGACGGGTCGTTCCTGCGCGACCTGCGCGCCTGGCGCGGCGGGCTGGCGCGCGGGCAGCTCTATCTGGCGGCGAGCCACCGCTACCAGGGCGACGATGCCCGCCGGCTGCGCTGGCTGGCCGGGTTGGCGGAGGCGGAGGGGGTGCCGCTGGTCGCCACCAACGACGTGCTCTATCACGGCGCCGGCCGGCGGGCGCTGGCCGACGTGATGACCTGCATCCGCCACCACACCACCATCGACGAGGCGGGCTGGCGGCTGTCCGCCAACGCCGAACGCCACCTGAAACCGGCCGCCGAGATGAGGCGCCTGTTCCGCGACCATCCCGACGCCGTCGCCCGCACGGTGGAGATTGCCGAAGCCTGCCGCTTCTCGCTGGACGAACTGCGGTACGAATATCCCGACGAGGTGGCGGAGGGCCGCGACCCGCAGGACAGGCTGGTCGCCCTGACCTGGGAGGGGGCGGCCAAGCGCTATCCGCCCGACCGGTTCCCCGACGGCATTCCCGACACGGTGCGCCATACGGTGGAGCGCGAACTGGCCCTGATCGCCGAGCAGCGCTATGCCCCTTACTTCCTGACCGTCCACGACATCGTCCAATTCGCCAGGGAACGGGACATTCTCTGCCAGGGGCGCGGCAGCGCCGCCAATTCCGCCGTCTGCTATTGCCTGGGCATCACCTCGGTCGATCCCACCGAGGTCGATCTGCTGTTCGAGCGCTTCATCTCCTCTGCCCGCGGCGAGCCGCCGGACATCGACGTCGATTTCGAACATGAAAAGCGCGAGCAGGTGATCCAGCATATCTATAAGAAATATGGACGTCATCGCGCCGGGCTGACCGCCACCGTCATCCGCTACCGCGCCCGCAGCGCGTTGCGCGAGGTCGGCAAGGCGATGGGGCTGTCGGCCGATCTGGTGGCGCGGCTGACCGGTTCGATCTGGGGCTGGAGCAGCCAGGGGGTGGACGAGGAGCGCGCCCGCAAGCTCGGCGTCGACCCCGACGACCCCAGGCTCAAGCGCACGCTGGAACTGGCCAATGAGCTGATCGGCTTCCCCCGCCACCTGTCGCAGCATGTCGGCGGCTTCGTCATCACCCGCGGCCCGCTGTCCGACCTCTGCCCCGTCGCCAACGCGGCGATGGAGGATCGCACCACCATCGAGTGGGACAAGGACGACATCGACGCGCTGAACATCCTGAAGGTCGACGTGCTGGCGCTTGGCATGCTGACCTGCATCCATCGTGCCTTCGACCTGATCGAGCAGGTGCATGGCACACGCTGGACGCTCGGCACCCTGCCCCAGGGCGATCCCGCGGTTTACGAGATGCTGGGGCGGGCCGACAGCCTGGGCGTCTTCCAGGTCGAAAGCCGCGCCCAGATGAGCATGCTGCCGCGGCTGAAGCCGAAAAAATTCTACGATCTGGTGATCGAAGTCGCCATCGTCCGCCCCGGCCCGATCCAGGGCGGCATGGTGCATCCCTATCTGCGCCGCCGCAGCGGAGCGGAGGAGATCACCTACCCGATGCCGGCGTTGGAGCCGGTCCTCCACAGGACGCTGGGCGTCCCGCTGTTCCAGGAGCAGGCGATGAAGGTCGCCATGGTCGGCGCCGGCTTCACCGCCGAGGAGGCCGACCAGCTGCGCCGCGCCATGGCGGCCTTCCGCAAGACCGGACAGGTCCAGCGGTTCCATGACAAGTTCATCGCCGGCATGACCGCCAACGGCTGCGCCCCCGCCTTCGCCGAGCGCTGTTTCCAGCAGATCGAGGGGTTCGGCGAGTACGGCTTCCCCGAGAGCCACGCCGCCAGTTTCGCCCTGCTGGTCTATGTCTCCGCCTGGATCAAGCGCCACCACCCCGCCATCTTCGCCGCCGCCCTGTTGAACAGCCAGCCGATGGGCTTCTACGCCCCGGCCCAGATCGTCCGCGATGCGCAGGAGCATGGCGTGACGGTGCTGCCGCCGGACGTGAACCTGTCGGACTGGGATTGCGCGGTGGAGGTTGTGTGCAAGGTGTCGCCCCAATCCCTTCTCCCCCCCGGGGAGAAGGTTAGGATGAGGGGGTTCGGCAACGCCGAAGGGATCCCCGAAGCGGATCCCCCTCACCCCAACCCTCTCCCCGGGGGGGAGAGGGAGATAATCCTCCGCCTCGGCCTCCGCCTCATCAAGGGCTTCACCGAAGCCCACGCCGAGTCCCTCGTCCTCTCCCGCGCCGGCGGCTACCGCGACCCTTACGATTTGTGGCGCCGCGCCCGCCTGCCGGTCGAAGCACTGGAAAAGCTCGCCAAGGCCGATGCCTTCCGCTCCGTGGGCCTCGACCGCCGGGCGGCCCTGTGGGCGGTGCGGGCGCTGGGCGACCAGCCGCTGCCGCTGTTCGCGCGGCTGGACGGCCCGATGGCCGAGGAAGCGCAAGCCCCATTGCCGGCCATGGCGCTGGGCGAGCATGTGGTCATGGACTACACCAGCCTGTCGCTGTCGCTGAAGGCCCACCCGCTGGCACTGCTGCGCGACGGCCTGCCCGGCATCACCCCGGCGGAGCGGCTGATCCGGACGCGCGACGGCCGGCGCCTGACCGCCGCCGGTCTCGTCCTGGTCCGCCAGCGCCCGGGCAGCGCCGAGGGAGTCGTCTTCATCACGCTGGAGGACGAGACCGGGATCGCCAACCTCGTCGTCATGCCGGAAGCCTTCGAGACCTTCCGCCGCCCGATCATGACAGCCCGGATGCTGGCCGCCACCGGCCGGGTGCAGAACCACGAAGGCGTCGTCCATCTGCGGGTGGAATCGCTGATCGACCTGACCCACCGGCTGGCCGAACTGACCGGGGAGCACCAGCCTGCGGCAGGACCATTTCCCAAGGGCCGCAATTTTCATTGACTGGGGCCAGCCATTTTAATTCGGCCAACCGATTGCTCCTGACATCACGCTGTCAGGAGGGGGTGTGCTATCAAGAGGGCGTGCCGGCACGAACCACGAACATCTCCCTCCCCTCTGTCAGGAGCCATTCCGATGACCATCCCGCATGTCGTCACCTGGTTCGAGATCCCGGTCACCAACCTCGCCCGCGCCGTCCGCTTCTACGAGACCGTCTTAACCGTCCAGATGGTGCAGGAGCCTTGCCCGAGCGGCATGGTCATGGCCGTCTTCCCGGCCGAAGGCACCGCGGTGAAGGGCTGCCTGATCCAGCACGAGGCCTGCAAGCCAAGCGCCGACGGCAGCACCGTCTACCTGAACGGCGGCGACGACCTGTCCGCCCCGCTGGCCCGTGCCGAGCAGGCCGGCGCCCGCATCGTCGTGCCGAAGACGCTGATCAGCCCGGAAATCGGCTATTTCGCCCAGTTCATCGACAGCGAGGGCAACCGCGTCGGCCTCTATTCGATGCACTGATCCTCTCTGCCGGATCAGCCGCCATGCGCCGCGCCGACCGCCTGTTCCAGATCGTCCAGCATCTCCGCAAGGGGCGGCTGGTGACGGCTGCCGAGCTGGCGCGGTGCCTGGAGGTGTCCGAGCGCACCGTCTACCGGGACATGCGCGACCTCGCCTCCTCCGGCGTGCCGGTGGAGGGCGAGGCCGGCGTCGGCTATCTGCTGCGCGACGGCTACGACCTGCCGCCGCTGATGTTCACCCGGGACGAGGTGGAGGCGCTGGTCGTCGGCGCCCGCCTCGCCCGCGCCTGGATCGGCGGCGCACTGGCCGATGCCGCCGCCCGCGCGCTCGACAAGGTGGAGGCGGTGGTGCCGGAGGCACGGCGGCGCGAACTGGCCGACAGCCGCGTCTTCGTGCCCGACTTCTCCTTTCCCGCCCCCTTGCGCGAGCGGATGGACGTGCTGCGCTGCGCCATCAACGCCAGGCGCGTGGTGCTGTTCGACTACCGGCGCGAGGACGGCACCCATTCCGCCCGCGCGGTCCAGCCGCTGGGCCTGTTCTTCTGGGGCCGGGTGTGGACGCTCGGCGCCTGGTGCGAGCTGCGCGAGGAATTCCGCAGCTTCCGCATCGACCGCATGGAAACACTGACGGCCCTGGAGCGCCGCTTCGACGAGATCCCCGGCCGCGGCCTGGACGACTATCTCGCCCTCTGGCGCCAGGAGGGTTGTCCGCGGGGGTGAGGCGCCTCAAACCCCGTCGATGTAGCTCAGCAGCGGCTGCCAGTCGCCGCGATGCTCGGCGGCGCGCTTGCCCGGCATGTCGAACAGGCTGAGGCCGCTTTCCGCCGCGTCGGCATAGATCTGGCTGTCGCGCAGCCGCGTCACCACCTGATGGCCGATGCCGCCCAGGAAGCGGTCGAGCCGGTCGGCGGCCTTGGTGCGGGCGCGCATGCGGTTGCCCACCACCGCCACGACGGTCTTCTTCTTGGCGATCCGCTTCAGCTCGTCGAGCTTGACCAGGAAACGCTGGGTCGCCTGCTCGTCGAAGGCGCCGGGCAGAACCGGCAGCACGACGATGTCGGCCATCTTCACCAGATCCTCGATCTGCTTCGTCTTCAGCGCGGCCGGCGCGTCGATCACCAGCCGCTTGGTGCCGCGCGGCGTGTCGGTGAAGTCCTTGGCCCAGTCGAGCCCGACCAGGGCCGGCACCTTCTCCGGCCGGCGCTCCAGCCAGCCGAGGGAGGAGCGCTGACGGTCGACGTCGGCCAGCACGGTGGGCAGGCCGGACGCGGCGGACGCGGCGGCAAGGTGGGTGGCGACGGTCGTCTTGCCGCAGCCGCCCTTGATGTTGGCGACGAGGATCGTGAGCATGGCCGTGGACTCTACACCCCGGCGTCCGGCTTCGACCAGAAATGCTTGGTGTCGAGGAAATCATGCCACAGGGCGACCAGCGCCGCCTCGGTGTCGGCCACCCCGCGGGCATGCCAGCCGATGACGATGCCGGCGGCGCGCGGCTCGCCGGGGGCCGAGCGGCTGCCGTCGTCATGCAGCTCGTGCAGAAGCCGGGTCGCCGTCGCCACGTCGTTCAGGTGTCCCAGCGCATCCTGGAAGGCGGCCATCTGCTGGATGTAGCGGCGCACCGGCTTGTCGTCATACAGGCTGCGGAAGAACTCCACGGCATAGCGCAGCTTCTTCAGGGCGATGCGCAGCTGGTGGCGCTGGGCCACCGGCAGATGGGCGAAGCCGTGGCCGGCCCGTTTGGCCTTCTTGTGGCGCTTGTTCAGCAGATGGTCGGCCAGCCCGATCACCGGCTGGAACAGCCGCACCGACTCCTCGCTGACCGGCTGGTCGCGCCAGCCTCGCTTCTCCACCCAGCTGCCGACGCCCAGCAGGAAGGCGGTGTAGCGGTCCGAGCGGATCGCCTCGCGCACGCCCTCATAGGCGCGCAGCCGCTTGGCTTCCGCCGCCGCCGCCAGCGCGTCCAGATCCTCGACCGCCGAGCGGCCATGGCCGTCGGCCTTGTGGAAGGCGTCGCGCACCGGGGCCAGCAGCTCCTCGCCGAACACGTCCCAGTCGCGCGCCGGCCCCAGACTGCCGGCCAGCCATTTGATCTCGCCGACCAGCCACAGATACTGCGCGGCCGGAATGAAGGGCCGGAACAGCGCGGTGGCCGAGCGCAGCCGGCGCAGGGCGACGCGCATCTGGTGCACGCCCTCCGGATCCTCGCCGGCCAGCGTAACCGCTTCGTTCGCCACCATATGGGCGAGGCAGGCGCGGACGATGCGGGCGACCGCCCCCTCCACCGTGGTGTCGGCGTCGAGCAGCAGCTTTTCCGCCTTCAGCGCCTTGTCGGCCGTGCCGTTGGCCAGCGCATGGCCGCGTTCCGCCTTGGTCCGCATCTCCAGCCGCAGCGGGGCGGCCTTGGCAAGCTCCTGCGCCAGATCGAAGAGCGCGGCGGGCGTGCCGCTTTTCAGCTCCAGCTCCACCTCGCACAGGTCGGTGGAGCGGCCATCGGGCAGCTCGATCCGGCCGCGGTCGAAGGCGACCTCGATGACGGTGGCGTCGCTGCCCTCGCCCAGCGTCACGTCCTGCGTCGTCCGTTCGACGATGGAGGTGAAGATCGGCCGCAGCTCCGAGTCGCTGAGCGGGCCCAGCAGCTCGATGGCGTCCGCGTCCGCGATCAGCGTCAGGTCGGGAGCGGCGGAGGTCACCGCGCATTCCCATTCGCCGCGGCCCAGCCCGTCCTCGTCGGGAGCGGACTTGACCGTCTGGACGAAGCCGTCGCCGGTCTTGCGCACCCGCAACGTCACCTTGCGCGCGGCGAGCCGGCGGTCCTCGGTGTCGTAATAGGTGCTTTCCAGGGTACGTGTCGCCGCCGGGCCTGTGGCCCTGTCTGCGATGGCGGAAGCGGCGCGCAGCCTGTCGAAGTCTTCCGGCTTCGCCGCCAGCTTCAGTTCCGTCTCGCGGTTGATCTCGGCCTCAGCCATCGCCTGCGCTTCAACCCCCGTTTTGCGGCCCATTGGCCTACAGTTGGGTGTTTGCACAGCCCATGGACAGGGTCAAGTTACGGAAATGTTGCAGGAGCCTGCGATTGCGGTGCCCCCGCCCCTGCATCACGCAGCGTTCCGGGACAACCGGACTGAAGTTTCGCATACGAAGCTTCGTATACGTGGTTGCAGGGTCATTATGCCCCATTTCACCCCACCCCTGGGGCGTTGCAAAGCGTGCGGGGCTGTGATTGGGTTCCCGCAAACTGAAACGGGCTGCCCCGACGGGGACTGGCCATAATTTGGGAAGTGCGACGATGACCGATTTCAACACGATCGACGACCTTGAGGTGAGCGGCAAGACGGTGCTGGTCCGCGCCGACCTGAATGTTCCGATGCAGGACGGCAAGGTGTCCGACACCACCCGCATCGACCGCCTCGCCCCCACCCTGAAGGAGCTGTCCTCCAAGGGCGCCAAGGTCGTCGTCCTGTCGCATTTCGGCCGTCCGAAGAACGGACCGGACGCCAAGAACTCGCTGCGCAACGTGCTGGACGCTCTCAGCGCCGCCGTCGGCCAGAAGGTCGCCTTCGCCGAGGATTGCATCGGCGAGAAGGCCAGGGAGGCCATCGCCAAGGTGCATGACGGCGCCATCGTGCTGCTGGAGAACACCCGCTTCCACGCCGAAGAGGAAAAGAACGACCCGGCTTTCGCCAAGGACATGGCCGCGCTGGGCGACCTCTACGTCAACGACGCCTTCTCCGCCGCCCACCGCGCCCATGCCTCGACCGAGGGCGTCGCCCGCCTGTTGCCGAACGCCGCCGGCCGCCTGATGGAAGCCGAGTTGAAGGCCCTGACGCTGGCGCTGGAGAAACCGGAGCGCCCGGTCGCCGCCGTCGTCGGCGGTGCCAAGATCTCCACCAAGCTGGAGCTGCTCGGCAACATGGTCCGCAAGGTGGATCTGCTGGTGCTGGGCGGCGGCATGGCCAACACCTTCCTGTTCGCCCAGGGCACCGATGTCGGCGCCTCGCTGTGCGAGAAGGACATGGCCGACCAGGCCCGCGCCATCATGGCGACCGCCAAGGAGGCCAACTGCGAGATCCTGCTGCCGAAGGACTTCGTCGTCGCCAAGGAGTTCAAGGCCGGTGCGGCAAACCGCGTCGTCGCCTTCGACGCCATCGGCGCTGACGAGATGGCGCTGGACATCGGTCCGGCCACCGTCGAGTTCCTCGGCGTGAAGCTGCAGGGCGCCAAGACCGTGGTGTGGAACGGCCCGCTCGGCGCCTTCGAAATTCAGCCCTTCGACGCCGGCACCAACGCGGTGGCCGGTCTGGTCGCCGCCCGCACCGAGGCCGGCGGTCTGCTGTCGGTGGCCGGCGGCGGCGACACCGTCGCGGCGATGGCCCATGCCGGGGTCGAGGACAAGTTCACCTACGTGTCCGCCGCCGGCGGCGCCTTCCTGGAATGGCTGGAAGGCAAGGAACTGCCGGGCGTGGCGGCGCTGAAGAAGTAACGGACGTCCGGTCCGACAGGTGCGGAAAGGGGGGTGCCACAGCGCCCCCCTTTTCTTGTCCGGCTGGTCTCGGAGGGCAGAAGCCTTTGTGGCGAATCGTCTTGATCCGTCAAGGCGTTAAAAGACTTTTTTCCTATTAATCGCCCTAAAAATCCTAACTACGGTATTTGAAAGACGCCAAACCTAACAGGAGGCGTTGCCCATGAAGACCGCTTTTGCCGCTTTCCTCGCTGCGCTGACCCTCGCCACCGCCGCCCATGCGGCCGAGCCGATCGGCGGTTCCTTTCTCTCGACGGTCGACACCGTGGCGGCCAAGACCCTGATCACCGGTTCGACCAATACCAACGGTCTTTATCTGCGGACCATCACCACCGGCTGCGCCATGAACCTGACGGTCAGTGTGGTTCCCCCCGGCACGGGTGCCGCCGCCCGGCCGATCGTCGCCTGTTCGCCCAGTTCCAGCACCATCACGGGTTCGGCGACGCTACCCAGTCCGCTGTATGTGCCGGCGGGTTGGTCGGTCACGCTCAATACGTCAGCCGGCTATCTCTACAGCTTCTACATGACCTACGACCTCGCCGGCCAGTGATCCGGCGCAGGCCTTCGCCGGAAGGGGGGAGGTGCTGCGGCACCTCTCCTCGCTTATCCCACCAGCCGACCGGACGCGGGCAGCTCCCTTTAGGACCAATTATGGCCGGAACCATAAATTATAGTCCGGAATATAATTGCCCATAATCTGCCACGCCGCCCCCGCACCCAAACCGTTTCCCCTTGCATCCGCCCACACGAATGGTCATAAAAGCGCCGGGAGACTGGCGTCGGACGAGTCCCTCGCCAACCCGGTCAGGTCCGGAAGGAAGCAGCCGCAACGAGTTACGGCTCGGGTCGTTCGTCCAGTCTCCCACCCTCTGCAAAAATTGCCAGCACGAAACAGACGGCGACAGCGCGGTGCCGGGACGCTATCCTGCGGCCCGAAATTCCCCTCCCGTCGTTTCGACAGGCCAGCCGCGTGACCGATACCACAGCCGAAATCACCGCCGCCTCCGCTCCCGCCACCGGGCAGGCTTACCGGGTGCTGGCGCGCAAATACCGGCCGAAGACCTTCGACGAGCTGATCGGACAGGACGCGCTGGTCCGCACCCTGACCAACGCCATCCAGTCCGGCCGCATCGCCCAGGCCTTCATGCTGACCGGCGTCCGCGGCGTCGGCAAGACCACCACCGCCCGCATCATCGCCCGCGCGCTGAACTGCACCGGTCCGGACGGCACCGGCGGGCCGACGGTCAGCCCCTGCGGCGTCTGCGACAATTGCCGCGCCATCGCCGAGGATCGTCACGTCGACGTGATGGAGATGGACGCCGCCAGCCACACCGGCGTCGACGACATCCGCGAGATCATCGACGGCGTGCGCTACTCGCCCGTTTCGGCGCGCTACAAGCTCTACATCATCGACGAGGTCCACATGCTGTCGAAGAGCGCGTTCAACGCGCTGCTGAAGACGCTGGAGGAACCGCCGAGCCATGTGAAGTTCGTCTTCGCCACCACCGAGATCCGCAAGGTGCCGGTGACGGTGCTGTCGCGCTGCCAGCGCTTCGACCTGCGCCGCGTCGACGCCCAGGTGCTGAAGGAGCATTTCACCCGCGTCACCGCCCTGGAAGGCGCCGAGATCGAGGGCGACGCCGCCTCGCTGATCGCGCGCGCCGCCGACGGATCGGTGCGCGACGGGCTGTCGCTGCTCGATCAGGCCATCGCGCTGGCCGCCGGCACCGTCACCGCCCAGCAGGTGCGCGACATGCTGGGTCTGGCCGACCGCACCCGCGTCATCGACCTGTTCGAGGCCGCCGTCTCCGCCAAGCCGGCCGAGGCGATGGACATCCTGTCCGACCTGCACCGCGTCGGCGCCGATCCGGTGGTGATCCTCCAGGACCTGCTCGACCTCGTTCACAACCTGACCCGCCTGAAGGTGGTGCCGGACAGCGCCAACGATCCCTCCCTGCCGGAGGCCGAGCGCACGCGCGGCGCCAGCCTGTCCTCCAAGCTCGGCATGCCGGCGCTGACCCGCGCCTGGCAGCTTCTGCTGAAGGGGCTGAACGAGGTGCAGGCCGCCCCGGTGCCGCAGCAGGCGCTGGAGATGGTGATCGTCCGCCTGTCCTACGCCGCCGACCTGCCGACTCCGGGAGAGCTGATCCGCCAGTTCCAGGCCCAGCAGGCGAATGGCGGAGCCAACGGTGGAGGGGGCACCCCGATGGGCCGCGGCCCCGGCGGCGGTGGACCGGTCGCCGTCACCACTCAGCCATCCTCCATGGCGACCCACGCCGTCGCCCGTTCCATCGGCTCCGCCCAGCCGCAGAGCGCTCCCGTGGCTCAGGCGGCCCCCACCCCCATGGCCACTCCGGCCCCCAGTGCGGCCGGAGAGGAGCTGTCGCCGATGCCGCACGACTTCCGTGCGCTGGTGCAGCTGTTCTCCGACCGGCGCGAGGGCGCGCTCTACGGCTATCTGATGGAGACGGTGCAGCTGGTCCGCATGGAGCCGGGCCGGCTGGAGCTGAAGCTCCGCCCCGCCGCCCCGCCGACGCTGCCGGCCAAGGTCGGGCAGTTCCTGACCGAATGGACCGGCCAGCGCTGGATCGTCGCCCTGTCCGAAGGCGCGGCCCAGCCGACGCTGGCCGACCAGGACAAGGCCGAAAAGCGCCGCGCCTGGGCCGAGGCGGAGGTCAACCCGGTGGTGCGCGCCGTGCTCGACGCCTTCAGCGGCGCCAAGATCATCGACGTCCGCGACCTCGCCGAAGTTGCCGCGGCGGAGAGTGCGGCGGTTGCGGATGACGGCGAGACACCCGATTTCATGGTTCAGCAGCAGGACGATGGGGTCTATTACCCCCTCGACGACGAAGGAGAGTACTGACCGATGAAGAATATCGGCAACATGATGAAGCAGGCCCAGCAGATGCAGGCCAAGATGCAGGAAATGCAGGCGAGCCTGGAGCAGGTCGAAATGACCGGCCAGAGCGCCGCCGGCATGGTCGTCGTGACCGTCAACGGCAAGAGCGAGATGAAGAAGGTCAAGCTCGACAAGTCCGTCGTCGATCCCGAGGACGTCGAGGTTCTGGAGGACCTGATCGTCGCCGCCTTCAACGACGCCAAGCGCAAGGTCGAGCAGCACGTCGCCGAGGAAACCTCGAAGATGATGGGCGGCCTGAAGCTGCCGCCGGGCATCAAGCTGCCGTTCTGATCTACAGTCTTTTGTGAGAATCCCCTCTCTCCGGAGGGGAGAGGCGGATTTGCACATCGATGATCGGACCTGAAATCGAACGCCTGATCCAGTTGCTGTCCAAGCTGCCGGGGCTCGGCCCCCGGTCGGCGCGGCGGGCGGCGCTGCATCTGATGAAGCGGCGGGACAGCCTGCTGGTGCCCCTGTCGGAAGCGATGGCGGCGGCCGGCGAATCGATCCGCGCCTGCTCCGTCTGCGGCAATCTCGACAGTCGCGACCCCTGCACCGTCTGCTCCGACCCCACCCGCGACCGCTCGGTCATCTGCGTGGTGGAGGATGCCGGCGATCTGTGGGCGTTGGAACGCACCCGCGCCTTCCGCGGCACCTACCATGTGCTGGGCGGCCTGCTGTCCGCTCTCCAGGGCGTCGGTCCCGACGACCTGAACATCGCCGGCCTCGCCGAACGCGCCAAGGACCCGGCGGTGCGCGAGATCATCCTGGCGTTGAACGCCACCGTCGACGGCCAGACCACCGCCCATGTGGTGACCGACCGCCTGACCGACTCCGACGTGTCGGTCTCCCGCCTCGCCCACGGCGTGCCGGTCGGCGGCGAGTTAGACTATCTCGACGACGGCACGCTGACCGCGGCGCTGAAGGCCCGGCGGCCGCTGTAGCTCCGCCGGCCTCGCCAGGAAACGTCCTATCCCGGAAACCCGGCCAGCGCCCGAACCTCGGCCGGGCTGCGGCCCTCGTCGCGGAGCGAGCGCAGCGACTGGGCGCGGTCGCGCTTGGCCAGCCGCTCGCCTGCCGCGTTCCGCAGCAGGCCGTGATGGTGGTAATCCGGCGGATCGTAGCCCAGCAGCGCCTGCAGCAGCCGGTGCAGATGGGTGGCGAAGAACAGATCCTCGCCGCGGGTGACCAGTGTCACGCCCTGCAGATGGTCGTCGACGGTGACGCTGAGATGATAGCTGGTCGGCGTGTCCTTGCGCGCCAACACCACGTCGCCCAGCAGCTCCGGCGCCGCGGTCTGCCAGCCCTGCCCCCGGTCGTGCCAGCGCAGCGGTCCGGTCAGCCGCCGGGCGGCCTCCACATCGAGTCGCAACGCCCAACTGTTACCTTGGGCGTCGCCGCGCCCGATCCGCTCGCCGCGTTCCTCTAGCGACCGGTGGCGGCAGGTGCCGGGATAGAGCGGTCCGTCAGGCCCATGCGGCGCCGCACCGGCCCGGGCGATCTCGGCGGCGATGTCCTTGCGGGTGCAGAAACAGGGATAGAGCACGCCAAGCGACTCGAGCCGGGCCAGCGCGGTGCGGAAATCGTCGAAATGATCGGATTGGCGGCGGATCGGGCCGTCCCAGTCGAGGCCGAGCCACGCCAGATCCTCGATCAGGTCGCGCTCATGCTCCGGGCGGCAGCGGTTGGGGTCGATGTCCTCGATCCGCAGCAGGAAACGACCGCCAGCGCTGCGGGCAGCAGTCCAGCCGAACAGCGCGGAATGGGCATGTCCCAGATGCAGATGCCCGGTGGGGCTGGGGGCAAAGCGGGTGACGAGATCGCTCATCCCCGCTTTATAGCGGATCGCGCGCCGGACCGGGCGCGGGATGTGACGGGCAGATGTCAGATGTAGGGGCAGATGTCAGATGTAGGGATTGTCGCGGATCGGCTCGACCGGGATGTCCTCGCCTTCCAGATACAGCGCCAGCCGGCGGCGCAGCTCGCGGTCGAAAGCGTCGATGCGGATCTGGCGCTCACGCTCCTCGCGTTCACGGCGCTTCTGGGCGAGATCGATGATGACGGCGGTCATGGCGGGCTATCCTCAGGGTCGCGTCCGGCCGGCGCGGCCGGCGGGGTCTGCTTGGATCAACGAGGCCCACCATGGCGCCGTCATGGTTAACGAGGGGTAAGCGCGCAAGGCGAGGTTCTGGTCTTTCCGCCGATGTCACAGCCCCAGCGCGTGGTGCCGGCATGGCGATGCCTCCGTGGAGGTTGACCGCGCCCCTCCCGCTCAAACGCTGGCGGGCGATGGCCACAGCGCGAAAAAGGTTACACAACGGTGAAGAAATTCGGGCGCACCGGGTCAACATATTGAGTCCGGGCGCTCAATCCACTATGTATCTGGTTGTCCCGGAGGGCGATTTTCCGCCGGGGCGCAGCTGACACGACCCCCGCGCACGAAGCCGCAGCAGTGTCGCGTGCCGGGATCCAGACAACGGTTACAGACAAGGGAGTGGCCATTGGCTCCACCACCCGATCACTGTCCGGCTCTGGTGCTGAACGCGGATTTCCGCCCGCTCAGTTACTTCCCCTTGTCGCTATGGTCCTGGCAGGAAGCGGTCAAGGCGGTTTTTCTCGAACGGGTCAACATCGTATCGCACTATGACCGGGTCGTCCGATCCCCCAGTTTCGAAGTCCGGTTACCCAGCGTCATCTCGCTGAAAGAGTTCATCCCGGCCACGCGCCGCCCGGCCTTCACCCGCTTCAACGTCTTCCTGCGCGACCGCTTCACCTGCCAGTATTGCGGCCGCCCCTTCCCCACCCACGACCTGACCTTCGACCATGTGATTCCGCGCTCCCGCGGCGGTCGGACGACGTGGGAAAACGTCATCACATCCTGTTCGGCCTGCAATCTGGCGAAGGGCGACCGCCTTCCCCACGTCTGCGGCATGATCCCTCTCAGTCCACCCTTCCAGCCCAGTGCCTACGAGCTGCAAGAGAACGGACGCGCCTTCCCGCCAAACTTCCTCCATGAAAGTTGGCGGGATTTTCTTTATTGGGATTCGGAACTGGACCCGATGTAGGGCCGTTGCAGGGCCGCTGCTGGTTGTGGATGCAGCGGGTTCGGTGGGGGGCACTTCGCCCCCCTACACCCTCTCGGCCACCCAGATCACCGCCCGGGTGCCGGCCTTGATCGCCGCCGACAGCAGCGGATAGCCCGCCGCGCGCTCCGCCTCGTTCTGCAATCCGATGTCGCGGTGCTCGACCTCTTCCGCCTGGAACTTGCGGATGCTGTCGGACAGCTCCTGCTCCTCGGGGCCGAGATGCTTCAGCTGCGACTCGTAATGCTCCTCGATCACCTCTTCCACCGCCACGGTGCAGGCCATCGCCGCCCGTTCGCCCAGCACCGCGGTGCCGGCGCCCAGCAGGAAGCCGGTGACGTGCCACAGCGGCTGCAGCAGCGTCGGCCGCACACGGCGGCGGTTCAGCTGCTTTTCGAAATATTCGAGATGGACCAGCTCCTGTTCCGCCATGTGGCGCAGGGTCTTGCCATGGCGGCCCTTGCCCATGACGGCGATCTGGCCCTCATAGATGCGCTTGGCACCATATTCGCCGGCATGGTCGACACGGACGATGCGCGCCATCCGGTCGCGCCGCGGCAGGTCGCCGGGCAGAGACCCCGGCAGCGCACCACGGCTCGAATGGGGGCTCGAATTGGGGCTCGTATCGGGGCGGGTGACAGCGGCGGGAGACGTCGTTTCACTCACAATGCGGTCCTCGACACCGGGGTGCGGGTATAGGCGATGCGTGCGGCGACGAAGGCGTAGGCCGCCAGCGCCAGCGAGATCGCCACATTGTAGCCCGCCATCGAAATCCCGAACAACGACCACGCCACCTCGTCGCAGCGGGTGACCGGGGCGGCCAGAACCTGGGCGCGCAGAGCCTCCAGCGAATTGGCCGCCGCCGACCCGCCACAGGACGAGGTGCCCTCCCACCAATGCTGCTCCACCCCGACATGGTAGGCGGCGATGCCGGCACCGGCCAGCAGGGCCAGCCCGCTGACCACCAGCAGGGCGTCGCCCAGCCCCTTCCAGCGGCGGAACAGCCAGGTCACCAGCCCCAGCACCATCACCGCCACATAGGGCCAGCGTTGCATGATGCACAGCACACAGGGCTGGTAATTCAGCACGAACTGGAAGAACAGGGCCGACAGCAGCACCCCGGCGCTGGCCAGCGCCAGAAGCAGGGCGGCGATTCGGGGCTCGTCGAAGATGCGGGCGAGGAGGGGCTTGGTCGTCATGGCCGACAAGGTAGCGCGTGCGAAGCCGTTCGGCCAGTCGTCCGCAACGCCCAAGCCATTCCTGCGACGGCATGACAGGGGCCATGGCGGCATCGGGGAATAAGCGGCGCCGCAGCGGCGTCATCCGGGGTCGGGGCAGAGGTTGACCCCGGAACCGGAGCCGGGGCCGCAGGCGGCCGAACGGAGATGTTCCGACGCCCCGATCTTTTGCCCTTTCCGTTTCCGGACTGTTGCGTTAGAAGAGGCGTCGCTGCGGGCGTGGTGAAATTGGTAGACGCGCCGGACTCAAAATCCGGTTCCGCAAGGAGTGTCGGTTCGAGTCCGACCGCCCGCACCACCTTCCCTCTTCATGGGATCGCTTTTACCGGTCGATCGCCTTCTACCGGCGGACCGGGGGTCAGGTCAGCCGGCCGCCTTTTCGGCGAACTGGTCGAATGCTTCGACCGCCTGGGCTGCATACATCACCGACGGTCCGGCGCCCAAATAGACCGCCATCCCCATCGTCTCCATCACCTCGTCGCGGGTTGCCCCCTGTTTCAGCGCCGCTTCGGCATGGAAGGCGACACAGCCGTCGCAACGGATCGCCACGGCGATGGCCAGCGCGATCAGTTCCTTGGTCTTGGTGTCGAGCGCATTGGCCTTCAGTGCAGCCTGGGCCATCCCCGAAAAAGCCTTCATGACATCCGGAGCGCCGCCGCGCAGCTCGCGAATGGCGCCGGACAGTTCGCCGGTCATCTGCGGCCAGTTCTTGTGCATGGTCGTCTCCTGTCTTCGATTGGTGCCGGCCGACCCGGTCCCGCGTCGGCAAGCCCGTCGGTCATTGACTTTAAATTAGGATAATCTAATTTATTGTCAACACCCCCTCCCGCTTTCCCCTATGCAGGACCACAGACCATGACCCTGTGTTCGCTATTCCGCCGCCTGATCCCTGCCGCTCCGTCGGACGGCCAGAGGGCCGATGGGCAAAGCGGCGCCGGCCGCATCGACCGGATCGATCCGACGACCGCGATCGGCTGGCAGGCCAAGGGCGAGGCGGTGATCGTCGATGTCCGCGAACCGCATGAGCACGCCGCCGGCCACATCCCCGGCGCCATCCTGAACCCGCTGTCACGGTTCGACCCGTCGCGCGTCCCGACCGAAGCGGGCAAGCATCTGATCTTCCATTGCCAGGGCGGCATGCGTTGCGGCCCGGCTGCCGAGCGCATGATGGCCGCCGGCCACACCGGCACCATCAACCGTCTGAGCGGCGGCTTTGCCGCGTGGGTGAAAGCCGGCGGTCCGGTGGAGCGCTGACCGAACGGCGGCTCGCCGATGCCACTGGTCTGCGGTCAGCAACCGACGTATGACTCCGTCTGCCACAGGCAGATGCAGAGACTGTCGAATGAAGCCCGTGCCCTCCTCGACCTCCTCTTCGATCCTCATCGACGACGCCGGACCGCAGACCTTCACCCTCGCCGTGACGTTCGACGGCCAGCGGTTCGAGTGCGGCAATTACATCAGCCGTGCGGCGGCGATGCAGGCCGGGCGCCTGTTCCTGCAACGCAAGGAGGGGGAGGCCGCCAATGGACGGACGAAACGCAAGCCCGGCAAGGGCTGAGGGCCGGCGCCCAATGCCCGAGCCTCCTCCGCCAGACAACGACCGGACCCGCATGGCCGCGAATTTCGGCGCGGCCATCGCCATCCTGATCGTGCTCGTCCTGGGCTATTGGTTGATGGGGGCCTTGATGCAACAATCGAAGATCGAGGACTGCCTGCTGGCCCACCGGCGCAGTTGCGGACCCGTCGGGAATAATTGAGGCCTCTCTCGCCGGAGCCACGCAGCAGGCCGGGCATGGGCCGTAACCGTCCCGCTACGAACGGGGAAATACGTTTCTTTTCAAGATGGTGCGGGCGGCGGGACTCGAACCCGCATACCTTGCGGCGAGGGATTTTAAGTCCCTTGCGTCTACCGGTTTCGCCACGCCCGCGCCCTGGACCCTGCCGTTATCATCCAGTCCGAAGGGCTGGATGATAACGGCAAAGCTAATATCCACGGAGCGGTCCCGCGCTGCCCGCGCAGATTGCATACAGCGGTATGCAACGCATCGTTCCGTGGTTATGACTTAGACAATCGCGGGGCTGCGGGTCAAGGGGCCTTCGCAAAGCCGCTGGCATTCCCATATCGAAGGACGCGCAACCGCCGGCCGGCCTGGACAGGGTCGGAGAGGGAAAGGAGATGGCATGAGCGAGACGGAGTGGATGTCTCTGGTGGCGCTGCTGATGGTCGCGATCCTGGTGGTGCCTGCGGCCCTGCGCCGCAACCGCGGAGTCGTGCTGCGCAACGCCGCGCTCTGGCTGGCGCTGATCGTCGTCCTCGTCTGGGCCTATGACCGCTTCGGACCGTTCGGCAACTGACCGCGAACCAGCTGCGGCGTCACGGACGGGTGTCCTCGTTCATCGTCATGATGCCGATCCCCATCGACACGCTGCCGAAGGTCAGCATCAGGCCGGCATACAGCATCACCGTCGCGGTGATGCCGTAGTCGCTGTTGCCGATCAACGTTGCCAGCTTGGCGACGTCGAACCACAACAGCCCGGTGGCCAGCACCACGGCACCGGCGATTCCGGCGAACAGATGGCGGAGAAGAAACAGCAACGCTGCTTTCTCGAAGCTCTTCATGGCGGGGCTCCCGCGGAACACCTTATGCGGATGACAAGACTTTAATGTAGGACCGAATCGGTCCGCGACAATCGATCCGGCGGAACCGGCACCATTTGGGCCTCCACCTGAACCATAGACATACCCGCCCCTAGCCTTTTGTACCAACGGTGACGGTCGGGCTGCCACCCAGACGGCGGATGATCTCCGCCAACTCGTCGGTCACGGCCGTCACCTCCGCCTCGTCGGTGCCGCGCAGCACCAGGCTGACGCCGAAGGAACCGCTGCGGAAGTAGGGGTAGCTGCCGATCTCCAGCCCCGGATGGCGGTCCTGCAGGGCTGACAGATCGGCGGCGATCACACCCTCGGCCAACTCGCAGGCCACCGTGCGGGCATGCAGCGTGGGGCCACCCGCCAGCCGGGGCAGGACACCGTCCAGCATCGCCCGCATGATGTTCGGCACGCCGGCCATGACGAAGACGTTGCCGATCTGGAACCCCGGAGCCTGGCTGATCGGATTGTCGATCAGGATGCCGCCGGCCGGGACATTGGCCATGCGCAGCCGCGCCTCGTTCAACTGGCCGGCGGCGTAATGACGCTCCAGCCGGGCGACCGCCTCCGGATTGCGTTCCAGCGCCACGTCGAAGGCCTTGGCAACGCAGGCAGCGGTGATGTCGTCGTGGGTCGGGCCGATGCCGCCGGTGGTGAAGACATAGGTGTAGCGCGCTCGCAGCGCGTTGACCGCGGTGACGACCTCCTCCTCCACATCCGGCACCACGCGGGCCTCGCGCAACCGCACGCCGATCTCCGTCAGCTTCTCGGCGATGTGGCCCAGATTGGCGTCCTTGGTGCGGCCCGACAGGATCTCGTTGCCGATCACCAGCACGGCGGCGGTCGGGTTTGCTCCGGTCCGGCTTTCTGCGGTCTCGGACGTCATCGGGCGGGGATCTCCATCGGAACGCTCTTGTCGAGCGGGAAGGCCAAGGGTAGCGTCGCCGCCAAGATGCGCTTTCCCACCCCCCTTCTTCAAGGCCGCCTGATCCGCCGCTACAAGCGGTTTCTCGCCGACGTCCTGCTGGACGGGGTGGAGGTGACGGCGCATGTCCCCAATTCCGGCAGCATGATCGGGCTGGACCTCCCCGGATCCGTCGTCTGGCTGTCGCGCTCCGGCAATCCCAAGCGCAAGCTGGCCTATACGCTGGAACTGGTGGAGGCCGCCGCCCCCTGGGGCGAGGGGCTGGTCGGCGTCAACACCGGCCATCCCAACGCGCTGGTCGCCGCCGCCATCGCCGCCGGCACCATCCCGGAACTGGCCGGCTACGACCGGCTGCGGCGCGAGGTGAAGTATGGCCGCAACAGCCGCATCGACGTATTGCTGGAGGACGATTCGGCCAGGCCCGGCGCCCGCCCCCCGGCCTATGTCGAGGTCAAGAACGTCCATCTCCGCCGCCCCGGCGGCCCCCATGGTGACGCCGCCGAGTTTCCGGACTGCGTCACCGCCCGCGGCGCCAAGCATCTGGAGGAGATGGCGGCGATGGTGGCGCAGGGCTGCCGCGCGGTCATGCTCTACCTTGTCCAGCGCGGCGATTGTTCCCATTTCCGCACGGCGGCCGATCTCGATCCGGCCTATCATGACGGATTGTGCCGCGCGCTGGATTCGGGGGTGGAGGCGCTGTGTTGGTCTTGCGCGATCACGCCCGAATCGATTGAATTGGACCGGCCGCTGCCGATCAGGCTTTAAGGCCGCGGCAGGCTTCAGCATCCGCCTTTCGGTTACTTGGCATAGGGGCTCTCGTCTTGGAACAGGATCACGTCGAATCCAACCGCGTCCGCCTTCATGGTCCGGAGGGATTCGAAGGCATGCGCAAGGCCGGCCGGCTGGCCGCGCTGGCACTGGACTACATCGTCCCCTATGTGCAGCCGGGCGTCACCACCGGCGAATTGGACCGCCTGCTGGAACAGTTCATCCGCGACCATGGCGGCATCCCCGCCCCGCTGGGCTATCGCGGCTTCCCGCGCGCCAACTGCATCTCGGTCAACCACGTCGTCTGCCACGGCATCCCCGGCGACAAGCGGCTGGTCGATGGCGACATCCTGAACATCGACGTCACGCCGATCGTCGATGGCTGGTATGGCGACAGCAGCCGCATGTATCTGTGCGGCGACGTCGGGGTGAAGGCGCGCAAGCTGGTCGACGTCACCTATGACGCGCTGATGATCGGCATCGCCGCGGTGAAGCCGGGCGCCACGCTGGGCGACATCGGCCATGCCATCCAGACCTTCGCCGAATCCCACCGTTTTTCGGTGGTCCGCGATTTCTGCGGCCACGGCGTCGGCCGCGTCTTCCACGAGCCACCGTCGGTCCTGCATTACGGCAAGCCGGGCGAGGGCCTGGTCCTGAGGGAAGGGATGATCTTCACCATCGAGCCGATGATCAACACCGGCCGTCCGGACGTGAAGATCCTGGGCGACGGCTGGACCGCGGTAACCAAGGACAAGTCGCTGTCGGCCCAGTTCGAGCATTCCATCGGCGTGACAGCGGACGGGGCGGAGATCTTCACCCTGTCGCCGGCGGGTTTCACCAAGCCGCCCTACGCGGTGGAATGAGAACGGCGGTTATTGCGGGGTGATAAGGGACGGGCGCCGTGTTGGGGGATGCGGCACCCCAGTTGTTTTCGGCAACCGCCAAGCACTCGATTGGCCAGTACCGAACCGTACAACAGCACAATGGCCCCGAAGCGATCCCAAAACGATCAAGAGCCCGGCAAGAAATTGCCGGGCTCTTGAAAAAAACTGGTGCCGCAACAGGGATTTGAACCCCGGACCTACTGATTACGAAAACGTTGACTTTGTTGGTAACGCTAGATTTTTCCCACTTTATCTTTTGATTTTTCCCTGCGAAATATCAATGGGTTAATGGATAGGTGGGAAAGATTGGCGGGTTCCCGTCTGCCGGTCAAGGTTGCACTCTTGGCACCCTTCAAACTTTTCCTGCATTTTGTTCGACAATCAGTTTGTTCAGGAAGCCGTCTCCAGGGTGAGTTTCCGAACGCTTTGTGTATTTGACCGTCAAATGGCTGTTTACGAACGGCGCTTTGCGGGACCGCGCTAAGGGGGATGCCGGTAAAGGGGAATTGAAGTCAAATAGCTCTCTGGCACAGCCGGATAGTTAACGACCACACTCCGGATTTAGCAGTTTTTGAAACAAATACAGCCATTCACTGGCAAAGCCTCAATTGGCAACCCTTGATCCATGGCAGGCACAACTGGCCGTTGGCGGTGGTATTGGGGAGAGATCGGCTTACTCTGCCTTCGCTCGCTTGCCGCCCGAATAGATCAAATAGAAACCCCGACATGATGCCGGACGTCAGCGATTAATCCCGCGACTGCTTCGCGCGCTCGTTGCCCGCCCAGGCGCAGAACCTCCTCAGCATCCCTGTCGGAAATCCTGGCATAGGCGGCCCTACGGGAACCCATCACGTCCATGAAGAGGGCGAACAAGCGCTCCTTGGCGTCCTTAAAGCCGATCTGGCCACCTTCGAAATCGGCAACGAAAGCGCGTCTGACGTCATTCCCGCCAAGAGCTTCGGCATAGGCTAGAAGGTTCGAACCCTCGATCGGAAGCGGTTGGCCCCATTGGATTGCCGGGGTTGCGATCCGGCTTATGCGATTATGCACGGCATCTTCATCGTCAAAGAGGGGAATATCATTCCCGACCTCACTGTCCATCTTCCCTCCGTCATCGGCACTCCTGATACCGCGATACAGAAGCGGGTCGGGTCGGTGATAATTGGGGATGGGAAGAAAATCGGGACCCAGGCGTTTGCACAGCTTCTCGGCAACGTCACGCGCGAGGTCGACGTGAATAGTCTGATCGCGCCCCACGATGACATGGGTGGCCCGTAGCGACAGGATGTCCGCGATCATGAGCAGCGGATAGAGATAGATGCCCGCTGTCGGGTTCCCAGCGGCTTTCAGCGCATGACCGCGCGCCAGCGAACCATGTGAGGTGATCCCAGCCAGGAACCACATGAACTCAAACAGCTCAGGGACATCGGACTGGCGATAGATCACGCTGTAGTGCGGATCGACGCCCACGGCCATTAACTGCTTGGTTAGCTCGGTCGAGCGCTTACGTGAATTCACGAAGTCGCTCCGTTCGCTCCAACTGGAACGGCTGTGATGATCCGCAATGAACACGAAGGAGCAACTCTCGCGAGCATACTGTAGGGAGCAGACATCGCGCAGCACCGCGCCATAGTGGCCGACGTGTAGGCCTTTCAATGGGCGGAAACCGGATGCAGTCCGGAACGGGAAGACGTTTTCGATACTCACGCCCGCCACTCTTCGATCAGTGGGCTGCAAATTTCCGAAATGAAGGCGCGACAGTCGACCAGCGCCTCTTCGAAATCCACGTCTGGCATGTTCGGATATCCCATGACGATAAGCAGAAGCTCGGCGTTCTCGGGGCTGCTGTCGAAGTCCACAATAGTGCGCTTGTCAGGGCCTTGGAATACCGAGGCGATGATGCCCTTCGGATCCCTCACGACAGGCTCATGGGCTGAGCATTGGACGTCCTTGCCGCCGATGCCAAGAAAGATTTCACCCTCAGTGGCAACGTCAAACGTAATCGCTCCACCAGCCTGGGGCCGGTGAATCCCCATCAGCACGCCCGTTCGCAGTTCGAGCGCGAGGAGCAGAGCAGGAGCAGTCGCGCTCGGAAGCTGTCCGCTGGCGGTGAATTTTTGGAACTGCCCACCGACCGGATATTTATGCGCACCGAAAAAGTCGCCGTAGCGATTGATCGTCAGGCTGATCCGTGATCGGCGCGGTGTGACTTCGTCCGCCAGTACCTTGCGTACCCTGGCAACATAATCGCGCACGGCATCCGAGGAGACTGGGCCGAAGCGGAACGCGGCCAGCCGTGGACAGTGATTGGGCATCAGTGCCATGGTCGACGTACGGCGTATGGTCGACATCTTGCCTCCTTCAGATCCCTCGGCATGTTTGCCGTTGGTGGCGCGGCCGCGTGCTAGGCGGGGAGCCGCATAGGTTGCCTTCAGATAGGACCTGCCCTCATTGCCGGTCCGACGGCATCCTGGCAG
>NZ_BADK01000010.1 GCF_000333595.1 Azospirillum sp. B506
ATCATCAGGTTCGGGTCTAAAGCATGCAACTCGGTCGCCCTATTCAGACTCGCTTTCGCTGCGCCTCCACCTACCGGCTTAAGCTCGCTGCATACTCTAAGTCGCTGACCCATTATACAAAAGGTACGCCGTCACCCCATGAAGAGGCTCCGACTGCTTGTAGGCATCCGGTTTCAGGAACTGTTTCACTCCCCTTGTCGGGGTGCTTTTCACCTTTCCCTCACGGTACTGGTGCACTATCGGTCACTGAGGAGTACTTAGGCTTGGAGGGTGGTCCCCCCATGTTCAGACAGGGTTTCACGTGCCCCGCCCTACTCGTGGATCGCTTCCGGTTTATCCGTACGGGGCTATCACCCGCTATGGCCCGACTTTCCAGACGGTTCCGGTTATGTAGAAGCAATCACTGGCCTGGTCCGCGTTCGCTCGCCACTACTAGCGGAGTCTCGGTTGATGTCCTTTCCTCCGGCTACTTAGATGTTTCAGTTCGCCGGGTTCGCTTCCCGTACCTATGAATTCAGTACGGGATACCGCCGAAGCGGTGGGTTTCCCCATTCGGAAATCCTCGGATCAAAGCCTGCTCGCGGCTCCCCGAAGCTTATCGCAACGTGCTACGTCCTTCATCGCCTCTCAGTGCCAAGGCATCCACCAGATGCCCTTCAGACGCTTGATCTCAACTCCAACGAAAACGCTTGCGCCACGCGCAGGAACAAGCCTGCTCGCGAGCCGATCGACAGGATCGGCTGTTTCCGCCGTTCGATGCTACTCCCAGCCAGGATATTCTCCCGGCCGAGGAGCGTCCTCGGTCACTTGCACTTCATCTTCACTTGTCCATGATCCCGTCCCTTTCGGGACACAATGACGAGCGCGAAGCGCTCGTCATTGTTCACGTTGCCGTGTTGTGGTTCCTTCCAACGATCCTCGAAGCTGGGCGGTTCGCCTCTACCATCGACACCAGCGGTCCTTCCGGAAACTGGTGGAGGCAGACGGGATCGAACCGACGACCTCCTGCTTGCAAAGCAGGCGCTCTCCCAACTGAGCTATGCC
>NZ_BADK01000009.1 GCF_000333595.1 Azospirillum sp. B506
CGCACCGCCCAGCGTCATCTCCGCCTTGGCCGGCGCACCGCGCAGCAGCGCGTCGGCGGCCAGCACTGACCACGCCTTCTCCTGCGTGTTGGTGCGGTTGGCGGCGGTGGCCGAGGCCGGCAGGCGGTCGATCAGTGCCGGGATGCGGTTGCCCGCCATGTTGACCTCGGTCATCAGCGCCACCAGCGCCGCGGCGTCGCGGACGGTGGAGCCGTAATCGACATGCCATTCCTCGCGCGCCAGATGGCCGACCGCGCTGTCGAAGGCGCTTGCCGCCCGCTCCTGGTCGCCCATGCGGGCGAGAGCCGCGCCCAGCTGCCCCTTGGCGAGCGGGGTCGGCAGCTTCTCCAGCGCGGTGTCGTGCAGGTAGCGCGCCGGACCCGGAAGCGAGACGCCGGCCAGCGCCAGCGTGTGCAGGGCATAGGCGCGCACCGCCAGTTCGTTCGGCTCCGACGCGCTGGCGATGGCGCGCTGGCGCAGCCAGTTCAAGGCGTCGGTCAGCGGCTTGTCGGGAACCGCTTCGCCCTTCTGCTTGGCGCGGACCAGGAACTCGGTGGCATAGGCGGTCAGCCAACCGTCGGCCTCGTCATGCGCCCCCCACAGGCCAAAGGCGCCGTCGAAGCGCTGCTTGTCCAGCGTGCGGGAGATTGCCTGTTGGACCCGCGCCTCCAGCCCGTCATCGGGCTTGCGGTCCTTGCCCAGCGCCAGTTCCACGTCGCGCACCACCAGCAGCGGCAGGGCACGGCTGACCGTCTGCTCCAGGCAGCCGAACGGATAGCGGTCGAGCGCCCGTAGGATGCCGGCGACGTCGAAAGGCGGTGCCGTGGTGAAGCTGGCCGACCAGCTGGTGGTTCCCGGCAGGTAGGTGGCAAGCTCCGCGCCATCGAAGCGGACGCTCTCGCCGGGGGCGATCTGGCGGGTGACGAACTGCGTCTCGACCGAACGCGCCGGGCGGACGGTGATGCCGTACTCGTGGTTCAGCGCCAGGTTCTCCGGCCCCTTCACCGCCACGGCGACATGGCCGATGCCGGCGGCAACGCCCTTCAGCGGCAGGATCAGAGTCTTGCGCTCGCCCTTCGCCAGCGGGACGGAAAGGTTTCCACCCTCCACCGCCACCGCGTCCTGCGCTGTGACCGCCACCTCATAGGTGCCGGCCGCCGCCTCGACATTGTGGAGCGACAGGGTGACGCGGCTGTCGTCGCCGGGGGCGAGGAAGCGCGGCAGGATGGCGTCGGCGACCAGCGGATCGCGCACCGTCACCGGCCCGGCGGCGGAGCCGACGCGGCCGCGGCTATAGGCGACGGCCATCAGCCGAAGCTCGCCGTTGAAGTCGGGAACGTCGAAGCCGATGCGGGCGGTGCCGTCGGCCCCCACCTTCACCGGCCCCTGGAACAGCGAGACCACGGTGAAGGGCACCACCGGCAAGCCGGCGCCGCTCGAATCGCCGCCCTGGCGCATGGCGCCATAAGGGCCGTCGAGCGGGTCGATCAGCCGGCCGTAATCGTCACGGATGTCCAGCCCCAGCCGGCGCTTGCCAAAATAGTGCTTCTCCGGCTGCGGGCTGGCGAAGTCGGTCAGGCGCAGGATGCCCTCGTCGACCGCAGCCAGCGTGACATAGGTATCCTGCATCGACCCGCCATCGGCGGCGGCGACCTTCACCCCGACCTCCAGCCGGCTGCGCGGGCGCATCACCTGCGGGGCGTCGAGCGTGACGGTCATGGTGCGCACGGACGGATCGACGCCGACCCAGGCGACGCCCATCGCGCGCACCGGCTGCCGTTCCCGTCCCTTGACCGGCGGGCGATAGGCGGTGGCGGTGACATAGGCACCGGGACCCCAGGCGGCATCGACCGGGATCTCCACCGTCGCCCCCTCGGCCGGGACCGAGATGGTGCGCACGTCGAAGATGCGGTCGGTCGCCACCGTCACCAGCATTTCGCCGGCGAAGGGTGGCGCCACGCGGATGCGGGCGGTGTCACCGGGTTTGTAGGATTGCTTGTCGGTCGAGACCTCCAGCTTGTCCGGAATGTCGGTGGACTCGTCGCCGTTCGCCCAGCCGGAATAGAAGCGGTAGGAGCTGGCCACACCAGCCGCCTTGTCCGTCACCTCCAGCCGGTAGCGGCCGAAGTCGCGCTTGCCCAGCGCCACCAGCGCCGGCTTGTCGGCCCCGACATCGACGGTGCCCGAAGCCAGCGGCACGTCGCGCACCGTGGCGTTGTAGCTGTAGCGGCCGTCGCGGCGGAACCAGACGAAGGAAACCCGCTCCTCGACGAGGTCCCACTTGATGCCGGGCTTGGCGATGGCGCTGCCGTCCGGCGCTACGGCGACGAGGTCGAAGGCGGCCTCGCCCCCTTCGCCGACGCGGCCGTCGGAGAAGCGCGGGCGCAGGCCAAGCGCATGGGTCTTCGGCCGCACCGGCACACTGACCGACTTGCTAACCGGGCGCCCGCCCGGCTCGGACAGGGTGACGCGGATGTCGGCACGCAACGGTTTGCTGGTATCCGGCACCTCCGGCAGGATCACGGCGACGTGCGACACGCCCTGGTCGTCGGTGGTCGGGAATTCCAGCGAGTCGAGCCGCTCGGTCGGCTTGTCCTGAACCCGGCCGAAACGAAAGTCCTTGAAGGCGGGATAAGGCATCGGGTCGGTCTTCAGCGCCACCTCGGCGGTGCCGTCCAGTCCGGCAGCCGGCGGTCCGTAGAGGAAGCGGCCCTGCGCCGTCACCTCGAAAGGCTGGCCCGGCACCAGGATCGGCGCGCTTGCGGTCACGTCGAGCGCCAGTTTGATCGGCACGAAATCCTCGACCTGGAAGGAGCCGCGGCCGATCGGCTCACCCTTCGGGTCGCTGTAGACCTGCACTTCCCAGCCGCCGAGCGGCGCGGTGCGGGTCAGGGCCAGCGGCAGGAAGAAGCCGCCGGCATCCTGGCTCTTCAAGGCGCCGCTGTAATATTCGGTGCCGCTGGGGCGCAGGACCTTCACCGTCAGCGGGAAGTTGTCCACCGCCTCGGTCTTGTCGTCGCGCAGCAGGATCGACAGGTTGACCGTCTCACCCTGGCGGTAGACACCACGGTCGGCATAGACGAAGGCGTCCATCGGACCCGGTGCCGGACGCCCGCCGACCCCGCGGTCGCTGAGGTCGAAGGCGGCGCCGGTCAAATCCTGCATGGCGAAATCGGTGCCGAGATAGGCCATCACCATCTCGGGCGCGTTGCCGCCGGTCTTCAGCAGGCCGGGCGCGAAGCGGGCGCGGCCGAACTCGTCGGTCTTGGCGCGGGCCAGTTCGGAGTTGTTGCGGGCGACCAGAGCGACATCCACCCCCGGCAGCGGCTTGGCGGTGCCGAAGGACCGGGCGAAGACGGTCAGCCCATCGGCGCCGCGGAAGCTGGTCAGGCCGATGTCGGACAGCAGGACCCATTGGGTCGCCAGCGTTTCCCAGCGGTCGGATTCCTCCACGTCATGCGGACGGGCGGTGACGACATAGAGGCCGGACTTGGGATCGTCGCCCACCGCCTGACGGAACGGAATCGCCGCAGTGGTGTCGCGGTTGCGCTCCCCCTTCACATCCAGCGAGCCGGACCACACCAGCTCGCCATTCTCCTGTGCCAGCCGGTCGGCGGAATAGCTGGTCAGCTCGTTGAAGATGTTGCCTTCATATTTGTTGGACACCAGCGCCCGGTCGGCGATGCGATAGACCGACACGTCGAGCCGGTCGGTGTTGACGCTGACCACCGGGATGCCGTCGGCGCCCTTGCGCGGCAGGATATAGGCGGAGCCGCGGAAGCTGGCCATCGCCGGCCGGTCGGGCACGCGCACGCGCTGCGTCTCGTCGGCCTTCAGGTTCACCCCGTCCTCGCCGGGCAGTCCCTGGCGCAGGGTGACGGTGTAGCTGGCGCCATGGGTGACGCCGCGCAGGCACAGGCTGTTGTCCCGCGTCTCGATTGCGGTCTTGGTCGGCGGCTCCACCCGGACATAGTCGTCGAAGCGAATGCCCTGCTTGCCGCTCAGCCGGTCGTTGAACTGGAAACAGACTCGCGGGCTGCTGCCCTCGGGATCGACGGAGACGGCGGTCATCGCCAGACCGGCCTTGCGGCGCAGCGCGACGATGCGCTCCTCCAGCTTCGGCGCCTGAGCATCGAGCGTCGCCGCCTCCATCTTCGGCGCGATGTCCCGGATCGATTTCAGCGCCTTCACCGCCTCGTCCGGCTTGCCGAACGCCTCGTCCATCAGCGTGGCGATCCGCCAGAGAATGGCGACGCGCTCCTCGTCCTTCGGGTTGAACTGCCCGGCCATCACCGCGCTCTGCAGCGCGCGGTCCTTGTTGGGCGGGGATGCCGCCATCCAGGCGGCACTCAACTCCAGCCAGACCGACGGCGATCCGCCGCCTTGGGTGATGGTCTTCTCATAGGCCTGGATGGCGCCGGCCATGTCCTTGCGGTCGCGCGCGGCGCGCGCCTGCTTGAGCAGGTCGGCGATCACCTGGGGCTTCGGTTGCGGCGGCGATTTCAGCAGCAAACCGTTGGCGTAGGCGGTGGCGTCGAAAGCGCACCGGGCGGCGTATAGTCGGCACGGACCGGCCCACCGCGAAAAGCCATCACCAGCAGAACCGAAAGCAGCGTCAGCAGCCTTACCATCATGTCGCCTTACCGAGCGGAAGCAGGATGATCCGTTTATAGCGCCGATAATCGGATGCTGGCGATATGGCGAACCGCCGATGCACCTTTCGGCCGTAAGGAGAAGATTTGGCTATTGTTCGCCTGTGGCGGATCCGGTAACGATCGCTGCCATCTGAGCTGCGAGGCGGTCGCAACGGGATGCTGGCATATTGCCGCAGACTGCAGGAACGATGGGGGCTGGCGCTTGCACTCGCGCTGGCGCTGAGCCTGTTCGTCCGCATCGCTGCTCCCGCTGCGGGCGCCGCCGACCGCGATGGCTATGTCGCCATCTGCACCGGCGGCGAGATCGTCTATCTGCCGGTCGATCGGGACGGCGTCCCCCTCCAGGACAGCGTTCCGCTGACCGATACCGACGGCATCGACAAGCAACAGCTTTCCCCGCTGCATCTGCCTTGCAGCTGGCTCGGCCAGTATGTCGCGTTGTTGCCGGCCCTGCAGATGCCGGCCCTGCCGGTTGCGATCCTGCTGTCCGCAGAGTCGCCGAAGCCCGATAGGCTCAACCGGTCGAAGGAGCGGAAACCCTTCCAGTCCCAAGGCCCGCCATCCGATCGTCCGACGAAGCACTGAACCGCCCCAGGCCGGGGCGATCCGCACCGCGACGACCGAATGGACACTCATGACTGAACCTCTGCAAGGCGGAGCCGTCGGCTCTGCCCTTTACCGTGCGCTGTGGCGCTGGCACTTCTTCGCCGGGCTGATCTGCGCCCCCATCGTCATCCTGCTGTGCGTCACTGGCGCCCTCTATCTGTTCAAGGACGAGATCAACGACAGCCTGCATCGCGACCTGCGCATCGTCGCGCCGCAGGCCACGGAAAAGCTGGCGCCGTCCGCTCTGGTCGCCAGGGCGCTGGAGGCCCATCCCGGTACGCTCAAGGGCTACGCCCCGCCCGCCGCCCCCGACCGCGCCGCCGAGGTCAAGATCGCTGGATCCGACGGGTTGAAGGACATCGTCTATGTCGATCCCTATGACGGCCGGGTGCTGGGCAGCCTGTGGGACGGCGGATTCGCCGGATCGCCGTCCATGTATGTGGTACGCAAGCTGCACAGCCTGCAATATGCCGGCTGGTTCGCGGAGCGCGTCGTCGAGGGCGTGGCCGGCTGGATGGTGCTGATGACCGCGTCCGGCATCTACCTCTGGTGGCCGCGCGGGCAGCAGAAGAGCGGCCAGAGGGGCGGTGTCATAACCGTGCGCGGCAAGCCGGGCAAGCGCATGTTCTGGCGCGACCTCCATGCCGTCACCGGCATCTTCGTCAGCGTCTTCATCCTCTTCCTGGCGATGACCGGGCTGCCCTGGTCGGGCTATTGGGGCAAGCAGTTCTACGCCACCGCCTACGCGATCGGTATGGGCATGCCGGACGGCTATTGGGACAAGTATCCGGTCTCCACCGTGCCATTGAAGGACACCATCGACCGCGCCCCCTGGATCGTCGAAAACCAGCCGACTCCATTGTCCACGGCGGCATCCGGCATTCCCGCAAAACTGGATGACGTGGTGCGAACGGTCGAGGGGCTGGGCATGGCGCCGGGCTTTGCCATCGTCATGCCGAGCAAGCCGGATGGCGTTTTCACGGCATCCGTCTATCCCGACGACGTCCCGAAGGAACGCGTGATCCATCTCGACCAGTATACCGGCAAGCCGCTGTTCGACATGCAGCTCAAGGATCTCGGCCTGTTCGGCCGGCTGGCCGAATGGGGGGTCGGCATCCATATGGGCCAAGCCTTCGGGCTGGCAAATCAGCTGGTCCTGCTGGCCGCGCTGGTGGCGATTGTCGGCCTGACCCTGTCGGGGCTGGTGATGTGGTGGAAGCGCCGCCCGGCGGGCAGCCTGGGCGCACCGCGGCTGCCCGCCGGCACCGGGGTGCCGAAGGGGCTGATCGTGATCGCAATTGCGGGCGGCCTCTTCTTCCCGATGGTTGGCATCTCGATGCTGGCTTTCGCCGTCTTTGAGGCTGCCGCCTTCGGAACCCGCAGGATGCGGACGGCCTGACGGGCAATCCCGTCAGGGGGGCGCCGGCGTCGGGCCGGCGTCCAGCGCGATGCGCAAG
>NZ_BADK01000008.1 GCF_000333595.1 Azospirillum sp. B506
GCAGGCTGGCGAAAATTTCCGCGGCCAGCACGCGCGGCAGGGCCAGCACCCCCGGCGCCCAGCAGCGGGCGCGTCAGGTTGGGGATCAGGTGGCGGCGGATCAATTCGCCCTCCGGCAGGCCGGCGCCGCGGGCGGCGGTCAGGAACTCCGCCCGCATCAGCGCCGACAGCTCGGCATGGGCGAGGGCGGCGACCGCGGGAGCCGCGGTCAGCGCGGTGACCAGAGCCAGCAGCCAGATCGGGCCGAGCAGCCCGCCGGCCAGAGGCACCAGCAGGGCGAGCGGCCATCCGGCCATCCGGCGGGCGGCGGCGACGGTCCGCCGCTCCGCCCGGTTGCCGACCAGCGAGCCGACCAGCCCGGCCAGCAACGCCCAGCCGATTCCCAACGCCCCGCCCAGCACTGCGGCCAGCAGCGCGAAGGACAGGCTGCCCCGCCCGTCGAGCAGTGCGGCGGCGACCGGATCGGCGTCCAGCCGATGCACCACGCCGCCATCGACCATCAGCGGCGCCGCCGCGCAGGCGAGCGCCAGCCCGGCGAGCACGGCGGCGCCCGACAGGCCGCGGGCGAAGCCGGTGCGCGGCGGCCCCGGCTGCACCGGATGGGAAAGCGGCGGTTGGTCGTACTCGGCCATCAGAGTCCTTTGCGGGGGGTTGGCGGCTGTCACGCCCCCTCATAGGGCGTGGAGCTGTGGTTGGCCGGGTCGATCCAGTCGCGCACCCCGAGGCCCAGCGCGTTCAGCAAGGCGGTCAGCCCGCCCAGCGCCAGCAGGACCGGCACCGCCCCGGCGGCCGAGCCGGCACGGGCGGCATCGACCATCAGCGCCCCCGCTCCCGGCAGGTCCAGCAGGCTTTCCAGCGCCACCGCCCCGACCATCGCCGCCAGCACCGCGGCGCGCAGGCCCCCCATCACCGGGGCGACCGCCTGCGGCAGGGCGTGGTGGCGCAGCACGGCGCGCTCGTCCAGACCCAGACCGCGGGCCATCCGCACCGCGCCACCCTCCGGTCCGGCGCCCAGCGCCCGGTCCATCGCCGGGCGTGCCAGCCGGGCCGCCTGGCTGGCGGCGGGAATCGACAGCGCGGTCCAACCCAGCGGTGCCGCCGATGCCCCGGCCCGCACCGCGAGCGCGGTGGCGGCGGCCAGCAGGAATCCGGGCAGCAGCGGCCCGGCCCCGGCCAGCAGCCGGCCGACCAGCCCGCCGGCCGAGCGCGGCGCCATCGCGGCCCAGGCCCCGGCCAGCGTGCCCAGCGCGGTGCCGACCGCCAGCGACGGCAGGGTCAGCAGCAGCGTCACCGCCAGCCCGCGCAGCAGCGCCATGGCGGCATCCGGCTGCG
>NZ_BADK01000007.1 GCF_000333595.1 Azospirillum sp. B506
GACGGGCGCATCGCTTATGCCAACCCGCCTTTTCCGGCCTGTTCACCATCGCGGCGGCGCCGTTCGGCCATAGGCTGGACGAAACGCTGGCCAATGCCGGCAACGCCCCGCGCGACACCGATCATTCCCTGCTGTCGGCGGTCGACGGCGACGAGCGGCGCGAGATGACGCTGACCGACGGCCGCATCGTCAGCTGGCACAATGTGCCGGTGCGCAACGCCGCGGGTTCCGCCATCGGCAAGCTGTGGCTGTGCATCGACGTGACCGAGCCGCGCCGCGCCGCCGAACAGCTGCTGCAGGCCAAGGAGACGGCGGAGGCGGCCAGCCGGTCGAAGACCGAATTCCTGGCGACCGTCAGCCACGAGCTGCGCACCCCGATGAACGGCGTGCTCGGCAACCTGACCCTGCTGGCCGACGCCGCCCTGCCGGTGGAGGAGAAGCGGCTGGCCGACGTCGCCCGCCGGTCGGCGGAAACGCTGCTGCGGCTGCTCGACGACATCCTCGACCTGTCGAAGCTGGAAGCCCGCCGCATCGAGCTGGAGGAGGCGGACTGCGCCCTGCCACAGCTGATCGACGGTGTGCTGGAGGTGCTGCGCCCGAACGCCAGCGACAAGGGGCTGGAGCTGTCGGCCCGGCTGATGCCGTCGGTGCCGGAGGTGATCGTCACCGACCCGTCCCGGCTGCGCCAGATCCTGTTCAATCTGGTCGGCAACGCGGTGAAATTCACCGAGGAGGGCCACATCGCCGTGCGGGTGCGCCGGCTGGACCTCCGAGCGGACGACCTCGTTGCCGATGGCCCTCCCGACTCCTTCCTGCTGGAATTCGAGGTGGAGGACACCGGCATCGGCATCGCCCCCGATTCGGTACCGACCCTGTTCGACCGCTTCACCCAGGCCGACAGCTCCATCACCCGGCGCTACGGCGGCACCGGCCTCGGGCTGGCGATCTGCCGCGACCTCTGCCTGCTGATGGGCGGCAGCATCGCGGTCGACACCGCCCCCGGCCGCGGCAGCGTCTTCCGCTTCACCGTCGTCGCCCGGCCCGGCGATCCGTCGGCCCTGCGCCGCATCGACGGCGGCCACGGCGCCAGCCTGGGCGAGGCGGCACGGGTCGCCGCCTTGCCGCCGCTGCGCGTGCTGGCGGTCGACGACATCGAGGTGAACCGCGACATCGTCCGCGGCATCCTGGAACGCGCCGGCCACAGCGTGGCGCTGGCGGCCAGCGGCGGCGAGGCGGTGCGCCTGCTGCGCGACCAGCCCTTCGACCTCGTGCTGATGGACATCCAGATGCCGGGGATGGACGGATTGACCGCCACCCGCCGCGTGCGCGAGCTTCCCGGACCGCAGGGCAGCGTCCCGATCCTGGCGCTGACCGCCCATGCCTCGGGCAGTTCGCGGCCGGAATGCCTGTCGGCGGGGATGAACGGCTTCGTCACCAAGCCCTTGCGCCCCGCCCTGCTGTTCGCCGAAATGGCGTCGGTTCTGGGCCGCGGCGATCCGGTGCCGGCTCCCGGCTCCGCCGCCCATGCTTCACACGCCCCTGTTCCACACGCCCCCGCTCCGGAGACTGCCGTGACCGCCATGCCCGACATTCCGGACACCGACATTCCTGACGCCGACCTGCTGGACGAGGAGCAGGTGTCCCTGCTGCTGGAGGTGCTGACGGTCGATGACTGGACCGCCTCGGTCGCCGGCTTCACCGACAATGGCCGCAAGACCATCGACGGCATGATCGCCCAGGCCCGTGCCGGCGAGCCGCACAACCGCACCGCCCATACATTGAAGGGCACCTCGCTGAACCTCGGCGCCGCAGCGCTCGGCCGGCTGGCGAAGGAGCTGGAACACGCCCCCGGCGCTGCGGTTCTGGAGCAGGAGGCGCGTCTCTACGACCTGCTCGACCGTTCGCTCGCCGCGCTGCGCACGCGCAAGCCGGTCAGCGCCTGACCGGGCCGATTTCCGTCTGAACGGATGGTCCGTCGGCCGGCCAGCCACGAACAGGCAGCCGCCTCTTCCACATTCGGACAGGTCTGCGCGGCACAAAGGCTTCCCTGACGCGTTGTTCCATCAGGACAACGACCAGAGAGGCACCATGAGCGAGCTTGCAGACGATCTCGACCAATGGACCGGGCCAGGATCGGCAGCGCGGATCGACCGGATGCGTCCGGCCGTGCGTCAGTCCCTGACCGCCGCCGGCTTCACGCCGATGGATCTGGGCGGTGGCAGCAAGGCATGGTATCGCCGGTCGGACGACGGCACCCATGCCTTGATTTCGCACAACAATTCCCTGGATGGCGACCCGTCGGTCAGGGATTGGATCGTCGGCCAATATGGCGAGCGCGGCGGCTTCGTCGAGGTCGGCGGTTTGCCGCTGTCCCGCGCCCTGGAAGGGGCCGATATCCTGCCGTCGCCGATCCGGCCGGATGGATCGCTGGTGGAGGCGCTCTATCCCTCTCTCCAACAGGCACTTGATGATCTTGGGTGATAGTCCAGCCAGAGCTTGCGGATGGCTTAATGGGCGATGACCAAGGTCGGGGTGGACAAGGGGGCAGCTGAACGGAAAAGCTCACGCCGGTTGCCGGAGGCAATGACGACCCCCATCTGACCGCCAACCGCCGCCCATCTCCACAGCTTTGACCAGCAGCGAGCCGCCTGCCAATGGAAGCCGACCGATCCAAGTCCTTGCGCATCCTGCTCGTCGAAGATGAGCCGCTGGTGGCCATGGCCATCGAGGATTCCCTGGAAGTCCAGAATGTCGACGTCGTCGGCCCCGCCGGCACGGTGGCGGAGGCGCTGGACCTCATCGCCAAGGGCGGCATCGACGCCGCCCTGCTGGACGTCACCCTGCGCGGGGAGCGTGTCGACAGCGTCGCCGACGCGCTCAGCGCCAGCGGCATTCCCTTCGTCTTCACCACCGGCCATGGCGCTGGCGGCCTGCCGCAGAACCATCAGAGCCGCCCGGTGCTGACCAAGCCCTTCCGCGAGATCGAGATGACCGACGCCATCGACCGCTACTTCCGCGGCGGGGCGTGACGCCCCGCCTGCAGAGGTGAGGTCAGCCCGGCCGCCAATTCAACCCGGCCGGCCGTCGGCGCGCGGCGACAGCAGGACCGGGGCGTAGGCGACCAGATACAGGGCGAAGGCGGCGACCCAGGCATAGCCCGACCATTGCAGTGCCGCCCACACCCACTCCACCGGCAGCAGTGGCGAGGCGGTGCGGCCGACCGCCGCGACCGTCAGCAGCACATAGGCGGCGACCGTCAGCCGCGACACCACCAGCGGCCGCCCGGTGTGGCCGAGCGAGGCGCGGCTCATCACCGCCAGGATCAGCGTGGCGAAGGCACCGACCGTCAGCGCATGGGTTCCCGCCGCCGAAGGCAGCCCGGCCAGGGCATGCAGCCCGCGCAGGATCAGCGCCACCGGCACCCACAGATAGCCGACATGCAGGATCCACAGGATCGGCGAGCGCCAGGCCTTCCAGCCCTGCCAGCCGGCGAGCCGCACCGCATGGGCGAGCGCCGCGGCAAGCGCGATCAGTCCGGTGACGACCGACTCCGGCGCCGCCATCGTCGCCGGGATCAGCGCCAGCGTCAGCACCAGCGTCGGACGCTCCACCATCGGCCAGGACCGCACGCTCATGCCCGCCTTGCCCAGCCCGTTGCGGGTGAAGGCCGGCAGGATGCGCCCGCCGATCACCGTCACCATCATCAGCACGATTCCGAGCCCAAGTGCGAAGCCGGCATCCGCCCCGCCATCCAGCAGGTCCAGCCAGTCCAGGTGGATCAGCAGGTTGCCGGCGGTCATCAGCCCGATCAGGATCAGGAAGGCGCTGTTCCGCCACTTGCCCGCCGCCACCAGCGGCCGGGCGAGCGCGACGCCAAGGCCGGGCAGGAAGGCGACGTCGATCACCGCCGCCACCGGTTCCGGCACGCCGGTCCAGGGGAAAACGGCGACGCGGCCGGCGATCCACAGCGCGGCGAGCGCCATCAGCGGGGTGCCGGCCACCGCCTTGGTCCCGGTCCAGCTCGGTACCGCGGTCAGCAGGAAGCCGGCGACGGCGGCGACCACCATGCCGAACAGCATCTCATGGGCGTGCCAGGCGCTGGCGCCGACCGCATGCTCCGGCCATTCCCCGGTCACCAGCACGCCCAGCCAGGCGGCGAGCAGACCCACCGCGGCCACGCCGCTGAACAGGAAGAAGAAGCGGAAGCCATATTGGAACAGGATGGGAATGGCGGGGCCGTCGTCGCGGCCGGCAAGACTGGGGGAGGACATGGTGGGGACTCCGCAAGACGGGTGCTGCAGTGCAGGATGACCGTCAGCCTGCGCGCCCCTCCCCTCCCCCGCCTTGACGAAAATCAAACGCATTCTCAAGCTGGCGTCCCATCCAATTTCCTCTGAGACCCATGCCCCGTTCCGACAGCCTGTCCCTGCGCGAGGCCCGCCGCGCCGCCATCGCCGCGCAAGGCTTCTCCAACACTGCCACCGACTCCGATCCGGTGGAGGCGCGCCATGCCCGGCGCCTGATCGGGCGGCTGGGGCTGGTGCAGATCGATTCGGTCAATGTGCTGGTGCGCTCCCACTATCTGCCGCTGTTCTCGCGGCTGGGGTCCTACGAGGCGGCGCTGCTCGACCGGCTGGCCTATGGCGGCAAGCGGCGGGCGCTGTTCGAGTATTGGGGCCATGAGGCGTCGCTGATCCCGGTGGAGCAGCAGCCGCTGTTCCGCTGGCGCATGGCGCGGGCCGAGCGTGGCGAGGGCACCTATGGCGAACTGGCGCGCTTCGCCGCCGAACGCCGGCCCTACATCGACTCGGTGCTGGCGGAGGTGGCGGCGCGCGGCCCGATGGGAGCGTCGGAAGTCAGCGAGGCCGGACGCGGGGCCGGCGGCTGGTGGGGGTGGAGCGACGGCAAGCGGGCGCTGGAATTCCTGTTCTGGGCCGGTCTCGTCACCACCGCCCGGCGCCGCGGCTTCGAGCGGCTCTATGACCTGCCGGAGCGGGTGCTGCCCGCCGCCATTCTCGAAACGCCGACCCCGGAGGAGGCCGAGGCCCAGCGCGCCCTGCTGCGCATCGCCGCCCGCGCCCATGGCGTGGCCACCGAGCGCGACCTGCGCGACTATCACCGGCTGGACGTCGCCGATGCCCGGCAGCGCATCGCCGAACTGGTGGAGGCCGGGGAGCTTCTGCCGGTGACGGTGGAGGGCTGGGACCGCCCCGCCTACGTCACCCCCGACCTGCGCATCCCCCGCAAGGCGCCGGCCCGCGCCCTGCTCTCCCCCTTCGATTCGCTGATCTGGGAGCGGCAGCGCACCGAACGCTTGTTCGGCGCCCGCGTCCGGCTGGAGATCTATACCCCCGCCCACAAGCGGGAACATGGCTATTACGTCCTGCCCTTCCTGATGGACGAGCGCATCGCCGCCCGGGTCGACCTGAAATCCGACCGCAAGGCCGCCACCCTGCTGGTGCAGGCCGCCCATACCGAGCCGCATGCCGCAGCCGACGCGGTCGCCCTGCCCCTGGCGGCGGAGTTGCGCCGGCTGGCCGGCTGGCTGGGGCTGGAGCGGGTGACGGTGGTCGGGGCCGGCGATCTGGCACCGGCCCTGGCGGGGGCTTTGCGCACCGGCGAGCCGGAGGATCTGTAGCGCCGGGGGCCGGCGGCTGCTACCCCACCACCCGCTCCGGCGGAAAGCGCAGCCGCACCGTCGTCCCGCATCCCGGTGCGCTGTCGATGGCGATGCTGCCGCCATGCAAGTCGATCAGGGCGGCGGTCAGCGGCAGGCCGAGGCCGGAGCCGTGCTCTGCAACCGTCATCGGGTCATGCGCGGGATCATGGAGCTGGGCAAAGGCGGTCAGCGCCTGCGGAATGCGGTCGGGCGGCATGCCGCGGCCATCGTCGGCGACCGCCAGGACCAGACCGCCAGCGGTATCGCTCCCGCCATCGCGCTCCGCCCACACCGTCACATGGCCGCCACGGGCGGTGAATTTCAGGGCGTTGCCGACAAGGTTGGTCAGCATCTGCCGCACCAGCGACGGGTCGGCCCGCAATGCCGGCAGATCGTCCGGCAGGCGGGCGGACAGGGTCACGCCGGTCTGCCCGGCCCGCGCCGCCATCATCGACAGCGTGGCGTCGACGATCAGGGCGGGCGGCCAGACCTCCTCATGCAGGTCCAGCCGCCCGGCCTCGATGCGGGCGAGATCGAGCAGGTTGTTGATCAGTTCCAGCATATAGTCGCCGGCGGCGACGATCTGGGCTGCCGCCTCGCCATAGCGCGGGCTGTCCGGCGGTCCCAGCAGCCGGTCGCGCAGGAGTTCGGCGAAGCCGACGACGGCGGTCAGCGGGGTGCGCAGTTCGTGGCTCAGGTGTTGGACATGGTCGGATGTCCGGCGGTTGGTGCCGGCGGGGTCGGGCGTCCGCGCCTCCACCAGCATGATGCCATCCCAGGGCGCGGGTCCGCTGCGAACGGTCAGGGCCAGCGGCGGTCCCCCGTCGCCCCGGATGGTCACGTCCCGCTCCACAGGATCCGCCGGCACCGGACCGGCCGGCTGGATCCGCAGCATCCCGCCGGCCGCGGCCGGGTCGAGCAGCGCACGGGCTGCCCCGTTCAGCCACAACAGGGCGCCGTCCTCGGCCCGCACCAGCCACAGCGGCGTGGCGAGACCGGCCAGCAGAACCAGTTCCGGCAGAGCGGCCAAATCGGGCGTGATGGCGGACAGGGACGGCATCGGTTCCCCGGCGGCAGGGATACGACAAACGGACAGTTCGTATCCCCGAAAGGTAGCACGATGGCAGGACAGCAGCCAGCCGTTGAACTGCGACCGATCACCCCTCCGCCGGCGTGTCCCAGTAATGGCAGGCCACATGATGGCCGGGTGCCACCTCCTCCAGCGCCGGGACCGCCTGGGCGCAGAATTCCCGCGCCAGCGGACAGCGGCGGCGCAGCGGACAGCCGGCCGGCTGGGCGAAGGCCGATGGCGCCTCGCCCTCCAGAGCCGGACGCTCGCCGCGGGCCGCCGCCAGCATCGCCCGGCTGTAGGGGTGCAGCGGCGCCGTCCGCAACGTCTGGGCATCGGCGCTCTCCACCGCCCGGCCGGCCAGCATGACGATGCCGCGGTGGGCGTCGCGCAGGCCCTCGTCATAACGTTCGGTCGCCAGGACCAGCGCCAGGCGGCGACGGTCGCGCACCGCCACCAGCGTGTCGAGGAAGGTTTCGCGCTCCTCCGCCGACAGGCGGGCGGCGGGCTCGTCGGCGATCAGCACGCGCGGCTCGGAGAGGATGGCACGGGCAAGGCCGGCATGGGCGGCTTCCGCGACGCTCAGCGCCGAGGGCCAGCGGAGCGCCGCATCCGGACGCAGCCCGGCCTCCTCCAGCGCCTCGTCGATGCGCCGGTCGCGGCGCTCGGCGGCGATGTCCGGGCGCAGGCTCTCCAGCACGAGACCGAACTGGTCGCCCACCGTCATGGCCGGGTCGAAGGAGGCGGCCGGGTCGGGGAACAGCGGCTGCAGGTCGCGCCGGGCGCGGCGCAGACCGCCGCGGTCGGGATCGTCGCCACCGGCGCCTCCCCTGGCGCCCCCACCTGCATTTGCTGCGGTCGATGGCGCCGCCGTCGCCATCAGGTCGCGGCCCATCCACACCACCGCTCCCCAGGTCGGCGGCGGCAGGCACAGCAGCGAGCGGGCGAGCGTCGCCTTGGCGCTGCCGGTCTCGCCCAGCAGAACCAGCGTCTCCCCGGTCCGCAGATCGAGGTCGATGTCATGCAGCACGGGCAGCGACCGTGGCTCCCCCTTCGGACCG
>NZ_BADK01000006.1 GCF_000333595.1 Azospirillum sp. B506
ACCGCTTCGCCGCAGCATGTCTGCGCAAAAAATCGGCATTTGTGCAGCAGTTCGGCGCAATGGCGCTCTTTTGTGCAGGCAATCCCGCAGCGATTCTTCCCAATTCTTCCTGTGCCATTACGAGGATCCGGACGTTTTCGCGCTCGCCCTGACCATGCGGCTGATGGGACGCAAGGTCATCAACATGAACGCCTCCAAATACGACGACAAGCCGCGCGTCCTGTGGCGGGAGATGGTCAAGAGCGTCTTCTACGCCCCCTATCAGGCGGGGATCGGCGGCAGCCACCGCACGGTGGATTATTTCCGCCTGCTGGGGCTGCCGAAGGAGCGGCTCTATATCGGCTATGACACGCTGTCGCTCGACCGAATCCGCCGGCTGTCGGGGATGGAGCCGGCCCCCGGTGGCGTTCCCTTCGCCGACCGCCACTTCACCATCATCGCGCGCTTCGTCCCGAAGAAGAACCTCTTCCGGGCGGTCGAGGCCTACGACATCTACCGCAAGCTCGCCGGTCCGGCCGCCCGCCCGCTCCATCTCTGCGGCTCCGGCCCGCTGGAGGCCGAGCTGCGGGCCGAGGTGACCCGGCGCGGGCTGGACGAGGCCATCGTCTTCCGCGGCTTCCTGCAGGAGAAGGGGATCGCCGAGACGCTGGGCTCGACGCTCTGCCTGCTGCTGCCGTCGCTGGAGGAGCAGTTCGGGCTGGTGGTGAACGAGGCGCTCGCCATGGGCGTTCCGACCATCCTGTCCGACCAATGCGGTGCGCGCGACGTGCTGATCCGCAGCGGCTTGAACGGCCACATCGTGGAGCCCGACAACCCCGAGGGGCTGGCGCGCTACATGCTGTCGGTCGCGGCAGACGAAGGGGAGTGGCGCCGCCTGAGCCTGAACGGGCGGCCCTTCCAGGCGTTGGCCGACGCCAGCTTCTTCGCTCAGTCGGTGGAGAAGGCCGTGGTGGCGCTGGGCGGTCCGAAGGCGGAGCGCAGCGCGGACGCGGATTATGTGTCCGACTATTCCGCCGACCCGGAGGGTGGCCAGCATGGCCGGTCGACCGGAGCGGCCCTGACCGGGAGTTGACGATGGAACGGAACGCGCGCACCCATGTGGTCGTCTCCGGGCGCCTGCCGCCGCCGGTGGATGGGATGAGCCGGGTGACGGCCCTGGTGCTGGAGCGTCTGCAGGACCGCATGCGGGGGCGCGGCCGCGTGGAGGTCGCCGACCTGTCGCCCGGCTGGAACGGCGGCGGCGTCGCCTATCACCTGCGCAAGATGACCCGGGTGTTCGGCACCATGGGCCGGCTCGCCGCCGGGCTGCGCAAGCCCGACCGCCGCTTCTACATGCCGGTGGATTCGGGCTGGGGGACGCTCTACACCGCGGCATTGGCCGGAACGGCGCGGCTGTTCGGATACGAGCGGGTGCTGCACCATCATTCCTTCGCCACCATAGCCAAGCCGACCTGGCGGATGCGGCTGCTGACGCGCGTCGCCGGCACCGACTGCACCCATGTGCTGCTGTGCCCGGCGATGCAGATGCGCTTCCAGTCGGTCTATCCGGCGGCGCGCAGCTGCATGACGATGTCGAACGCCATCTTCTCCGTGCCCGACGCGGTACCACGCCCACGGCGCGACGGTCCGCTGCGCATCGGCCACCTGTCGAACCTGTGCAGCGACAAGGGGCTGGACACGCTGTTCGCCCTGCTGCGCGCCCTGCAGGTCGAAGGGGTGGAGGCCAGGCTGGTGCTGGCCGGGCCGGGCCTGAAGCCGAAGGACAACGCAATGATCGCCGCCGGACTGATGGCTTTCGATGGGGCGGTGGAGTATCATGGCCCGGTCCATGGCGAGTCCAAGGACGCCTTCTATCGCGACATCGACGTCTTCGTCTTTCCGACCCAATACCGCAACGAGGCGCAGCCGCTCGTCCTGTTCGAGGCGATGGCCGCCGGTGTCCCGGTGCTTGCCTACGAGCGCGGTTGCATCGGCTCCGATATTCCGGCCGACGGTCTGGTGCCGCGGAACACCGATTTCGTCCGGGCGGCGACGCCGATCCTGTCCGCCTGGGCCGACGACCGCGAGGCGCTCGCCGCCGCTTCGGCCCAGACCCTGACCCGTGCGCGGGTGGCCTATGAGACCAGCCGCACCGGCCTGGACCTGCTGCTCGACCGCATCGCCGGCCCGCATCCGGCCGCAGCATCCGCCAGCGTGCCGGCCAAGCGCCGCGTGGCGGGGTAGGGGACGACCTCTGGGGGAGGGCGCTATGCCCCGCCCCCCGGCAGCCCTCCCAATGGCAGCGCCGTCTCGAACTTGATTTCCTTCAGGGCGAAGTTGGAGCGGATGCGGACCTGGAAGGGCAGTTGGAAGACGAACTCTTCCAGAAAGCGGTTGTAGTCGGCGATGGCCCGCACCGCGACCCGCAGCAGATAGTCCGCATCGCCCGACACCGCGTAGCATTCCAGCACCTCCGGCCGCTTGCGCACGGCGTCGATGAAGATTGCCGCGGTCTCGGCCGAATGGCGGTCGAGCGTCACATGGGCGAAGACGCATTCGCCGACCGACGCCGCCTTGGGATCGACCAGTGCGGTGTAGCGGCGGATCACCCCGGTTTCCTCCAGCGATTTCAGACGGCGCCAGCAGGACGACGGCGATGTGCCGACGCGGTCGGCAAGCTCCTGCACGGTCAGGCGCGAATCCTCCTGCAGCGCGACCAGGATCCTGATGTCGATTTCCGACAGAGCGGCGCTCAACGGGAAAATTCTCCGGATTAGACGGATGAATCGGGAAATTTTGCCAAAATCATAGGTGTGCCGGGTCTACTTTGAAAGCTATTTCCACAGACAGTCCGTCATACTGATCGCAGAACAAGCCAATTTGAGAGGCGATCATGGCCGACATGTGGGACAATCCGATGAAGACCGATGGGTTCGAGTTCATCGAATTCACCGCGCCGGACACTGTGGCGCTGGGCCGCCTGTTCGAGCAGCTGGGCTTCACCGCCATCGCCCGCCACCGTTCCAAGGACGTGACGCTCTACCGCCAGGGCGATGTGAATTTCATCGTCAATGCCGAGCCGTCGGGTTTCCCGCGCAACTTCGCCGCTCAGCACGGCCCGTCGATCTGTGCCATCGCCTTCCGCGTCGCCGACGCCGCCTTCGCCTACCGCCGCGCGTTGGAACTCGGGGCCTGGGGTGTCGAGACCCGCGTCGGCGCCATGGAGCTGAACATCCCCGCCATCAAGGGCATCGGCGATTCGCTGATCTACCTCGTCGACCGCTACGCCGACCGCGGCAGCATTTATGAGGTCGATTTCGTGCCGCTGCCGGGTGTGGACCAGCATCCGAAAGGCGCCGGCCTGACCTACATCGACCATCTCACCCACAATGTCCACACCGGGCGGATGGAGGAGTGGGCCGAGTTCTACACCCGCCTGTTCGGCTTCCGCGAAATCCGCTACTTCGACATCGAAGGCAAGCTGACCGGCCTGCGGTCGAAGGCGATGACCAGCCCCTGCGGCAAGATCCGCATTCCGATCAACGAATCCGCCGACACCAGGTCGCAGATCGTCGAATATCTGCGCGACTACAAGGGCGAAGGCATCCAGCACGTTGCGCTGGGCACCGACGACATCGTCCACACGGTCGAGACCATGCGCGCCATGGGCACCCCGTTCCAGGACACCCCTGATACCTATTACGAGGGCGTCGACCGCCGTGTGCCGGGTCACAACCAGGATCTGAAGCGCCTTCAGACCAACCGCATCCTGGTCGACGGCGCTCCGACCGAAGGCCAGGGCTTGCTGCTGCAGATCTTCACCCAGACCGTCATCGGCCCGATCTTCTTCGAGATCATCCAGCGCATCGGCAACGAGGGCTTCGGCGAGGGCAACTTCAAGGCCCTGTTCGAATCCATCGAACTGGACCAGATCCGCCGCGGCGTGCTGGGCGAGAATGCGGCCTGAGCATCAAGCAGGCTTCCAGACAAGGTTCCGACCGCCGTCCGGCCCCAAGGCCGGGCGGCATTTCTTCCGCTATCGGATTCCCAATATAAATTTTCCATAATTCTACTTATGCGTCTTTCAAGTGTACGCGCGGTAGGTTCTATTCTGAAGTGCAACTTTCTTGTAATCACAAGGCTTTACGAGTCTTGAGCGCTGATGGGTGAGCATTGTTCCCAGATCGATTTTGCAAAGCGTCGCCGCGTCCAGGACGTGTGCGACGCTAACATTCCGGTGGCGTCGATCGCCGAGGCGTTGGGTCGTCGCCGGTCGACCATCCACCGGGAAATCCGGCGCAACTTCTATCACGACCCGTTCCGGGATCGCCGGGGGCAAAGAGTACAAGGGCTACTTCTACACCAGCGCCCAGAAGTATGTCCGTGATCGACGTTCTCTGCGTAGATTGAAACTGACGCTCAAGCCGGTTCTGCGCGACCACATGATCGTCAGGCAGCGGGAGGGTTGGTCGCCACAACAGATTGCTGGCCGCCTCAAGCCGGATGCTTCTGATGGCGCGACAGTGTCGCACGATACGATGGCAGGAAGCCGTCGTGGCCGGTGAAGGACGCCGTCCCTCCCGCCATCGTGGCGACAGAGATCGCCGGCCCCCGAAGAGCTGACCGCCGGCCTCGACGCCGACCGCGGCCGTCATCTCCGAGCAGCCGCATCCTGCATTCTGCCAGCCGGCATCAGCAAGGTTGAAACAGCAGATCCTTTGCGCCAGAGGGGCAACCTAGACCGACAGCTGACACTGCTGATCGGAAAATCACCTTAGCCCGTATAGACAAGCGCCGTCAGGCGGTGTAGGAACCGGTTTCATAGTGAGTACACGCTCACCTGACATCGCAACTCAGCCGACGGATGATTGCCGTATATGGCTCCACGCCTTGATAGCCGTACCCGTCGGCGCGCGATCCTCGATGCTGCCCTGCCGGTGTTCGCACAGAAGGGCTTCGCCGCGACCACCACCAAGGAGATCGCGCAGGCCGCAAGCGTGTCGGAAGCGCTGATCTTCAAGCATTTCCCGTCCAAGGCCTCGCTATATGAGGCGATCTTCCTCAACTGCATCGACGAAGACCCGGAATATGAACGGCTGGTCGCTCTGCCGCCGGGCACCGACACGCTGGTGCAGATGATCCAGGCGCTGGTGAGCTACTTCGTGATCGAGCTCCCGGCCGATCCGGACGAGCGTGCCCGCCACCGCCTGTCGATCATCAGCCTTCTGGAAGACGGCGAGTTCATGCGGCAGGTCTTCGAGGGCATTCGCAGCCGCTTCCTGCCCTACTTCGCCGCCTCCATCGAGACCGCGACCGCCGCCGGCGATCTGGCGCCGGGACCGGTCGATGCGGAGAACGGCTTCTGGCTCGCCGAACACCTGTGCGAGATGATGGCGACCGTCAGCCTGTCCGGCGGGGCCATCGTGCCCTATCCTTGCGGCCGTCCCGACCTTGCGCGCCAGACCATCTGGTTCATCCTGCGCGGGCTCGGCCTGAGCGACACCGCCATCGCCGCCCATGAAAGCGGCGGACGTTTTCCCTTCGTGCCTTCCCAGCCGCCGCCGGCACATGGCGCAGCCAAGCCCGCGCATGGCGCAGCCAAGAATGACGACCCCACACCCGAGAGACCGGAGTAGCCGATCGTGACCCTGGACCAATCGCCAAAGACCGAGACGTCATTCGGCCACCCGGCGTCCGAGCCGGGCCACGGACGGCCTCCCCCCGGCTCGCCGCCTCCGCCGCGCAAGCCGGTGACGCGCGGGCGGCTGACCCTGCGCATCATCATCACATTGATCGTGCTGGGATTGCTGGGTGCGGGGCTGTACGGCTTCAACAGCTTCCGCGCCAAGGCCATCGCCGATTTCTTCGCCAACAACAAGCCGCCGCCCACCCCGGTGGCGCTTGCCGACGCGACGGTGCAGACCATTCCGAAATACCTGTCGGCCATCGGCACGCTGCAGGCGGCGCGACAGGTGACGGTGGCTCCCGAGGTCGCCGGCCGAGTCGACCGCATCCCCTTCGAGTCGGGCGCCCGCGTCAAGGCCGGCGACCCGCTGGTGCAGCTGAACGACGCCACCGAGCAGGCCGACCTGCTGGCCCAGCGTGCCCAGGCGCGTCTGGCGGAGCTCAACCTGGAACGCTACCGCGACCTGCGCCGCAGCCAGGCGACGCCGCAGAGCAACGTCGACCAGTATCAGGCGCAGCTCGACGAGATCAACGCGAACATGAAGCGCACCAGCGCCCTGATCGGCCAGAAGCTGATCAAGGCGCCCTTTGAAGGCGACCTCGGCATCCGTCAGGTCAATGTCGGCGACTACGTCAATCCCGGCGCCACCATCGTGACGCTGACCGACCTGTCGCAGCTCTACATCAACTTCACCCTGCCGGAGCAGGCGCTGCCGAAGCTGTCGGTGGGGCAGGCGGTGCTGATCAACGTCGACGCCCTGCCCGGCCGCGATTTCGAGGCGAAGATCACCACCATCGAACCGCAGGTCAGCGCCGACACCCGTGCGGTGAAGGTGCAGGCGACCATGGACAACCGCGAGCGCCAGCTGCGGCCGGGCATGTTCGCCAATGTCCGCGTCGTCCTGCCGCCGCAGCCCAACACGCTGACCGTTCCGGAAACCGCGGTCGACTACACGGTCTATGGCGATTCCGTCTTCGTTGCGACCCGGCAGAAGGGCCAGGACGGCAAGGAGCAGATGGTGGTGGAGCGCAAGCCGGTGAAGACCGGCGACCGTCTCGCCAACCGGGTGGAGATCCGCAGCGGCCTGACCCCCGGCGACCGCGTCGTGGTGTCCGGCCAGCTGAAGCTCGCCAACGGCGCGGCCGTCGTCCCGGCGGACAGCAATCCGCTGACCCCGCCGCAGTCCCTGCCGCAGAACTGAGGACGACGCCATGGGCAGTTTCACCGACATCTTCATCCGCCGGCCCGTCCTGTCGCTCGTGGTCAGCCTGCTGATCCTGCTGGTCGGCGCCCGCGCCCTGCTGGAACTGCCGATCCGGCAGTATCCGCAGTTGCAGAACACGGTCATCACCGTGACCACCAGCTATCCCGGCGCCTCGCCGGAGCTGATGCAGGGCTTCATCGCCACCCCGATCGAACAGGCGGTGGCGACGGCGGAGGGTCTCGACTACCTCACCTCCTCCTCGACCCAGGGGCAGAGCGTCGTCACCGCCTATGTCCGGCTGAACTTCGACCCCAACGTCGCGATGACCGACGTGATGGCGAAGGTGCAGCAGGTCAAATACCAGCTGCCGCGCGAGGCCAACGACCCGGTCATCCTGAAATCGACCGGCGAGACGACCTCGATCCTCTATATGGGCTTCTCCAGCCCCGACCTGTCGGGGGCGGCGATCTCCGACTACCTGACGCGCGTGGTGCAGCCGGTGCTGTCCACGGTGGAGGGTGTGGCGCAGGCCCAGATCCTGGGCGGCCAGACCTTCGCCATGCGCCTGTGGCTCGACCCGGCCAAGATGGCGGCGCGCAACATCTCGCCGGCCGACGTGTCCGCGGCCATCGCCGCCAACAACTACCAGTCGGCCCCCGGCCAGGCGAAGGGCGTCTTCGTCATCTCCAACGTCACCGCCAACACCGGCCTGACCGACGTGGAGCAGTTCCGCGACATGGTGGTGAAGGCCAAGGACGGGGCGCTGGTGCGCATGCGCGACATCGCCACCGTCGAACTCAGCTCCAAGAGCTTCGATGCCAGCGTGGCGATGAACGGCCAGCAGGCGATCTTCATCGGCGTCGACAGCACCCCCACCGGCAACCCGCTGAACATCGTCGCCGACATCCGCAAGATGGAGCCGGACCTGCGGCGCAACCTGCCGCCCGGCATGAAGATGGAAATCGTCTATGACAGCACCCGCTTCATCCAGGCGTCCATCGACGAGGTGGTGAAGACGCTGGTCGAGGCGGTCGCCATCGTCATCGTCGTCATCTTCCTGTTCCTCGGCTCCATCCGCTCGGTGCTGATCCCGGTGGTCACCATCCCGCTGTCCATCGTGGGTGCCGCCACCTTCATGCTGGCTCTGGGCTTCTCGCTGAACCTGCTGACGCTGCTGGCGATGGTGCTCGCCATCGGCCTCGTGGTCGACGACGCCATCGTGGTGGTGGAGAACATCCACCGGCATATCGAGCATGGCAAATCGGCGGTCGCCGCCTCGCTGATCGGCGCGCGCGAGATCATCGGGCCGGTCATCTCGATGACGATCACGCTGGCGGCGGTCTATGCCCCCATCGGCCTGCTGGGCGGGCTGACCGGCGCGCTGTTCCGCGAGTTCGCCTTCACGCTGGCCGCGTCGGTGATCGTGTCGGGCATCGTGGCGCTGACGCTGTCGCCGATGATGTGCTCCGTCATCCTGAAGGAGGGAAAGCCGGGCCGCTTCGCCGCCTTCCTCGACCGCCAGTTCGAGAGGCTGGCCGGCTGGTACGAGCGGCGGCTGCACGGCATGCTGGACTATCGCGCCGCGACCCTGCTGTTCGCCGTCGGCATCCTGCTGTCGGTCGGCTATCTGTTCGCCAACACCATGTCGGAACTGGCGCCGGAGGAGGACCAGGGCATCCTGTTCGGCATCTCCAAGGCGCCGCAATATGCCAACCTCGACTACATCGACAGCTTCGGGAAGCAGATCGACGAGACCTTCGCCAAGTTCCCGGAGACCGACACCCGCTTCGTGCTGACCGGCATACCCACCCTGAACCAGGGATTCGCCGGCATGATCCTGAAGCCGTGGGGCGAGCGCGGGCGGTCGGCGAAGCAGCTGCAGCCGCTGGCCCAGGCCGAACTGGGCAAGGTGACGGGCATCAACGTGTTCCTGGTGTCGCCGCCGGCCCTGCCCGGCTCCACCGGCGGCCTGCCGGTGCAGATGGTGATCTCCAGCCCCGGCGATTACCGCACCATCTTCGACGCCATCGAGCGGATCAAGGACGCCGCCACCAAGAGCGGCATGTTCATCGTCTCCGACACCGACCTGAAATATGACAGCCCGGTCGTCCGGCTGAAGATCGACCGCGCCAAGGCGGCCGACCTCGGCCTGTCGATGAAGTCGGTGGGCGACACGCTGGCGGTGCTGGTCGGCGGCAACTACGTCAACCGCTTCAACCTGAACGGCCGCTCCTACGAGGTGATTCCCCAGGTGCCGCGGGCCGAGCGCCTGACGCCGGAGTCGCTGACCAACTATTACGTCACCTCCGGATCGGGCGCCCAGATCCCGCTGTCCACCGTGGTGTCGGTGGAGACGGCGGTGGAGCCGAATGCGCTGAACAAATACAACCAGCTGCCGTCGGCCACCTTCTCCGCCGTGCCGATGCCGGGCGTCTCCATGGGCCAGGTCGTCGACTTCCTGGAAGCGCAGGCGCGCGCCCAGCTGCCGGCCGGCTTCAACCACGCCTACCTGTCGGAATCGCGCCAGTTCGTGACCGAGGGCAACCAGCTGATGGTCACCTTCGCCTTCGCGCTGATCGTGATCTATCTGGTGCTGGCGGCACAGTTCGAGTCGCTGCGCGACCCGCTGGTGATCCTGGTGTCGGTGCCGATGTCGATCTGCGGCGCGCTGCTGCCGCTGTTCTTCGGCGTCTCCACCATGAACATCTACACCCAGGTCGGGCTGGTGACGCTGATCGGCCTGATCTCCAAGCACGGCATCCTGCTGGTGGAGTTCGCCCGCGAGATGCAGCTCAACGAGGGCGTCGACCGCCGCACCGCCATCGAGCATGCCGCCCGTGTCCGCCTGCGGCCGATCCTGATGACCACCGCGGCAATGGTGGTCGGCCTGCTGCCGCTGCTGACCGCCGCGGGCGCCGGTGCGGCCAGCCGATTCTCCATCGGGCTGGTCATCGTGTCCGGCATGTTGATCGGCACGCTGTTCACGCTGTTCGTCCTGCCCGCGGTCTATACCGTGCTGGCCAAGGACCATTATGCCGCCTCGCGCTCCGGCCGGGCGGAGCAGCTGCGCAGCATGACCTGACCCGCCGTCCCGCACCCTTCGACGAAACAGCCCCCTCCCATCCGGGAGGGGGCTGTTTTCGTTTGCGCGGCCCTCACCCCGCCAGTTCCACCGGCACCGGCAGATCCTCGCCCTCCGCTTGGCGGAGCATCCAGATCATCCAGCGCTCGGTGCGGATCAGCAGACGCCGGGTCTCGACGCTGTCGCAACCGCGGCTGTGGTCGCGCAGCAGACGGATGGCGCGGCAGATGGCGGAATGCGGGTCGCAAGCTCGGTCCGGCACGACGGGGATCCTTTGCGGCTATAGGGGCCCCTTAGACACATAGCGGACACTCCTGCAATCAAAGCGTGATCTTTCTCGGTTTCCGTTCGATTCTTATTCCGCCTCCGTTTCAAAGTTGCGTGCCGTGAACAGAATGATGCGGCCGGCGACGCACAAATCTCCACACGGAGTCCATAGCGCCGAAACCCGATATCCTTATGCGCGAAGATGACCTCCCTGCGCGCTCTTGCCCCTACCTTCGGTATTTATCGGATGTTATATCTTTCGCCCTAGATCTGCGGTCGGGCCGTCGCCGTCACGAATGCTCTCCATTGGCGCACCGGCATTTCACACCTGCACATCGTAGGGATCCGAAACCCATGACCAAGCGCCTGTTCTCCGGCCTTGCCGTGCTCTGTTCCGCCATCCTCTGCGGCCTGACGGTCGCGGCACCGTCCCCGGCCCTGGCGGCGCAGGAGCAGGCGTTCCGCATCGGCATCGCCCCGCACACCAGCGCCCGCGTCATCATCGAACAGTACCAGCCGGTACGCCGCGCGGTGGAGGCGGCGCTGGGCCGGCCGGTGGAGATCATCACGGCGCCGGACTTCACCGCCTTCGCCCGACGGGCGGTCGACCAGGACTACGACATCGCGGTGACCACCGGCCATCAGGCCCAGCTGCTGCGCAAGGACGCCGGCTATCTGCCGCTGCTGACCTACAGGTCGGACTTCCGCGCCGTGCTGGTGGCGGCGGCCAAGGGGCCGTACCAGACCGAGGCGTCGCTGGCCGGCACCACCGTCCTCGGCCTCAGCCCGTCGTCGCTGGTGACGCTGTGGGGCCAGCATTGGCTTGCCGACCGGAAGCTGCCCAACGTCCAGATCCGCTATGTCAGCGCCGCCGACAGTGTGGCCCAGCTGATCCTGGCCGGCGATGCCTCCGCCGGCTTCATGTCGCTGGCCAACCGCGCCAAGCTGGCGCCGGAGGTGCAGGCGCAGCTGTCCACCATCGCCGAAAGCCAGCCCATGGCCGGCCGCGTCTATATGCTGAACGGCAGGCACGCCGCCCTGGCGGACCCTTTGCGCAAGGCGCTGTTCGCCTTCGGCGAGACGGCGGAGGGCAGGAGCTATTTCGACGCCAACCAGCTGGGCGGCTACCGCCCGGTCACCGGCGAGGAGCTGGAGGCGATGGAGCCGCTGGCCGACGAGGTCCGGGGCGTCCTGAAGGCCGGGAAATGATCCTGCCCCGTCTGGCGCCCTGGAAGACGCTGCGCGGACGCATGCTGGCCGCCGCCATGGCGGTCGAGGCGATCATGCTGACCCTGCTGGTCGCCAACAGCGTGCGCCTGCTCTATGGCAGCCTCACCGAGCAGGCCAAGCTGCATGCGGAACAGGTGCGCCGGTGCTAACGCCGCG
>NZ_BADK01000005.1 GCF_000333595.1 Azospirillum sp. B506
TCATGGGCTCCAGCGGACGGACCAGAGCGTTGCGCAGCACCTCGTCCACCGTGCCGACGGGCATGATCTCCAGCCCGCGCTTCACGTTGTCCGGGATGTCAGCCAGATCCTTTTCGTTGTCTTTCGGGATCAGCACATGCTTGATGCCGCCACGCAGTGCGGCAAGCAGCTTCTCCTTCAAGCCGCCGATCGGCAGCACCCGGCCGCGCAACGTGATCTCGCCGGTCATCGCCACGTCCTTGCGCACCGGAATGCCGGTCAGCACCGAGACGATGGAGGTGGCCATGGCGACGCCGGCCGACGGGCCGTCCTTCGGCGTGGCGCCTTCGGGAACATGGACGTGGATGTCCTTCTTCTCGAACAGCGTCGGCTTGATGCCGAAGGCGACGGCGCGCGACTTGACGTAACTCTCGGCCGCCTGGACCGATTCCTTCATCACGTCACCCAGCTTGCCGGTGGTGGTGACGCGGCCCTTGCCCGGCAGGCCGACGGCCTCGATCGACAGCAGCTCGCCACCGACCTCGGTCCAGGCCAGACCGGTGGTGACGCCCACCAGATCCTCCAGCTCCGCCTCGCCATAGTGGAAGCGGCGCACGCCGGCATATTTGTCAAGGTTGCGGCGGGTGACCGCGACCTTGGCGTTGCCACCGCTCTTGAGCAGGATCTCCTTCACCGCCTTGCGGCAGAGATTGGCGATCTCGCGCTCCAGCGAACGGACACCGGCCTCCCGCGTGTAATAGCGGACCAGATCGCGCAACGCATCGTCGGAGATGGTGAACTCGCCCTTCTTCAGGCCGTTCGCCTCGATCTGCTTCTCGATCAGGTGGCGCTTGGAGATCTCGACCTTCTCGTCCTCGGTATAGCCGGCGACGCGGATGATCTCCATGCGGTCCAGCAGTGGCTGCGGCATGCGCATCGTGTTGGCCGTGCACACGAACATCACGTCGGACAGGTCGTAATCGACCTCCAGGTAATGGTCGTTGAAGGTGCCGTTCTGCTCCGGATCCAGCACTTCCAGCAGGGCCGACGACGGGTCGCCGCGCCAGTCGGCGCCGAGCTTGTCGATCTCGTCCAGCAGGAAGAGCGGGTTGGAGGATTTGGCCTTCTTCATGCCCTGGATGACCTTGCCGGGCATCGAGCCGATGTAGGTGCGGCGGTGACCGCGCACCTCGGCCTCGTCACGGACGCCGCCCAGCGACATGCGGACGAAGTTGCGGCCGGTCGACTTGGCGATGGACTTGCCGAGCGAGGTCTTGCCGACACCGGGCGGCCCGACCAGGCAGAGGATCGGTCCCTTGACCTTGTTCATCCGGTTCTGGACGGCGAGATACTCAAGGATGCGTTCCTTGACCTTCTCCAGGCCGTAATGGTCGGCGTCCAGCACCTTCTGGGCCAGCTTCAGATCGCGCTTCACCTTGGTGCGCTTCTTCCACGGAATGGACAGCATCCAGTCCAGATAGTTGCGGACCACCGTGGCTTCCGCTGACATCGGGCTCATCGACCGCAGCTTCTTCAGCTCGGCCAAGGCTTTCTCGCGGGCTTCCTTGGAGAAGCGGGTCTTGTTGATTTTCTCTTCCAGCTCGGCCGACTCGTCGCGGCCGTCTTCGGTCTCGCCGAGTTCCTTCTGGATCGCCTTCAACTGCTCGTTCAGGTAGTACTCGCGCTGGGTCTTCTCCATTTGCCGCTTGACGCGGTTGCGGATGCGCTTTTCCACCTGCAGCACGCCGATCTCGCCTTCCATGAAGGCATAGACTCGCTCCAGACGCTCCGACACGGTGGCGCATTCCAGCAGCTGCTGCTTTTCCGGAATCTTCAGCGCCAGATGCGAAGCGACGGTGTCGGCCAGCTTGCCGGCTTCCTCGATCTGGTTGATCGAGACCAGCACCTCCGGCGGGATCTTCTTGTTGAGCTTGATGTACTGCTCGAACTGGGAGACGACGGCGCGGCTCAGCGCCTCCAGCTCCTGGTTCTCGCCGGTCTTTTCCTCGACCAGCTCGGCCTGGGCCTGGAAGAACTCCTCATTGTCGGCGAACTTGGTGATGGCGGCGCGCTGGCCGCCTTCCACCAGCACCTTGACGGTCCCGTCCGGCAGCTTAAGCAGCTGCAACACGGTGCCGACGGTGCCGACGCTGTAGATGTCGGCCGGAGTCGGATCGTCCTGCGCGGCGTTCTTCTGGGTGACGAGCAGGATCTGCTTGTCATCCTTCATCACGTCTTCCAGCGCGCGCACGGACTTCTCGCGCCCGACGAACAGCGGCACGATCATGTGGGGGAAGACCACGATGTCGCGCAGCGGCAGGACCGGGTAGAGGGCACCACGGGAGAGTTCGATCATGGGCAGGGCCTCAATGAATGGATCGCCGCCAGCCCGGAATGGGCCTGACACAGCCCCCGCCTCGGGTTGAGCGCGGAGACCGCCTACGGCACCCGACTAACGTGGCACACGGTCCTGCGCCCTTCAAGGGGCTGAACAAGGCAAACGGCGGTTTCCAGGCGGCAACCCCGCCGCAAACCGCCGCGAACCTCCCCCTTTTCGTTCCGTCACGCGGTTTTGAGACTGCTTACATAGCCATCGACGGTGTTCCGCAGCGTTCCAGCCTCCTCCGACAGGCCGCGCGAGGCCGTCAACAGTTCCGCCGACGCAATCCGCGTGCTTTCCGCCGTCCCGGCGACCTGCCCGATGCTGCCGGACACCTCGACCGTTCCCTGGGCAGCGGCGTGGATGTTGCGGGCGATCTCCCGCGTCGCGGCGTTCTGCTCCTCGACGGCGGCGGCGACCGCGGATGCCGCTTCGCTGATCGCGACCACCGTGCGGCTGATGGCGTCGATGGCGGACACGGCGCTGCCGCTGACCTCGCGGATCTCGCTGACGCGGATCTGGATGTCATCGGTCGCCTTCGCGGTCTGGCCGGCGAGGTTCTTCACCTCGCTCGCCACCACAGCGAAGCCCTTGCCGGCCTCCCCCGCCCGTGCCGCCTCGATGGTGGCATTCAGCGCCAGCAGATTGGTCTGGGATGCGATGGAACTGATCATATCCACCACCGACCCGATCCCGGCCGCGCGTTCGGCCAGGGTGGCGACGATGCCGGCGGTGCTGCCCGCCTCGCGCACCGCGTCCTGGGCGATCTTGGAAGCGTCGTCGATGCGCCGGCCGATCTCGCCGATGGACGCCTGCAGTTCTTCCGCCGCAGCCGCCACCGTCTGGATGTTGCCGTTGGCAAGTTCCGACGCCGAAGCGACCGAGGAGGAGAGCGACGAGACGTTCTGCGCGTTGGCCGTGACCCGTTCCGAGTTGCCGCGCACCGACTGGGCGGTCGAGGAGAGATGAGTGACGATGCTTTCCAGCTTGGACACGAACTGCTGGGTGGCCTGCTCGAAGTCGTGGCGGCGACGGTCGCGCTCCTCCCGCTCGGACTGGCGCCGGGCTTCGGCCTCGTCAGCCTCGCGGGCACGGGTCTGCAGGACATTGATGGCACCGGCCATCTCGCCGATCTCGTCGCTGCGCCCGGCATGGGGCACCGTGAGATCGCGCCGGCCGCCGGCGATGGCACCGATCACCCCAGCCAGCTCGACGATCGGACGCGATGCCCGCCGGGTGATCGCGACCGCAGCGCCGATCAGGGCGGCAAAGCCGGCGATCATCACCCCGATTGCCAGCATCATGCGGCGGAATGCCGCGGCATGATGGTCGGACGCCAGCTCGCGGCCGACGGTGACGCCGGCATCACGGATCGCCAGGAGATCCTGAAGCAGCGGGGACGCCGAGCGGCGCCATTCCGCGCCATCGAGGTCGTAGGGCTTGCCGGCACGCGACGCCGCCAGGACCCGGGACTTGAAGGCGCCGAAGCCCTGGATATAGCCCTTGCGCGCCGTCTCCAGCGCCGTCCGCAGCAATGGCTCCATCTCGCCGGCGACGATGTCGTCCTCGACCGAACTCCAGTTGGCCATGATCCGCCCTTCCAGCGTCATCGCCTCGGCTTCGGCCTCCGGGATCATCGGCTTTCCGCTGCCCAGGGTGCGGAGATACAGGACCGACTGCTGGCCGGCCTGCTCGCGCAGGGCGGCAGCCCGGATGGCGATGTCGACACGGTCGCCCACGGTCGAATCGAGATCGTTCAGACGGTGATTGAGCCGGTTCGTCGTGACCGCAATCTGCTCGGCGACCTTGACCATGCCGGCGAAGAACTGCGCCGAGGCGTCGGCCGGGCGGGCAGACGGCTCCTTCGCCAGCCAGCCGTCGGTCATGGTCCGGACCTCCGACAGCCGCTGTGCCAATCCGGCGCTTTCCGAACTGGCCCTGGCGTCCGCCAACAGCTTGATGGCAGCGACATAAGCGGCAAGCGCCGTGTCCGCCTGGGCGCGCACCTTCGACAGCGAGGCCCGGGTGGCATCGTCGAGGCTCTTCGCCGACGTCAATGGCAGGTTGACCACACCCCGTTCCAGCGCCATCGCCTCGCTCACCGCAGTGGCGGCGCCCACCACATCGACGATGTTCCGGGCATCGGCGGCCCGTCCGGCCGACGCGCTCTCCTGCACGGCAAGCCATGTAGCGGGGATGGCAGAGACCACCCCGACGCATGTCAGGCACACATAAAGGAAATTCCGAATTTTCATTGCTCGCCCACCGCGATTTTCTGTTCTAAGCGGTCGGAATCGCCGAAGCACGAGCCGAAGCAACATGGCTGTTCTTGGGCATCCAAACTTTCAGGGTAAGGCTATCAGCTTATTTTTTCCGATTCATTAATTTTATGGGTATGCCATCCTTACGACTGCAGTTGAGTTTCCTTGCGATTATTGCACGCCCCAGCAAGCTCGCCGCGCCTGCCTTTTCCGAGGCAAAGAAAAAGGGGCGCTGAAGCGCCCCTTTCGATTGTCAAGTCAGTGTCGCCGGTTGAACTAGGCGCCCGGAGCCTCGCTGCGCCGTTCGGCATGGACGTAGAGCGGCTTGGCCCGCCCCTCGACCACCTCCTTGTTGACCAGGATGCTCTCGATGCCGGTCAGGCCCGGCAGGTCGAACATCGGGTCGAGCAGGATGGCTTCCATGATCGACCGCAGGCCGCGGGCGCCGGTCTTGCGGGCAATCGCCTTGTGGGCGATGGCCTTCATGGCATCCTCGGAGAACTCCAGATGGACGTCTTCCATCTCGAACAGCCGCTGATACTGCTTGACCAGGGCATTCTTCGGCTTGCTCAGGATCTCGACCAGAGCGGTCTCGTCCAGGTCGGACAGAGTCGCCAGCACCGGCAGACGGCCGATGAATTCGGGGATCAGGCCGAACTTCAGCAGATCCTCAGGCTCAACCTCGTGCAGGATCTCGCCGGTGGCGCGCTCGTCGGCGGAACGGACATCGGCGCCGAAGCCGATGCTTGTGCCCTTGCCGCGCTGGGCGATGATCTTGTCGAGACCGGCGAAGGCGCCGCCGCAGATGAACAAGATGTTGCTGGTGTCGACCTGCAGGAATTCCTGCTGCGGATGCTTGCGACCACCCTGCGGCGGCACGGAGGCGACGGTGCCCTCCATGATCTTCAGCAGGGCCTGCTGCACGCCTTCGCCCGACACGTCGCGGGTGATGGACGGGTTGTCCGACTTGCGGCTGATCTTGTCGACCTCGTCGATGTAGACGATGCCGCGCTGCGCCCGCTCGACATTGTAGTCGGCGGCCTGGAGCAGCTTGAGGATGATGTTCTCGACATCCTCGCCGACGTAACCGGCTTCGGTCAGCGTCGTGGCGTCGGCCATGGTGAAGGGAACGTCGATGATGCGGGCCAGGGTCTGGGCCAGCAGCGTCTTGCCGCAGCCGGTCGGGCCGATCAGCAGGATGTTCGACTTCGCCAGCTCGACGTCGTTGTGCTTCGTCCCGTGGGCGAGGCGTTTGTAGTGGTTGTGTACCGCCACCGACAGCACGCGCTTGGCGTAGGACTGTCCGATGACGTAATCGTCGAGCACCGCATGAATGTCGCGCGGAGTCGGAACCCCGTCGCGGGACTTCACGAGGGTCGTCTTGTTCTCCTCGCGAATGATGTCCATGCACAGTTCGACGCATTCATCGCAGATGAACACCGTCGGACCGGCAATCAGCTTGCGGACCTCGTGCTGGCTCTTGCCGCAGAAGGAGCAGTAGAGCGTATTCTTCGAATCGCCGCTGCTGGACTTGCTCATCGGTACTCCGTCATCTCGCGGGAGGCGTGGCCCCCAGGGCCATGCCCGTTCGCGGCGCCCCCCGACGCCGGTCCTACTCAGGTTATCGCGGACGACGCCCGCGACAAGGTCATGCGCCGATTTGGCGACGCATCACGATCCGCATATCCGGGTCCCTTTCGGGACCTCCCCTATGACCGGATCGTGTCACTGCCATTCAACAACAGCGTCACGACCCGATCAACCCTTTGTTGGGAGGGCCGAGGACCTGGGGTTCACGAATGGTGGTCGACGCCGGGGCGCTTCTCCACCACCTCGTCGATCAGACCGAAGGCCTTCGCCTCTTCCGGCGACATGAACTTGTCGCGCTCCATGGCGGTCTCGATGGTGTCGAGGTCCTGCCCGGTGTGCTTGACGTAGATGTCGTTCAGGCGCGAGCGCAGCTTCAGGATCTCCTGGGCCTGGATCTCGATGTCCGAAGCCTGACCCTGGGCACCGCCCGACGGCTGGTGGATCATGATGCGGCTGTTGGGCAGCGAGAAGCGCTTGCCCGGCGCGCCGGCAGCCAGCAGCAGCGATCCCATCGAGGCGGCCTGCCCCATGCACACCGTCGACACCTGCGGACGGATGTACTGCATGGTGTCGTAGATGGCGAGGCCGGCCGAGACATAGCCGCCCGGCGAATTGATGTAGAGCGCGATGTCCTTGTTCGGGTTCTCCGACTCAAGGAACAGCAGCTGCGAGCAGATCAGGCTGGCGACGGCGTCGTTCACTCCGCCGATCAGGAAGATGATCCGCTCCTTCAGCAGTCGCGAATAGATGTCGTACGCGCGCTCGCCCCGGTTGGTCTGTTCGATGACCATCGGGACCAGAGCATTCATCTTCGGCTCGAAGTCGTACATGTGTTCTTCCCTGCCCCCGCAGTTGGCTGAACCGGTGATCGTTGCCGGCACGGAACCACATATAGGAACCTTTGGGGGCGGATGGTAGTCCGCCCCCACTCCTTTTGGGGAGTTAGGCGGCTTCCGCCTCGTCCTCGTCCTTGGTCAGGTCTTCGACGCTGACGGCCTTCTCGGTCACCTTGGCCTGATCCAGGATGTGATCGACCACCTTGTCCTCGAAGATCGGGGCGCGGAGATTCTCCAGGGCCTGCTGGTTCTGCTTGAAGAACTCGAACACCTGGCGCTCCTGACCCGGGAAGCGGCGGGCTTCGTTGATCAGGGCGCGGTTGACCTCGTCCTGGGTGACCTGGATGTTGTTGCGGCGGCCGACTTCCGACAGCAGCAGACCCAGGCGGACGCGGCGCTCGGCGATCGAGCGGTACTCGGCCTTCAGCTCGTCCTCGGACTTGTTGGCGTCCTCGCCGGCGGTGCCGTTCTTCAGCTCCTCCTGCAGGCGGGTCCAGATGCCCTCGAACTCGATGTCGACCATGCCG
>NZ_BADK01000004.1 GCF_000333595.1 Azospirillum sp. B506
ACAGGCATCGGACTCCACACCGTCCAGCAGATTCTCCTCTCCATGGGGGCGCGGTGGCAGTCGACAGCATCCTGGGGGCGGGGATCGACTTTCCGGGTCGTCCTGCCGGTCTGAAGCGGCCTGATGTCATACATCTCCGAAAGACTATAGCCCTTTGTCATAGGAGATGACATAGTTGGCGGGATCAGGGGACTGGTGGAATGTCAGGCTGCAACCATGCTTGCCCAGCAATATGCATCGATAAAACGTGATCTCGACGAGAAGGGGATCCTGTTCTCTTTCTGTGGATACTTGTCGGAAGGGATACTTTATTCTCTGGGGGAGGCGCTGCGCGAAAAGATGGTTCTGGAGGCGGCGGACGGACCCACCATCCGCCGGGTCTTTTCGGTGTTTGTCGAGCAGATGCAGAATATTATCCGCTATTCGGCGGAAAAGATGTCCGGCAATGCGGGCCGCGCGGTTGAACTCAGCGCTGGCATGGTCACCATCGGCATGGAGCAGGGCAAGGTCTTCATCGTCTGCGGCAACACCGTTCGCAACAGTGAAGTCCCCCGTCTGAAAGAACGGCTGGAGCATCTGAAGGGACTGGATCGCGCCGGCATAAAAACCTATTACCGCGAGCAGCTGCGCGAGGAGCCGGACGATGCCAGCCGTGGTGCAACCCTGGGGCTGATCGAGATCGCCCGGCGGGCAAGCGATCCCATAGACTACGATTTCAATGCGATGGACGCGGACCGCAGCTTCTTCTGCCTCAAGGTCCGCGTATGAGCGGCCGAAGCGAGCGACACGTCATGGACTGCCTGATCATGAGAATTCCAACACCGGCTTCAACCTGACCTTCACCGCGCGGGCGACGGAAGGCTCCAACGGCTCCGTCGCGGACGCGGCGCCGGTGACCGTGCATGTCGAGGTGCAGGGCGTGGCCGACGTGGTGACGCCCAGCGGTGCGTTGAGCGCCCGCGGCGACGAGGATACCGCGATCAT
>NZ_BADK01000003.1 GCF_000333595.1 Azospirillum sp. B506
GGCTATCTCGCCATCATGAAGGACAAGGTGGCCTCCCACCGCGGCCCCTTCCTGATGCTGAGCACCATCCCCGACACCCCCGGTGCTGCGAAGGCGGCGGACCTGCTCGGCCTGCGGCTCGACCCGCAGCGCTGCCGGCCGATCCCCAACAATCTGGGGGAGACCCTGAACCTATGCGCCGTTGACCGCGCGGCCGACAAAAGGGAGACAGTGGAATAATCGCGGCGTTTGTGCTGTTTATCGCCGCTGACAGCCCGACCTGTCCCGTCTCCAGCCAGAAGTCCGCGCCATGACCGTATCGACCATTGACCGCCCCGCCCTCACCCCGGATGCAGGCGCTTCCGGAACGCCGTCGGCGGCCGCGGCGGTCGGCCCGGCTCCCACCATCGCGGTGCTGATCCCCTGCTACAACGAGGAGGCGGCGATCGGCAAGGTGGTGCAGGACTTCCGCGCGGCCCTGCCGGACGCCATCGTCTATGTCTACGACAACAATTCGAAGGACCGGACGGTGGAGGTCGCGCGCGCCGCGGGCGCCGTGGTCCGTCGCGAGCCGCTGCAGGGCAAGGGCAACGTGATGCGCCGCATGTTCGCCGACATCGAGGCGGACGTCTATGTGCTGGTGGACGGCGACGACACCTATCACGCCGCCAGCGCGCCGGAGCTGGTCAAGCGCCTGTGGGACGAGCAGCTGGACATGGTCAACGGCGCGCGGGTGACGGAGATCGTCGCCGCCTATCGCCCCGGCCACCGGTTCGGCAACCTCGTGCTGACCGGCATGGTCGCCAAGATCTTCGGCAGCCGCATCGGCGACATGCTGTCGGGCTACCGGGTGTTCTCCCGCCGCTTCGTGAAGTCCTTCCCGGCGCTGGCAAGCGGTTTCGAGACCGAAACGGAGCTGACCGTCCATGCGCTGGAGCTGCGCATGCCGATCGCCGAGGTGAAGACCCCCTACAAGGACCGTCCGCCCGGATCGCACAGCAAGCTGAACACCATCCGCGACGGCATCCGCATCCTGCGCACCATCATCATCCTGGTGAAGGAGGAACGGCCGCTGCCCTTCTTCTCCGCGGCCTTCGCTCTGCTGGCGCTGCTGTCGGTGATCCTGGGCGTGCCGGTGATCGCCACCTATTTCCAGACCGGGCTGGTCCCGCGCTTCCCCACCGCCCTGCTCGCCACCGGGCTGATGCTGCTGGCCTTCCTCAGCCTGACCTGCGGCCTGATCCTCGACACCGTCACCCATGGCCGCCGCGAGGCCAAGCGGATGAGTTACCTGTCGCTGCGCGCGCCGGGCTATCACCCGCCGCTGGCGGGGAGCTGTGGGGACGAACGCCGGTGATGGCGTCGGTCTCGAACCTTCTGGACAGCCGGCTCGGCCGGCTGGGGATGCAGTTCGCCAAGTTCGGCGTCGTCGGCGTCATCGGACTGGTGGTGGACACCATCGTCCTCTATTCCGGCCTCGCGCTGGGGCTGCAGTTCTTCGCCGCCCGCGTGCCGTCCTTCTTCGCGGCGGCGACGGCGACCTGGGCGCTGAACCGCGCCTTCACCTTCCGCGGCGCCGCCAACGAGCCGCTGCACCGGCAGTGGGCCAAGTTCATCGCCGCCAACGCCATCGGCGGCGTGGTGAATTACGGTGTTTCGGTCGGGCTGGAATCGAGCGTGCAGATGGTCGCCGAACACCCGTTCCTGGCCGTGGCCGCCGGCTCCATCGCCGGCATGTTCTTCAATTTCGCGGCGTCGAAGCATCTGGTGTTCAAGGGGGCGTAGCCGTCTGGAGGCGACCGCGAATCTGCCTTGCGCGGCACCTTATGGACTTATTCCCACGGCTCGCCATATAACGGCGACCATGACCCGCGAATTCCTGAAGATGCACGGCCTCGGCAACGACTTCGTCGTGATCGACGCCCGTTCCGAACCCTACAGCCCGTCGGATGCGGAGGTGCGTGCCATCGCCGACCGCCGGACCGGTGTCGGGTGCGACCAGTTCATCGTGCTGGAGAAGACCGACGCGCCGGGCGTCGATGCCTTCATGCGCATCCGCAACGCCGACGGCAGCGAGGCCGCGGCCTGCGGCAACGCGTCACGCTGCGTCGGCTGGCTGCTGATGGAGCAGAGCGGGCGCGACCATGCCAGCTTCCAGACCGCCGCGGATCTGCTGCGCGCCACCCGCGCCGACAATGGCCGGATCACCGTGGACATGGGCGCTCCCCGCCTCGACTGGGCGGCGATCCCGCTCGCCGCTCCGGCGGACACGCTGCGGGTCGAAGAGGTCGAGCATGGCGGCTTCGCCGCGCCGGTCGCAGTGAACATGGGCAATCCGCACGCCGTCTTCTTCGTCGACGATGCCGAGGCGGTGCCGCTGGCCGAGGTCGGCCCGGTGTTCGAGACCCACCCGGCCTTCCCCGAGCGCGCCAACATCGAATTCGCCCAGGTTTTGTCACCCACCGCCATCCGCATGCGGGTGTGGGAGCGGGGAGCCGGCATCACCCAGGCCTGCGGGTCGGGGTCCTGCGCCACGCTGGTCGCCGCGGTGCGCCGTGGCCTGACCGGCCGCAAGGCAGACATCATTTTGGACGGCGGCACGCTGACCATCGAATGGACCGAGGACGGCCGCGTGCTGATGACGGGCCCGATCGCGCTGAGCTTCAGCGGCCGGCTGTCGCCCGAACTGGTTTCGGTATGAGCGACAGCACCGACAGCACGACGCAGGCCGGTCCGGAGATCGTCACCTTCGGCTGCCGCCTGAACAGCTACGAGTCCGAGGTGATGCGCAACCATGTGCGCAGCGCCGGGCTGGACGATGTGGTGATCGTCAACACCTGCGCCGTGACGTCGGAAGCCGAGCGGCAGGCGCGGCAGACCATCCGCAAGCTGCGGCGCGAGCGGCCGGATGCCCGCATCGTCGTCACCGGCTGCGCCGCGCAGATCGACCCGCAGCGCTTCGCGGCGATGCCGGAGGTCGATCAGGTCCTGGGCAACCAGGAAAAGCTGCAACCGGAAAGCTGGGGCCTGCCGCCGGCCGAAAAGGTGCTGGTCAACGACATCATGTCGGTGAAGGAGACCGCCGGTCACCTGATCGGCGGCTTCGAGGACCGCGCCCGCGCCTTCGTCCAGGTCCAGCAGGGCTGTGACCACCGCTGCACCTTCTGCATCATTCCCTATGGCCGCGGTCCCTCGCGCTCCGTCCCCATCGGCGGCATCGTCGAGCAGGTCCAGGCGCTGGTGAAGGCCGGCTACAACGAGGTTGTGCTGTCGGGCGTCGACATCACCAGCTATGGCCCCGACCTGCCGGGATCGCCCTCGCTGGGGCAGATGGTGCGCCGGCTGCTGGCTCTGGTGCCGGACCTGCCGCGGCTGCGCCTGTCCTCCATCGACTGTATCGAGATGGACGACGACCTCTGGCGCCTGATCGAGAACGAGCCGCGCCTGATGCCGCACCTTCACCTGTCGCTGCAGGCCGGTGACGACATGGTGCTGAAGCGGATGAAGCGCCGCCATGGCCGCGCCGATTCCATCGCGTTTTGCGAGCGGGTGCGCTCGGTCCGCCCCGACGTGGTGTTCGGCGCCGACTTCATCGCCGGTTTCCCGACGGAGACCGAGGAGATGTTCCAGAACACCATGCGGCTGGTGGAGGAATGCGGCCTGACCTGGTTGCATGTCTTTCCCTACAGCCCGCGCCCCGGCACGCCGGCCGCCCGCATGCCCCAGGTCGACGGCGCCGTCCGCAAGGAGCGCGCCGCCCGCCTGCGCGCCGCCGGCGAAGCGGCGGAGGCCCGCACACTGGCGAGCCTCGTCGGCCGCACCGCGACGGTGCTGGTGGAAAAGGACGATCTGGGCCGCACCGAACATTTCGCCGCGATCCGCCTCGGCCAGCCCTTCCCGCCCGGCTCGCTGGTGCCCGCCGCCATCACCGGCCTCAAGGACGGCGTGCTGACCGGCACCCCGCTCTGACCCCTTTCATAGTGGACACTCCATGATTTTCCGCTGGTTCGGCCGCAAGAAGCCCGAAGAGACCGCGCCCAAGGACGAGGCGGCGAAGGACCAACCGGTCACCCTGGAGTCCGCCACGCCCGCACTGGAACCGGAACCGGCCCCGGAACTGGCGCCTGCCCCGCCGAGCATCGAGCCGCCCGCCCCGGTTCCCCAGACTCCGGCCACACCGGTGACGCCGCCTGCCGTCGTGGCACCGGTCGAGCCGCCACCCTCTCCTGCGCCACTCCCCCCAGCGCCGGAGCCGGAGCCCGTTCCTGAACTCCCGCCGTCTCCCGCCCCGGCCGCCGTTGCCGAGGAAGCGCCGCCGACCAAGAGGGGCTGGTTCGCCAAGCTGAAGGAAGGGCTGTCGAAGTCCTCCTCCAAGCTGACCGACGGCATCACCAGCATCTTCACCAAGCGCAAGCTCGATGACGAGGCGCTGGAGGAGCTGGAGGAACTGCTGATCACCGCCGACCTCGGCCCGGCCACCGCGGCCAAGGTCACGGCGGAGCTGGCGCGCACCCGCTTCGGCAAGGAGGTTTCGCCGGAGGAGGTCAAGGCGACGCTGGCCGCCGAGGTGTCCAGGATCGTCACCCCGGTCGCCAAGCCGCTGGTGCTGGACCTGGCGTTGAAGCCGCACGTCATCCTGGTCGTCGGCGTCAACGGCACCGGCAAGACCACCACCATCGGCAAGCTCGCCCGCCAGTTCAAGGCGGAGGGCAAGAGCGTGATGCTGGCGGCCGGCGACACCTTCCGCGCGGCGGCGGTCAGCCAGCTGAAGATCTGGGGCGAGCGCACCGGCTGCCCGGTCGTCGCCCGCGACACCGGAGCGGACGCCGCCGGCCTTGCCTATGACGCGCTGGAGCGCGCCAAGGCCGAAGGGGTCGACGTGCTGCTGATCGACACCGCCGGCCGCTTGCAGAACAAGACCGGGCTGATGGAGGAGCTGCGCAAGATCGTCCGTGTCATCAAGAAGCTGGACCAGACGGCGCCGCACACCACCCTGCTGACGCTGGACGCCACCACCGGCCAGAACGCGCACAGCCAGGTGGAGATCTTCCGCGACATGGTCAACGTCAACGGCCTGATCCTGACCAAGCTGGACGGCTCCGCCCGCGGCGGCGTTCTGGTCTCGCTGGCCGAGAAGTTCAGGATCCCGGTCCACGCCATCGGCGTCGGCGAGGGCGTCTACGACCTGCGCCCGTTCGACGCCGACGCCTTCGCCAAATCGCTGATGGGGCTGGGCGCCGAGTAACCGGCGAACCATCGTCGCCAAACGGATAAGCGCCGGCGGCTGGCCGAAATTCGGCCTTCCCAGCCGGTCGTTCGTACCCCATCTTGGACAGCATGACTGATAAAGCCCCGTTCCAGCCCGGGTCGGCCGGGCGCTTCACCGATGCCAAAGCCGCGCTGGCCTGCGTGCGCGACATTTACGAACGCAACACCGCCTATTTGCGCGACCGCTTCGCCGCCTACACCCAGGGCGAGGAAGAGGGAGGACGGAACCGGGCCTATTACCCCTATGTCCGGCTGACCGCCGTGTCGGGGGCCGCGGTCGATACGCGACTGTCCTACGGCTTCGTCGAAGGGGTCGGCGTCCATGCCACCACGGTGACGCGGCCCGATCTGTTCGAGCGCTACCTGCTGGAACAATTCACGCTTCTGCTGCGCAACCATCATGTGCCGCTGGAGATCGGCGTCAGCGAGGAAGCGATCCCGATCCACTTCGCCTTTCCCAACGGCATGTATGTGGAAGGCGATCTGCCGCCGGACCGGCTGACCAAGCTGCCGGACCTGTTCGACCTGCCCGATCTGGCGCGGATGGACGACACCATCGTCAACGGCACCTGCGACACCGGGCCGGACGCGGTGAAGCCGCTGGCTCTGTTCACGGCGCCGCGGGTGGATTTCTCGCTGCACCGCCTGCGCCACTACACCGCGACGGCGCCGGAGCATTTCCAGAACTTCGTCCTGTTCACCAACTACCAGTTCTATGTCGACGAGTTCATCCGGCTGTCGCGCGAGATCATGGAGCCGACCGGCGACGCCGAGCTTGCCGCCTACCGCGCCCAATATGACAGCTTCGTCGAGCCGGGCGACGTCGTGACCACCAACCGGAATCTCGGCGGCGGCGAGGATGTCCCCACGGGCAAGCTGACGCGCATGCCACAGATGCCGGCCTATCACCTGAAGCGGCCGGACGGCAACGGCATCACGCTGGTGAACATCGGCGTCGGCCCGTCGAATGCCAAGACGATCACCGACCACATCGCGGTGCTCCGCCCGCATGCCTGGCTGATGCTGGGCCACTGCGCCGGCCTGCGCCACACCCAGCGGCTGGGCGACTATGTGCTGGCCCACGGCTATGTCCGCGAGGACCATGTGCTGGATGCCGACCTTCCGCTGTGGGTGCCGGTTCCGGCGCTGGCCGAGGTACAGCGGGCGCTGGAGACGGCGGTGGAACGGGTGACCGGGCTGTCGGGCTTCGACCTGAAGGGGATCATGCGCACCGGCACGGTGGCGACCATCGACAACCGGAACTGGGAGTTGCGCGACCATCGTGAACCGCTGATGCGCTTCAGCCAGAGCCGCGCCATCGCGTTGGACATGGAAAGCGCGACGATCGCCGCCAACGGCTTCCGCTTCCGCGTGCCGTACGGGACGTTGCTGTGCGTGTCGGACAAGCCGATGCATGGGCAGCTTAAACTGCCGGGGATGGCCGACCGCTTCTACCGCGAGCGGGTCGACCAGCATCTGAAAATCGGCGTGCTGGCGATGGAACTGCTGCGCGAGCACGGGATGGAGACGCTGCATTCCCGCAAGCTGCGCAGCCTGGCGGAAGTGGCGTTCCAATAAAGAAAAGGGGCGGGTGCAACACCCGCCCCCATCTCAGCCTGAAACTCAGCCTCAGGCAGCCGCCAGCAGGCCCTCGATCTCCTTCGCCGCAGCGGCCAGCGCCTTGTCCTTGGCCTCCGGACCCATGCCGACGCCCTCGGCGCGGATGAAGGTCACGTCGGTGATGCCGAAGAAGCCGAACACCGTGCGCAGATAGGCTTCCTGGTGGTCCAGACCGGCCAGCGCCGGGTTGGTCGAATAGACGCCGCCGCGGCCCGAGGCGACGATCACGCGCTTGCCGCCGGCCAGACCCTCAGGACCCTTCTCGGTGTAGCGGAAGGTGCGGCCGGCCTGGGCGAGGCGGTCGATCCAGGCCTTCAGCTGGCTCGGGACGGAGAAGTTGTACATCGGCGCGCCGACCACGACGACGTCGGCGGCCAGGAACTCGTCGAGCAGGGCGTTGGTCAGGGCCAATTCTTCGCTCTGGCGCGGGCTCAGCCCCTCGACGACGCCCAGCTTGACGACCTGGAGCAGCTCACCGTCCAGATGGGCCGGCGGGTTGGCGGCGACGTCACGGGTGACGACGCTGGCCGCCGGATCGGCCTTCACCAGAGCCTCGACGATGGAGGCGGTCAGCTGGCGGGTGACCGAGGCGGTGCCGAGCGGGCTGGAGTCGACATGCAGGATCTTGGTCATGACGGAAGGAGCCTCTTGGTTGTTGCGGCCGTAGGGGAACCGGCCGTTTTCTCATGCCCACCATGCCCATTTGTTTTCCAGAGGTTAAGCTGGGCTGTGCGCGAAACATCGTCTCCAATGGCGCAACAATCCCTACAGCCGGGTCAGCGCGTCACCAGCGCCCCGCTGCGGAACACGGCCATCTGGCCCGGCTGCATCACCGTCCAGGCCTCGTTCCTGGTCAGCGGCCGGGTGGCGACGACGGTGACGACATCGTTGGGCGTCGTCTCCTTGGAGAAATCGACGCTCATGTCGGCGTCGACCAGGGTGGCGGCGCCGAAGGGCGCCTTGCGGGTCAGCCAGGCGAGGTTGGTGGCGCAATGGCACCACAGATAGCGCCCGTCGCTGAGCAGCATGTTGAAGACGCCCAGGGATCCCAGGTCGGCGGCCAGATGGCGGATCAGCTTCATCAGCCCGGCCGTCGTCTTCGGCGGCTCCGGATACTGCATGCGGATCTGGTCGAGCAGCCAGCAGAAGGCATGTTCGCTGTCGGTGCTGCCGACCGGCTCGTAAAAGGTCAGGATGCGGTCCTTGATCCCTTTCAGCTGGCCGTTGTGGGCGAAGGTCCACACCCGTCCCCACAGCTCGCGGGTGAAGGGATGGGTGTTCTCCAGCGACACCCGGCCCCGGTTGGCGCGGCGGATGTGCGAAATCACCGTGCAGGACTTGATCGAATACTGGCTGACCAACCGGGCGATCTCGGACTCGGCGCTGGGGGCCGGGTCATGGAAGGTGCGGCATCCCTTGCCCTCGTAGAAGGCGATGCCCCAGCCATCGCGGTGCGGACCGGTCTGGCCGCCGCGGCGCATCAGACCGGCGAAGCTGAAACAGATGTCCGTGGGCACGTTGGCGCTCATGCCCAGGAGTTCGCACATGATGTCCTCGTCCGCCGCTTGTCGTCGCCCTTTGGGAGCGACAAGCTACAAGACGCGGTGCGCAAGGTCACGCTTTGACATTCAAGGTTTCGGGCCTCAAGATTTTGGCCCTCAAGGTTTTGGGCAGGGCGGCATGTCCGGCCGCAGGCAGCCCTCCATCTTCGCGTCCGCCGGCGCAGCGCCGCCCAGCCCGATCCAGGCGTCCACCCGCCCGGTCTCGAAGCCGCAGTCGCGGCGGTCGCCGACCTGCATCAGCGGGCGGCGGATCAGCAGCGGGCGTTCGACCATCGCCGCCAGTGCCGCGGCCTCGTCCATCGCATCCGGCATGACCTCGCCGCTCTTCACCGCCGGGGCGGCGCGGTTGAACCAGTCGGCCACCGGGCGGTCGCCGAAGAAGGGGCGGAGGGTCTCCGGCGTCCATGGTTCGCTCAGCAGGTCGCGGGCGACCACCCGGTGCCCGGCCTGCTCCAGCAACGCCTTCTGGCGCGCATTGCCGCCACAGCCGGGCTTCTCGAAGAAAATCACATCGGCCATCGCTCATCTCCCCTGGAACAGCGGCGCGCGGGCCAGCAGCGCGTCGGTTTGCCGACAAATCTCGTCATGGACCTTGCCGTCCAGCTTGCGCAGCCAGCGCGGCGGGATCGACCCGACGCCATAGGTGGCGCCGGCCAGCATGCCGGCGATGGCGCCGGTGGTGTCGGCGTCGCCCCCCTGGTTCACCGTCTCCACCACGCAGGATTCGACCGAATCGGTCTGGAAATAATAGTGGAAGACGGTCTGCACCGTATCGACGACGAATGCGGTCGACAGGCCGCGATAGGGCTCGAACTTGAACTGCCGGTGCCGGGCGACCAGGGCGTTCGCCTCCTCCCGCGCGGCAACGATGCCGCCGCCCAGCACCAGCCGCCGCACCATCGGGCCCAGCGCGATCACCGGGGCATCGGACAACTGGTGCAATGGGTGATGTGCAAATGTTCCAACGACCAGCGCTCGAAAGCCGCATCGTCGCCCAGCGTCGCCAGCGCCACCGGCAGGTTGCGCATCGCCGCCCCGTTGCCGGCATGGTATTCCGTCTCCGGCTCCTCCAGCGTGCCGTGCATGATGAAGCGGCGGATGCCGCGGCGCGTCGTGTCGCCGACATCGACCGGCACCGATTTCAGCCAGATGGCGAACTCCTCGGCGGCGCGGCGGGCCTCCCACTCCGGACCGGACAGGATGGCACGGCCGAGATGCAGCGACATCTCGGTGTCGTCGGTCACCTGCCCGGCCGCCAGCTTCAGCCAGCCGCCACCCTTGATGTGCTTGTGGACGCCATACTGATGGGCGATCTCGCCCTTGGTCAGGAACTCCACCGTCGCCCCCAGGGCATCGCCGCAGGCGAGGCCGAGATAGGCGCCGAGCGCCCTGGATCGGATGTCAGGGGACAGAATTTCAGGGGAGCGGCTTTCGGGCGTCGGAATCGTCGGATCGGTCATGCCTTCGGGCATAGAGCCCGCCCTTTCCTGGTGCGCCCCGCGAGACGGCCCTCAAGGCCGCCGCCGGGCGTGAGGTTGTCAGAGAAGCGACACACCCACCCGGTAATCCCCGCCGATCACCAAGTATTCTCCTTCGCCCTGAAAAGGGTAGCGCGGCAGAATGTCGCGGAAGAAGACGACCTTGGGCAGCGGCACCCAGGCATCGAGGATGTAGTCGCCGAACTGGCCGGCGATGTCGCGGTCGATGGAAAAGGAACACAGGTTGTTCAGCCGCAGCACCGCGGTGCGCTTGTCGGGCCGGGCAACGATGTGGTGTTCCTCGAAATTGTTGACGCCGCGGTAGAGGCGGATGTGCGAGGCCCAGTTGGGCATCGGCGCATCGGGCCAGCCACGACGGATCGTCCACTGGCAGAACTCGTACAGAAGATCGAGTTGCAGATGGATGTTGTTGTTGTGGAATCGGGTCGACTGCTTCTGCTCGCCATAGCCGGCCCAGGCGTCGGACGCGAAGCGGCGGAGCGGCTCGCCGTGGAAGGTCGGGAGCAGGCCGAACCGGCTTTCGACCCAGCCCTTCAGCACCGCCCCTTCCGCCCGGTTGCTGTCGAACAGCCAGCCCTTCAGAAGGCGCAGGTAACTGGCGCGGAAGCGCCGCTTGCCGTCCGGCCCCTCCGTCCCGGAAAAGTCCGGGTTCACGCCGAACACCTCGGCCATATGGCGCTGGAAGATGTCGGAGGCCGTCAGCGCGTCGCGGCTTTCGTCCAGCGCCTCGAACAGCACGGCATGTTCGCTGCGGGTGGCGCCGATCCGCAGGCGGCGCGGCTCGTCATTGTAAGCCTCGCTGCAGAGCGCGCCGGCCGGAACATTGACGAGGTTGGTGCGGTGGGCGCGAAGCGCCAGCGGTGACTCCGAAGACGACTCCGGAAGCGAGTCGGGCTTCGCCGCCGGCCCGTCGACAGTGCGCATCACGATCCCATCCGCCACGCCGATCCGCTCCGCCTGAATACCATTATTCTTTATATGGATATTGTATAAGCCCGCGCGTGCCAAGCCTTGACCGCTGCAACCGCCGGAGGCCTGTCGCCGCATATCGCAATATTGTCCGTTTGAACCGGAACGATCCGTCCCCATACTCAGTACAGCGACGCTTACGATCCGGCGGCACACGCATGGCCTTCTGGCCGACCAAGTACGACGACAGCCACCGCCGGCGCACTCCGCCGGGGTCCGCCCAGCCCGCTGTCCGGCCACCCGCCGCCGATCCCTCTCCCACACCCGGCATGCCCGCCGACCAGCCGCCCCGCGGTGCCGCGGAGGCGCGTACGGTATTGCGGCTCGCCCAGCTTCTGCGCGGTGCGATCACGCCCCTGCGCGGCGATGCGGTTCTGGAACTGCTGGAACCGCACCGGCCGCGGCTGGTGCCCAAACCGATCAACCCGCTGCCGGCCCTGGTCGGGCAGCCGCCGGGGCGGATGCTGGACGCGCTGCTGCGGCCGATCGGACAGATCGTCACCGACGTGCTGCTGCCGGGCGTGCGCGATCATCTGATCGACCGGCTGGTGGCCGGCCGAACCGACCATGAGGAAAGCCTGCCGGGCGCTGTCGATCTTGCCGAGGCGATGCGGGCTCTGGTCAGCCGGATGCGGGGAGGCGGCAAGAGCCATCTGCAGGCGGTGATCTCCGCCATCGAGGCCGACGCCCGCGCCACCGCCGACACGCTGACCAGGGACACCCGCCCGATCGACGTCGGCGGCATCGACCGGCTGGCCCGCGCCCTGCTGCGCTTCGAGGTGCGGCGGATGGCGCTGGAGGCACTGGGCGGCACCGGTGCGCTGCAGACCGTCATCTATCAGTCCCGGCGGTTGGCCCGCTATTCGCTGCGCCGGGCCACCGAGGCGATCGAGGGGTTCGTCGCCGACCGCGGGCTGAAGACGCTGCACGCCAGCCTCGCCACGCTGGCCCAGGCCGACGGGCTGATCGTCATCGCGCTGCGCAATCTGGACGACCAGGAGGAGACGAAGGAGGAATCCGGCCCCTTCGTCGAACCGGCCGACCGCAAGGCGATGAACGACTGGCTGTCGGCGGCATGGCGGCTTTCCGACACATTGTTCGATCTTGTCGGCAAGGCCGCGGCGGGCGGCGAACTGGACGACCTGCTGTTCGCAGCCTTGCTGCGCCAGCTGCGCAGCCTGCACCATTTCTGCGCCGACCTGACCCATGCCGGCCGTCCCGCCGCCGTCGACACCCTGAAGCAACGGCTGGTCGACCGCTGCGACGCGCTGGCCCGCCTGACCGGCGAACGGCTGGTCGAAGCCCTGCTGGCGAAGCCCGCCGACCCGGCACTGGCCCGCCGTCTGATGGCGCGCGGCCGGCTGCTGGCGCAGCTGCTCTATGACATGAACCGCGACGAGGCGGTGGAGGAGCTGGCGCTGCGCATCGTCGTCGCGGGCGAGGCGTTGGGCGAAAGCCGTTAAGGCAGTCGCGACGCCGTCAGGACCCTTCGAAATCCCCCCAACGCTCCGTCCCGTCGCAAAGACCCGACAAAATGTCGGGCTTTGTCGTGTGTGTCGGGACCGCGACAAAGGTGCGACAAGACCCGCTTTCATATTTTTCTCATGTTTATCAAAGGATTAGCGATTTTCTCCGCTCTGGCACGGGTCGTGCAATCCATGAAATCCGAAGCGGCCACGAACCGGCCGCACCGGATCGAAGCACACACCCACGACCCAAGCACAGGAGCGACCCACATGGCCAAAGCGCCTCTGCGTCAGATCGCCTTTTACGGCAAGGGCGGTATCGGTAAGTCCACCACCTCTCAGAACACGCTGGCCGCGCTGGTCGAGCTGGATCAGAAGATCCTGATCGTCGGCTGTGATCCGAAGGCCGACTCGACCCGCCTGATCCTGCACGCGAAGGCCCAGGACACCGTCCTGCATCTGGCCGCCGAAGCCGGCTCGGTCGAGGATCTGGAACTCGAAGACGTCCTCAAGGTCGGCTACAAGAACATCAAGTGCGTCGAGTCCGGCGGTCCGGAGCCGGGGGTCGGCTGCGCCGGCCGCGGCGTCATCACCTCGATCAACTTCCTGGAAGAGAACGGCGCCTACGACGACGTGGACTATGTGTCCTACGACGTGCTGGGCGACGTGGTCTGCGGCGGCTTCGCCATGCCGATCCGCGAGAACAAGGCCCAGGAAATCTACATCGTCATGTCCGGCGAGATGATGGCGCTCTACGCCGCCAACAACATCGCCAAGGGCATCCTGAAGTACGCGCACAGCGGCGGCGTCCGCCTCGGCGGCCTGATCTGCAACGAGCGCCAGACCGACAAGGAATGGGATCTGGCCGACGCGCTGGCCAAGCGCCTGGGCTCCAAGCTGATCCACTTCGTGCCGCGCGACAACATCGTCCAGCACGCCGAGCTGCGCCGCATGACGGTCATCGAGTACGCCCCGGACAGCAAGCAGGCTGGCGAATACCGCGCGCTTGCCAACAAGATCCACGCGAATTCCGGCCAGGGTTGCATCCCGACCCCGATCACCATGGAAGAGCTGGAAGAGATGCTGATGGACTTCGGCATCATGAAGACCGAGGAGCAGCAGCTCGCCGAGCTGGCCGCCAAGGAAGCGGCCAAGGCCGGCGCCTGACCCCAGGCCTAGCGACGGTTGCCTACCGGCCCCCCTGCCCCATCGGCGCAGGGGGGACCGCCTGAACACTGGCCCCATCCCCAGCCCCGCACAACGCCGACCCAAGACACCCCGTAAGGGCATGCCCAGGGGCGACGGCGTGGGAGGGAGGGGCTCGGTCACGCGCTGCAGTGGCGCGGAATATTCAAGCAGGAGGCCGGCTATGAGCCTGTCCGAGAACACCACGGTCGACGTCAAGAACCTCGTCAACGAAGTCCTCGAAGCCTATCCCGAAAAGTCCCGCAAGCGCCGCGCCAAGCACCTGAACGTGCTGGAGGCCGAGGCCAAGGACTGCGGCGTCAAGTCGAACGTCAAGTCCATCCCCGGCGTCATGACCATCCGCGGTTGCGCCTACGCCGGCTCGAAGGGCGTGGTGTGGGGTCCGATCAAGGACATGATCCACATCTCCCACGGCCCGGTCGGCTGCGGCTACTACTCCTGGTCCGGCCGCCGCAACTACTACATCGGCGACACCGGTGTGGACAGCTGGGGCACGATGCACTTCACCTCCGACTTCCAGGAGAAGGACATCGTCTTCGGCGGCGACAAGAAGCTGCACAAGGTCATCGAGGAAATCAACGAGCTGTTCCCGCTGGTGAACGGCATCTCGATCCAGTCGGAATGCCCGATCGGCCTGATCGGCGACGACATCGAGGCGGTCGCCCGCGCCAAGTCGGCGGAAATCGGCAAGCCGGTCATCCCCGTGCGCTGCGAAGGCTTCCGCGGCGTGTCCCAGTCGCTGGGCCACCACATCGCCAACGACGCCATCCGCGACTGGGTGTTCGAGAAGACGGAACCCAAGGCCGACTTCGTCTCCACCCCCTATGACGTCACCATCATCGGCGATTACAACATCGGCGGCGACGCCTGGTCGTCCCGCATCCTGCTTGAGGAGATCGGCCTGCGCGTGATCGCCCAGTGGTCGGGCGACGGCACGCTGGCCGAGCTGGAGAACACGCCGAAGGCCAAGGTCAACCTGATCCACTGCTACCGCTCGATGAACTACATCGCGCGCCACATGGAAGAGAAGTTCAATATTCCGTGGATGGAATACAACTTCTTCGGCCCGAGCCAGATCGCCGAGTCCCTGCGCAAGATCGCCGCGCTCTTCGACAACAAGATCAAGGAGAACGCCGAGAAGGTCATCGCCCGCTACCAGCCGATGGTCGATGCGGTCATCGCCAAGTACAAGCCGCGGCTGAACGGCAAGAAGGTCATGATCTACGTCGGCGGCCTGCGTCCCCGCCACGTCGTCGATGCCTATCATGACCTGGGCATGGAGATCATCGGCACCGGTTACGAGTTCGCCCACAACGACGACTATCAGCGCACGCCCCACTATGTGAAGGAAGGCACGCTGATCTACGACGACGTCACCGCGTTCGAGCTGGAGAAGTTCGTCGAGGCGATGCGTCCCGACCTCGTCGCGTCGGGCATCAAGGAAAAATACGTGTTCCAGAAGATGGGCCTGCCGTTCCGCCAGATGCACAGCTGGGACTACTCCGGCCCGTACCACGGCTATGACGGCTTCGCGATCTTCGCCCGCGACATGGACCTGGCCATCAACAACCCCGTCTGGGGCGTGATGAAGGCCCCGTTCTGACCATCGGCCTCTGGAACAGGAGAATTTGAGAATGACCGACAAGCTTTCGCAGAGCGCCGACAAGGTCCTCGACCACTACACCCTCTTCCGGCAGCCCGAATATGCGGCGATGTTCGAGAAGAAGAAGACCGAGTTCGAGTACGGCCATTCGGACGAGGAAGTCGCCCGCGTCTCCGAATGGACCAAGTCCGAAGAGTACAAGGCGAAGAACTTCGCCCGTGAAGCGGTCGTCATCAACCCGACCAAGGCCTGCCAGCCGATCGGCGCGATGTTCGCCGCCCAGGGCTTCGAGGGCACCCTGCCCTTCGTCCATGGCTCCCAGGGCTGCGTCGCCTATTACCGCACCCATCTGACCCGCCACTTCAAGGAGCCGAACAGCGCGGTCTCCTCGTCGATGACGGAAGACGCGGCGGTGTTCGGCGGCCTGAACAACATGATCGACGGCCTGGCGAACGCCTATGCGCTCTACAAGCCGAAGATGATCGCGGTGATGACCACCTGCATGGCCGAAGTCATCGGCGACGACCTGCAGGGCTTCATCGCCAACGCCAAGAACAAGGACAGCGTCCCGGCCGATTTCCCGGTGCCCTACGCCCACACCCCGGCCTTCGTCGGCAGCCACATCGTCGGCTACGACAACATGATCAAGGGGATCCTGACCAACTTCTGGGGCACGTCGGAGAATTTCGACACGCCCAAGACCGAGCAGATCAACCTGATCCCGGGCTTCGACGGCTTCGCCGTCGGCAACAACCGCGAGCTGAAGCGCATTGCCGGCGAATTCGGCGTGAAGCTGCAGATCCTGTCCGACGTGTCCGACAATTTCGACACGCCGATGGATGGCGAGTACCGCATGTATGACGGCGGCACCACCATCGAGGAGACCAAGGAGGCCCTGCACGCCAAGGCCACCCTCTCCATGCAGGAGTACAACACGACCCAGACCCTGCAGTTCTGCAAGGAGAAGGGCCAGCAGGTCGCCAAGTTCAACTACCCGATGGGCGTCACCGCCACCGACGAGCTGCTGCTGAAGCTCGCCGAATTGTCGGGCAAGCCGGTGCCGGCCAGCCTGAAGCTGGAGCGCGGCCGTCTGGTCGACGCCATCGCCGACAGCCACACCCACATGCACGGCAAGCGCTTCGCGGTCTACGGCGACCCGGACTTCTGCCTCGGCATGACCCGCTTCCTGCTGGAGCTGGGTGCGGAGCCGGTCCATATCCTGTCGACCTCCGGCTCCAAGAAGTGGGAGAAGCAGGTCCAGAAGGCGCTGGACGCCTCGCCCTTCGGCGCCTCGGGCGCGGCCCATGGCGGCAAGGATCTGTGGCACCTGCGCTCGCTGATCTTCACCGACAAGGTGGACTACATCATCGGCAACAGCTACGGCAAGTATCTGGAGCGCGACACCAAGGTTCCGCTGATCCGCCTGACCTACCCGATCTTCGACCGTCACCACCACCACCGCTACCCGACCTGGGGCTACCAGGGCGCGCTGAACGTGCTGGTGCGGATCCTGGACCGGATCTTCGAGGACATCGACGC
>NZ_BADK01000002.1 GCF_000333595.1 Azospirillum sp. B506
CCGCCTTCTCCAGCGCGTCGGCCGGATCGAAGGCGCTCAGGTAATGGGCGAGGAACAGCGCCGCCACCGCGTCGCCCGATCCGTTTGGCGGCGGATCGAAGGTCAGGCGCGGCGTCGCCACCAGCCAGGCGCCGTCGGTGCCGTCCACCAGCATTTCGATGCTATCCGGATCGGCATCGCTGCGGGTCAGGCTGGTGACCAGGACCAGCCGAGGCCCGCGTGCGCGCAGTGCTGCGGTGGCGACCAGCGCGTCCTCCAGCGTCGCCACCTTGCGGTCGGTCAGATATTCCAGCTCGAACTGGTTCGGCGTCATCAGGTCGGCGGCGGGGACCGCATGGTCGCGGATGAATTCCGGCAGGCCGGGCCGCACGAAGAAGCCGCGGCCGACATCGCCCATCACCGGATCGCAGCAGTAGAGCGCCTTGGGATTGGCGCCCTTCACCCGCGCCGCGGTCTCGACGATCACCTGCCCCAGCTCGACCGCGCCCATATAGCCGGACAGCACCGCGTCCTGCGCCGGCAGCACGCCGCGGGCAGCGATGCCATCGACGATGTCGGCGATGTGCTCGGCCGTGAAGACCTGGCCGGTCCAGGCGCCATAGCCGGTGTGGTTGGAGAACTGGACCGTGTTCACCGCCGTGGCGTCGATCCCCAGCCGCTGCAGCGGAAACACCGCGGCGCGGTTGCCGACATAGCCATAGGCGACATGCGATTGGATGGTGAGGACGCTTTTCATGGGAGGAAGCGTAAGCGACGGTCCGCCGGGCGTAAAGCCGCCGACTCCGCCAGGATGGCGGGGGCAGGCGGCATGGCAGCCATGCAGCCGGGCCGCCTGCGGTCGAGGCTGTGGCGGCTTGGCCCATGGACAGGGGGACGGCACACGGCTAAAGCTGGCCGTCCCCATCATCCGCAGTCCTGGGAAAACCGCCATGGCCACGACCGTCCGCCCCCGCCGCAGCGTGCTCTACATGCCCGGCTCGAACGCCCGCGCCCTGGAGAAGGGGCGCAGCCTGCCCGCCGACGGGCTGATCCTGGACCTGGAGGATGCGGTCGCCCCGGATGCCAAGGCGATGGCCCGCGACACCATCGCCGGGGCACTGGCCGCCGGCGGCTATGGCCGGCGGGAACTGATCGTCCGCGTCAACGGACTGAACACCCCCTGGGGCTATGACGACCTGCGCATGGCCGCCGCCAGCGGCGCCGATGCCGTGCTGCTGCCGAAGGTGGAGAGCGCCGACGCGGTGCGGCAGGCCGAGGCGGTGCTGCGCTCCGCCGGTGCGCCGGACGGACAAGCGGTCTGGTGCATGATGGAGACACCGCTCGGCATCCTGAACGCCAAGGAGATCGCCGGTGCCTCGCCCAAGATCGGCGGGCTTGTGCTCGGCACCTCGGACCTCGCGAAGGATCTGCATGCCGCCCACACGGCGCAGCGGCTGCCGATGATCACCAGCCTGGGGCTGTGCCTGCTGGCGGCGCGGGCCTTTGGGCTGGCGGTGCTGGACGGCGTGCATCTGGACCTGAACGACGACGAGGGCTTCGCCGCCTCCTGCCGGCAGGGGCGAGAGCTGGGCTTCGACGGCAAGACGCTGATCCACCCCAAGACCATCGCCGCCTGCAACGCCGCCTTCGCCCCCGATGCCGGGGAGATCGCCCAGGCCCATCGCATCATCGCCGCCCATGCCGAGGCCGCAGCCGCGGGCCAGGGTGTGGTGCTGGTCGACGGCAAGCTGGTGGAGACCCTGCATGTCGAGAATGCCCGTCGGCTGGTGACCTTGGCCGAGGCCATCGCGGCGCTTTGAGAAAGACCGGCCGTCACTCGTCATCCCCGTCGCGGAACAGGTCGGGCCAGTCGAAGCGGACCATCGACCGGGGCCGATCCTGCGGCGGGCCGATGCGATTGCCGGCGACCAGCTTGACTCCCGATGCCCGCGCCGCCACCACCATGCTGGTGGTCGACAGGCCGGCGACGCAGATCATCAGGCCGGCGCGCTCCGCCGCGGTGACGATGCCGTTCAGCTCCTCCATCAGCCGCGCTTCGGCGGACCGGTCGGCCGGCATCGCCACGGTGATCCCGTTCAGGCCGGTGCCGGCAAGACCGGAAAAGCTCTGCGCCTTGAACTCCATCCGCATGAAGGTCCAGCGGCAATAGGGGCTGACCTCGTGCAGCAGTTCGCTGAGCCGCCCGGTCGGCACCCCCGGCGGAAAGCGCAGGAGCTCGAAGATCAGGAAGCGGCGCAGATAATCGGGAATCGATTGGCAGATCTCCAGGAAGGGCAGCCGGGTCCGGCGGGCCGCCAGGGTTTCGAAACAGATCGGCACCGACATCATCAGCCGGGATTTGTTGCGGAAAAGCCCGTTCAGGATTTCCACCGACTCGACCAGGGCATCGGCGTCGAGCTGCAGGATCTCCATGGCATCGGTGAGGGAAGTCAACGCCGCCGAGCCTTCGATGAAGGAGCCGTCGGGGAAGATGCGCACCGGCGTGCCCATATAGGTTGAGATCGCCTGCTGTCCGATGTCCCAGACCGGCCGATACCGGATGCCGAACCGGCCGGCATCGTCGGGCGACAGCCTCAGTTGACGCAGGACGGGCCTGGCCTTGCCGCCCCCATCCTCGGTGTAGAGGATCGCGCCGGACATCAAGGGGAAGCCGTCCGGTTCCACCGCGCCGGCCGACGCGGCGGCATCCTGCCGCTCGCCGCCCGGCGCCCCTGCCGGCTCCGCACTCTGCCGCGCCCCGGCCAGAAGGACCGTCGCAAGGGCATGCTCGAAGCGGATTTGCCCATCCGCCACGCCGACGGCGGTCGAGACGCGGAGATCGGCCGAGCGGTCGTCGCCGAGGAAGAGCTGCAGCAGTTCCTGCGCAACCCTGGCGCAGACCAGCGCCGCCGCATGGCGGTCGAGCGAGGCGAACACCAGGATGTAGTCGTCGCCGGCGGTTCGGAACCGGATGTCGTTGCGGGTCAGGTAACGATCGATGATGGTGTCGGCGGCGGACAGAACCCGCGGCCGCAAGGCCGGCCATCCACCCCCCAGACGATCCCGCATCATACCGAGATCGAGCAGATGGACCCGGCCGGTCGATGCGACCGCCGGCTGCATCAGCAAGCGCCACAGCCGCTGCTCCAGGGCGCGCAGTTCCTGCCGGTTTTCCTCCGTTGGCGCCGGCCTTGCGGCATTGTTGGGATGGCCGGCGTTGGGATGGCCGGCGGCCGATGCAGGCAGCGGACCGGCCGCTCCAGCCTCACTGAACCATCGGCGCAGCAGTCGCCGCATGGACGCGATCCTCCGCATCACCACCCGACAGCTCCTCCAGCCACCCCCGCCTATCCCCCCTCCGCCGCCTTACAGACCACGCGAAGGCGGACTGCCACCGTCGCGCCCGCAGAAATCGACGATCAGGGCGATCTGGCTGCGTTCGATCGGCTTCGCCAGCGCATGATCGGCCCCCATCTGCCGCGCGACCGCCAGCAATTCCATCGCCTTGCTGCGGCCGCCGCCGGAAATGGCGATGATCTTGACCGCCGGGTCCAAGCGCCGCATGCGCAAGATCGTCTGGAGGCCGTCGGCGAATGGCATCACCAGATCGCAGATCACCAGATCCGGCCGACTCGCCCGGAAGATCCGCATGGCCTCGGCACCATCCTGCGCCTCGGTCACTTCGACGCCCGATTTTTCAAGCAGACGACGCAACGTCATACGCACCATGGGTTCATCGTCAACCACAAGCACGGTCGGCATCGCACCCTCCCCTGCCCCAATGAACCCGGCCCGGCATCGGATCCGCCGGCTACACAATCAAGCTCCGGAATGCCTTGCGAATTTCTTAAAGATATCCGCAAAAAATCCACAAAATTCCGCATATTTCTCATAAAGAGAAAGTATTAGCTTTCGGAAACATCGCCAATTCTGGAAGGGATTTCCCTTCTATTCCAATAAAAACTCTGATATCTCCTCGTGAAAATCTTATGAAATCAGTTGTATTTTAGAAATTTTGGAAGAAATATTTCAATATCAGACCTTACGGTTCATATTGGCTATGCCTGTGTCATTTTGCCATGCATCGCCGAACGCGAGATAAACTTCTTGGCTTTCTATCGAAAGAATGCACCACCGGACGACCTATACAACCTCTCAACCAGGCGCAGGGCAACCCCTGATGCGGCCAACCGGGCCTGCGGACAGATCGGACGATTTTAATACGGCGAAGCAGGAACCAGCGCGCCACCGATTGGTTGTCAATTCAGCAAGGCACAGTCGGAGGTTGGTTATGGCCTCGAAAGAGAGCAATCGGACGTCAGGCCGCGGCTTCGCGTCGATGGACCCGGATCGGCAACGCCAAATTGCCAGCAAGGGCGGCGAAAGCGTACCGGCCGACAAGCGCAGCTTTTCAAAGAACCCGGAACTCGCGGCGGAAGCCGGTCGCAAGGGTGGGCGCAGCGTGCCCGCCTCCTCGCGCAGCTTCTCCAAGAACCCCTCGCTGGCGGCGGAAGCCGGACGCAAGGGAGGACAGGCGAGTCACGGCGGCCGCCCGGCCGACCGCCCGGCCGGTGGAGACTGACCCGGACAGGGGAAATGCTGCAGCCCGTGCAGACAAGAAAGCCCCCGTCCATGCGGACGGGGGCTTTTCCTTGAAGGCCGGTCGGAAAACCGATCAGGAGGCCAACTTGTCCAGCTCGCGCAGGATCGAGTCGCCCATGACGGTGGTGGAACAGCGCGCCATGCCCGGGGCCATGATGTCGGACGTGCGCATGCCGCCGCCCAGCACGTTCTGGATCGAGCGCTCGATCAGCTTGGCGTCCTCGTCCAGGTTGAACGAGTAGCGCAGGCACATGGCGAAGGACAGCAGCGTGGCGCAGGGGTTGGCCAGATCGCGGCCGGCGATGTCCGGGGCCGAGCCATGCACCGGCTCGTACAGCGCCTTGCGGTTGCCGTTGGCATCCGGAGCGCCGAGCGAGGCGGAGGGCAGCATGCCGAGCGAGCCGGTCATCATCGCCGCCTCGTCCGACAGGATGTCGCCGAACAGGTTGTCAGTGACGATCACGTCGAACTGCTTCGGGTTCTTCAGCAGCTGCATGGCGCCGTTGTCGGCGTACATGTGGCTCAGCTCGACGTCCTGGAACTCTTCCTGGTGCAGCTTGGTCACCTCCTGCCGCCACAGCAGGCCGGATTCCATGACGTTCGCCTTTTCCATCGAGCAGAGCTTGTTGCCGCGCTTGCGGGCCAGCTCGAAGGCGACGCGGGCGACGCGGCGGATTTCCGAGGTGGTGTAGACCTGGGTGTTGACGCCGCGGCGCTCGCCGTTGCCGATGTCGGTGATGCCGCGCGGCTCACCGAAATAGACGCCGCCGGTCAGCTCGCGGACGATCAGGATGTCCAGGCCGCGGATGACGTCGGCCTTCAGGGTCGAGGCATCGACCAGCGCGTCGAACACCACCGCCGGGCGCAGGTTGGCGAACAGGCCCAGTTCCTTGCGCAGGGCCAGCAGGCCGGCTTCCGGCCGCTTGGTGTAGTCGGTCGGGTTGTCCCACTTCGGACCGCCGACGGCGCCCAGCATCACCGCATCCACCGCCAGCGCCTCGGCCAGGGTGGCGTCGGACAGCGGAACGCCATGGGCGTCGATGGCCGCGCCGCCGACCAGGCCTTCGGACACGTCGAAGGTGATCTTGCGCTTGCGGTCCATCCAGTCGATGACCCGGCGAACCTGGCGCATCACCTCCGGGCCGATACCGTCACCGGGGAGGAACAGAAGCTTCTTATTGGCGGCCATGGCGGGCGCACTCCCAAATGTCAGACGTCAAGAAGACAGAAGTTGAAGGGAATCGGGGGAGGATGTAAGGCGGTCAGCCCCACATCCACGGCTGGCCGGCGCGCTGCTTGCCCTCGTACCCGTCGATGTGGGCCGACTGCTGCAGCGTCAGGCCGATGTCGTCCAGGCCGTTCAGCAGGCAATGCTTGCGGAACGGGTCGAGTTCGAAGGAGATCGAGCCGCCGTCCGGGCCGGTGATGGTCTGCTTCTCAAGGTCGACCGTGATGACGGCGTTCGACCCGCGCGATGCGTCGTCGAGCAGCAGGTCGACCTGCTCCTTCGGCAACTTGATCGGCAGGATGCCGTTCTTGAAACAGTTGTTGTAGAAGATGTCGGCGAAGCTGGGGGCGATGATGCAGCGGATGCCGAAATCGGCCAGCGCCCACGGCGCATGCTCGCGCGAGGAGCCGCAGCCGAAATTGTCACCCGCCACCATGATGCTGGCCTTGCGGTAGGCCGGCTTGTTCAGGACGAAGTCCGGGATCTCCTGCCCATCGGGGGTGTAACGCATCTCGTCGAACAGGTGCTTGCCAAGCCCCGTCCGCTTGATGGTCTTCAGGAACTGCTTCGGGATGATCATGTCGGTGTCGACGTTGATCATCGGCAGCGGCGCCGCAACGCCGGTGAGAACCGTGAACTTTTCCATCGCCAGAAATCCTGTCGCGCAAGAAGGCGCAAGCGTGCGCATGCAGAGCGTGGTGAATAGCAGACCGAACACCCCATTGCCAGAGGAAGCTTGCCCTTTTCCCGGCACGCAATGAGCGAACAGGCATGCGCGAATGCATCGCCGCGCATGATTGTTGCGCAGACAGGCCCGGATCGTCCCGGTCAGGCCCGACTTCGGTCGGCAAAGCGCAGCACTCGACCGGCATGACGATTGCCCGGCGCAGACCGGGAATAGCGGCAACGCCATGGCTGTTCATCGGGCGGCGGACTTGCGGTGAATACCCCACCCCGCCTACCAAGACACCTGCCAAGCTGCCGTGCCCAACCGAGACAATGAAGGCCCGCCCGATCCGATGCCGAGACATGACGACGACCGCCGCGCCCGCCTGTTTGGCATCGCCTTCCTGCTGCTGGCGCCACCGGCCTATGGGCTGCTGACGCTGGCCTTCGGCATGGACGCCAACTGGGATCTGCGGAATTACCACTGGTACAACGGCTATGCCATGCTGACCGGTCGGATCGGGCGCGATCTGCTTGCGGCACAGATGCCGACCTTCTACAGCCCCGTCCTTGACGTACCCTTCTATTGGCTGGCGACCCACCTGCCGGCGCGGGTGGCGGGCTTCCTGTGGGGGACCTTGCAAGGCATCAACCTGTCGCTGCTCTATCTGCTGTCCTCTTTTTGCCTGCGGAACGTTCCGGTCCCGAAACGCACCCTGATCGCCATAGCCCTCGCGGCGATGGGTGGGCTGGGCGGCGGCACGCTGGGGCTGATCGGCACCACCTTCCAGGACAATGTGGTCAGCCTGGGCGTGCTGGGTGCGGCGGCGGTGGTCGCCGGCAGCCTGCCCAGCATCCTCGACGGCCGGGCGCTGCCCAGCTTCGCCCGGGTCGCCGCGGCCGGACTGCTGGCCGGGGCGGCGATGGGGTTGAAGAACCCGACGGTGATCTATGCGGTCGGGCTTTGCCTGGGCTTCCTGGCCCTGCCGGCGCGGCCGTGGCGGCGGCTGTGGCTGGCCTTCTTCTTCGGCATCGGCGTGCTGGCCGGGCTGGCGCTGGGCGGTGGCGTCTGGATGGTTCATCTCTGGCACGATTACGGGAACCCGGTCTTCCCGCACATGAACCACATCTTCAAGTCGCCCTTCGCCGCGCTTTCCGACTATGTCAATGTCAGCTTCTTCCCGCCCGGCCTGTGGCAGCGGCTGTTCTTCCCCTTCGTCTTCAGCTTCTCTCCCCTGACGGTGGGCGAAGTGGCGTTCTTCGACCTGCGGGTGCTGGCGCTGTTCGTTCTGATCCCGGCCGGGGTTGTCGGCGCGGCGGTCGCTGGTTCGATGGGGAAGCGGAACGAGTGGCTGACGGCGGCGCCGG
>NZ_BADK01000001.1 GCF_000333595.1 Azospirillum sp. B506
AACCGATGCCAAGACTGCGGCAAACGCGGGCGCCAATCCCGCTTGCCGGGCCTTCGACGGGGCGGCACGGCGGGCATAGGCGAATGATGCAGGGTGACGCGCCGGTTGCGGTGTCAAAGCAGGCGCGGATGTCGGCACAGCGCGGCGTCATTCCGCCATTCCCACAGCCCCGCCCGGTGGGTGTGTCCGAAGACGCAGATCCGCCCCCCGGAAGGATGCGGCGCGAGCGCCCGAAGGGTGCGGTGGTGGGGGTTGCGGTGGTGGGACCGGCCGCCCTTTGTTGGAGGGTGCCGTCGGAGCCGCGGCTTGGCCAGATGCTCATCGGCGCCGCGTCTCCGCAAGATATCTTCTTCCGAAAACAACACGCTGATCAGACGAACGGTCCGGTCGACGCCGGGGAACCCCGAAAGTCTGGGCGGCGCGAACGGATGCCGCAAAGGAGCGGGAGGCTGAACGAAGTTGCCGGCCCGACACGGGGAAGCCGGGCCGGCAATTGCGGGTCAGCGCTTCACCGTGTCCGCCGATTGGCCGAACAGGATCTTCTTGCTTTCCTCATTCACCGTCGGCGTGCGGTTGGGGTTGATCTCCTGCCCCTTTTCATAGGCGCGCACCACTGCGGGACGTTCCTTGATCGCGGTGAACCAGCGCTTCAGGTTGGGGAAGTTGTCCAGATTCTGCTGCTGGCGTTCATGCGGGACGATCCACGGGTAGCTCGCCATATCGGCGATGGACAGCTCGGCCCCGCCCAGGAACTCGTTGTCGGCAAGGCGTTTGTCCATCACGCCATAGAGGCGGCCGGTCTCCTTGACGTAGCGTTCCATGGCATAGGGGATGCGCTCCGGCGCGTACTGGACGAAATGATGGTTCTGGCCGGCCATCGGGCCGAGGCCGCCAACCTGCCAGAACAGCCATTCGAGAACCGTCTTGCGTCCGCGCAGATCGCTGGGCAGGAACTTGCCGGTCTTCTCGGCCAGATAGACCAGGATGGCGCCGGATTCGAAGACGCTGATCGGCTCGCCGCCATCGGCCGGGGCGGTGTCGATGATCGCCGGCTCCGGTGT